>JAPKHL010000037.1 GCA_026646875.1 Rhodocyclaceae bacterium | reverse complement strand
TGGTGCCGGCCGATCTCGGCGATCACCTCGCCGGAAAGCGGCTTCAGGGTGGCGTACTTCCAGCTCGCCGGCGAGGCGAGCAGGACCACGCCGTTGCCGTCGGCGATCAGCGCCGGCCCCGTGCTCACCTCCTGCGCCAGCCAGCGCCGCTCGAGGCTGGCGATGCCGCTCTTCACGACGGCGACGCCGATGACGCGCCACTCCTGCGACTCATCGCGGATCGGATGCGCGAAGAAATAACCGGGCTCGTTGCGGATGGCATCGACCCCGTACTGCCGGTAGGGCGTCCCGCCTGCCGCCGCGCGGAAAAACGGACGATAGGAAAAATCCGCGCCGAGCACGTTGTCGGAGTAGATCCAGTCGCTCGACGCAACGACCACGCCGTCGAGATCGAGGACGAAGACGGCCAGACCGTCGATATGCGCATTGAGGCGTTCCAGATAGCGGTTCGCCGGCCCCTGCAGCGCATCGCGCGCGGCTGGCCGGCGCAACAGCGCGAGCACCTCGGGGTTGAGTCCGACGGCACCGGGAATGTGCGCATGCCGCGTCACCTCGCGGTCGACCGCGGCGGCCATCAGGTCGAGCTGGTGACCGGTATCGGCACGCAGGTCGCGCAGCGCGGCGCGTTCCGCGAGGCGGTAGCCGGCCAGTCCGGCGAGCGCCAGCAGGCAGAGCATCAGGGCGACGCCCGCGACCCGCCGCCGGACCAGGCGACGGGCTGCGGACATCGGTTCATGGGCGGTCATCGGAAGAGGCGGGGCGGACGCAACGAACGAAGCGCCCCATTGTACGGGGATGGCGCCCGGGACGGAGCGTCGGAATCGGCGTCAGGCCCGGGCTCAGGCCGGCCGGCGCGGCGCGGTGAGCACCTCGGGACGCAACACGCGCTCGAGCTCCTCGCGCGACATCAGGCCCATCTCCTCGACCAGCTCGGCGACGCCGCGCCCGGTCCGCAGCGCCTCCTGCGCGATGCGCGTGGCGTTCTCGTAACCGAGGTGGGGGTTGAGCGCGGTGGCCAGTCCGGCCGAGGTGCGCACCCGCTCGGCGAGCAGTTCGCGGTTGGCGGTGATGCCCCGCACGCAGTGCTCGGTCAGCGTGCGGCAACCGGCGATCAGGTGTTCGACGCTCTTGAACAGGCTGTGCCCGATGATCGGCTCGAAGGCGTTGAGCTGCAACTGGCCGGCCTCGGCGGCCAGGGTGATGGTGACATCGTTGCCGATCACTTCGAAGGCGATCTGGTTGACCACCTCCGGGATCACCGGATTGACCTTGCCCGGCATGATCGACGACCCGGCGGCGCGGGGCGGCAGACGGATCTCGTTGAGGCCGGCCTGCGGCCCGGAGGAGAGCAGGCGCAGATCGTTGCAGGTCTTGGAGAGCTTGCTGGCCACGCGCTTGAGCACACCGGAAAGCTGCACGAAGGCACCGCAATCCTGTGTCGCCTCGATCAGGTTGGGTGCCGGCTCGAGCGCCAGCCCGGAAAGCCGCGAGAGATGTCCGATCGCCAGCCGCGAATAGCGGATGTCGGTGTTGATGCCGGTGCCGATCGCCGTCGCCCCGAGGTTGATCTCGCGGATCAGCGCCACCGCCTCGCCAAGACGCGCCTCGTCCTCGCCGAGCATCACCGCGTAGGTCGAGAACTCCTGTCCGAGCGTCATCGGCACCGCGTCCTGCAGCTGCGTGCGGCCGATCTTCAGCACATCGGCGAATTCCTCGGCCTTGGCGGCAAAGGCCTCGCGCAGCACCGCCATCGCCGCCTGCAGGCGGGCGATGCCGAAGCACGCGGCGACGCGCAGCGCGGTCGGATACACGTCGTTGGTGCTCTGCGACATGTTCACGTGGTTGAGCGGATGCAGCTCGGCGTAATCGCCGCGGGCGTGGCCGAGCAGCTCCAGCGCCCGGTTGGCGATCACCTCGTTGGCGTTCATGTTGGTCGAGGTGCCGGCGCCCCCCTGGATGACATCGACGACGAAGGCCTCGTGCAGCCGGCCCGCCTCGATCTCCTGGCAGGCAGCGACGATGGCCCCGGCGCGCCGCTCGTCGAGCTGGCCGAGTTCGCGGTTGGCCAGCGCGGCGGCGTGCTTGACCAGCGCCAGCGCGCGGATCAGATCGCCGTAACTGCCGATCGGCTTGCCGGTGATCGGATAGTTCTCGATCGCGCGCAGCGTGTGGATGCCCCAGTAAGCCTCGGCGGGTACCGCCGCCTCGCCGAGCAGGTCGTGTTCCATGCGGGTGGTCATGCTTGCCTCCTGTCGCCCCGTGCGGAGCGGTGACGGTTGCTCAGTGGTGCAGGATCTTGGCCAGGAACTGCCGCGCGCGCTCCGAGCGCGGATTGGCGAAGAAGGCTTCCTTGGCGTCGTCCTCGACGATGCGTCCCTGGTCCATGAAGATCACCCGGTTCGCGACGCGGCGGGCGAAGCCCATCTCGTGCGTCACGCACATCATGGTCATGCCCTCCTGGGCCAGCTCGGTCATCACGTCGAGCACCTCGTTGACCATCTCCGGGTCGAGCGCCGAGGTGGGCTCGTCGAAGAGCATGCAGATCGGGTCCATGGCCAGCGCCCGGGCGATCGCCACGCGCTGCTGCTGGCCGCCGGAAAGCTGGCCCGGATGCTTGGCGGCATGCGCCTTGAGGCCGACCCGCTCGAGCAGCTGCAGGCCCTTCTGCGTCGCCTCGTCGCGTCCGCGGCCGAGCACCCGGATCTGCGCGATGGTCAGGTTGTCGATGATGGTCAGGTGCGGGAACAGCTCGAAATTCTGGAAAACCATGCCGACGTGCGCGCGCAACCGGGAAAGATTGGTCTTCGGGTCGCCGACCGAGATCCCGTTGACGAGAATCTCGCCGCTCTGGAAGGGCTCGAGGCCATTGACGCACTTGATGAGCGTGGACTTTCCGGAGCCGGACGGCCCGCACACCACCACCACCTCGCCCTTGCTGACCTTCGTGCTGCAGTCGGTGAGCACCTGGAAGGCGCCGTAATGCTTGCTGACATTGTCGATCGTGATCATCGGATATCTCCCGTGGCTTACGCCGTCTTCAGTTTTTTCTGGTAGCGGCGGACGAGCTGCGAAGCCGCGAAGCAGATGACGAAATAGACCGCGCCGGCGAAGAGCAGCAGCTCGACGAGACGGCCGTCGCGGTCGCCGACCTTGTAGGCCGCGCCGAAGAAATCGGCAAGCGCCGACACATAGACCAGCGAGGTGTCCTGGAACAGGATGATGCCCTGCGTGAGCAGCAGCGGCACCATGTTGCGGAAAGCCTGCGGCAGCACCACCAGGCGCATGGCCTGGCCGTAGGTCATGCCAAGCGCGCTGGCGGCGGCCATCTGCCCCTTCGACACCGACTGGATGCCGGCGCGGATGATCTCCGAATAGTAGGCCGCCTCGAACAGCGCGAAGCCGGTCATCGCCGAGGCCAGGCGCACGTCGGCGCCGGGCGGCAGCCCGAGCAGGCGTTCGAGCAGCTGCGGCACGATCAGGAAGAACCAGAGCAGCACCATCACCAGCGGCACGGCGCGGAAGAGGTTCACATAGCCGGCGGCGAACCACGCCAGCGGACGCAGCGACGACAGCCGCATCATCGCCAGCACGGTGCCCCAGGCGATGCCGAAGACCACCGCGACGGCGGTGATCTTCAGCGAGACGAGCATGCCCTGCCAGAGGAAGGGCAGCGCGCCGGGAATCGAGGTCCAGTCGAATTCGTACATGATCACTTGCCTCCGATGAAGCCGGGGATGCGCACGCGCGCCTCCAGCCAGCGCATGCCGGCCATCACCACCACGTTGATGACCAGGTAGGCCAGCGTGACGGCAATGAAGGATTCGTAGGGCTGCGCGGTGTAATCGACCAGCTGGCGCCCCTGCGCGGCAAGCTCGAGCAGGCCGATCGTCGAGCAGACCGCGGAATTCTTGAAGATGTTGAGGAATTCCGAGGTGAGCGGCGGCACCACGATGCGGAAAGCCATCGGCAGCAGCACGAAGCGGTAGGTCTGCGGCAACGTGAAACCCATCGCCAGGCCAGCGTTCTTCTGCCCGCGCGGCAGGGACTCGATGCCCGAGCGCACCTGCTCGGCGACACGGGCGCTGGTGAACAGCGCCAGGCAGAGCATCGAGGCGAAGAACTGCTGGAACACCGGGTGACTCTGCTTGAAGGCATCGCCCAGCGTCGGCGGCAAGAGCTCGGGCAGCACGAAATACCAGAGGAAGAGCTGCACCAGCAGCGGGATGTTGCGGAAGATCTCGACCCAGGCGGTGGCAAAACCCGCCAGCCAGCGGTTGGGGACGGTGCGCAGCACGCCGATCACGGCGCCGAACAGCAACGCCAGCACCCAGGCCGACAGCGACAGGCCGACGGTCATCTTGAAGCCGTAGGCCATCCAGTCGAGATAGGACTCTTCGCCCCCGGTCGGCGTCACCTGCAGGAAGACGCCCCAGTTCCAGTTGTAAGCCATTTGCACTCTCCGGCACGTGAAGCGCCCGGACCGGCGGCCCGGGCGCCGGCGGGTATCACTCGAAGGCCTTGTCGTTCGGCGCCTTGTAGATCTGCTGCATGGCCTCCGAAAGCGGGAAGCCGAGGTTCAGCCCCTTCGGCGGGATCGGCTGCTGGAACCAGCGCGCGTAGATCTTCTCGGCCTCACCGGACGTCATCGCGCGGGCCAGGGCGGCGTCGACCACCTTCTTGAAGGCCGGATCGTCCTTGCGCATCATGCAGCCGTAGGCCTCGAACGACTGCGGCGTGCCGACCACCACCCAGTCGCTGGCGCGCTTGGCCTTGGCCATCTCGCCGTAGAGCAGCGCATCGTCCATCATGAACGCGACGGCGCGTCCGGTCTCCAGGGTGAGGAAGCTCTCGCCGTGGTCCTTCGCCGAGATGATGTTCATCTTCATCTGCTTTTCCTCGTTCATCCGGCGCAGCAGGCGCTCGGAGGTGGTGCCGGCGGTGGTCACCACGTTCTTGCCGGCGAGGTCGGCGAAGTCCTGGATGCCCGAGGTCTTCCTGGTCATCAGGCGCGTGCCGATGATGAAGATGGTGTTGGAGAAGCCGACCTGCTTCTGGCGCTCGGCATTGTTGGTGGTCGAACCGCACTCGATGTCCACCGAGCCGTTCTGCACCAGCGTGATGCGGTTCGACGAGGTGACCGGCATCAGCTTGATGTTGAGCGACTGCAGCTTCAGTTCCGCCTTCACCGCATCGACCACCTTCAGCATCAGCTCGTGCGAATAGCCGACCACCTGCTGCTTGTCGTCGTAATACGAGAAGGGAATCGAGGACTCGCGGTGGCCCAGCGAAATGGTGCCGGTGTCCTTGATTTTCTTGAGCGTGCCGGTCAGTTCCTGGGCCTGCGCGGGCGAGGCCAGCAGCGCGGCGGCCACGGCGCTCAGCGCGAGAAAGGGGCGGCAGAGGGTGCGAAGGGTAGTCATGTTGTCCTGTCTCCTGCGTTCTGATCGATCGGTCGGATTGGCGGGCAGAACCCGTCCCTACAGGGATAGCACAGCGCGTGCCAGCCCGAAAGGAAGGGCCAAGTCATTGAAAACACGAAAACCGCGCCGGCGCCCGACGGTTCGCCGTTCGGACAGCCGAACGGCGAACCGGACCGGCGTCCGGAAATCCGAACGAGCGACCCGCCGCACGCCTCGCGCCCCGCCACTACAATGCGCACTGGTTCCACCGCGCCCGTCCGCCCGATGAAAACGCCCCCGATCCGCTACGCCCTCCGCCCGCTCGACCCCGCCGCACACCGCTTCGAGGTTACCTGCACCGTCCCGGCGCCCGCGCCCGACGGCCAGCGTCTGGCCCTGCCGGCCTGGATTCCCGGCTCCTACCTGATCCGCGACTTCGCCCGCCACATCGTCGCCATCCGGGCCTGCGCGGTGGCGGCCGGCCGCCCGTCCCGACCGCTCGATCTCGTCAAGCTCGACAAGCACACCTGGCAGGCGCCGCCGCTGCGCACCGGCGAGGCGCTCACCGTCACCTGCGAGATTTACGCCTGGGACCTCTCGGTGCGCGGCGCCCACCTCGACGACACGCACGCCTTCTTCAACGGCACCAGCGTGTTCCTGCGCGCGCTCGGGCACGAAGCGGCGCCCTGCCTGGTCGACCTGCAGCCCCCGGCCGGGGCGCGCTACGCCGGCTGGCGCGTGGCCACCGCCCTCGAGCCGGCGCGCGGCGAGCCCGGCGCGGCCCGCCTGCACGGCTTCGGGTGCTACCGTGCCGCCGACTACGACGAACTGATCGACCACCCGGTGGAGATGGGCGAATTCACCCTCGCCCGCTTCAGCGCCTGCGGTGTCCCGCACGAGATCGCCATCACCGGCGTGCATGACTGCGACACGGCGCGCCTGTGCGCCGACCTCCGGCGCGTCTGCGAATGGCAGATCCGCCTGTTCGGCGAACCCGCGCCGATGCGCCGCTATGTATTCCTCGTCACCGCCGTCGGCGAGGGCTACGGCGGCCTCGAGCATCGCGCTTCGACCGCCCTCCTCTGCGCCCGCGACGACCTGCCCCACTCCGGCATGCGCGGTCTGCCCGAACGTTACCGGACCTTCCTCGGCCTCTGCAGCCACGAGTATTTCCACACCTGGCACGTCAAGCGCATCAAGCCAGCGGCCTTCATCCCCTACGACCTCGACGCCGAGAATCACACCGAACTGCTCTGGCTGTTCGAGGGTTTCACCTCCTACTACGACGACCTCGCCCTGCTGCGCAGCGGCGTCATCGGACTGGCGGACTGGCTGGCGCTCACCGCGAAGACCATCGCCAACGTCCAGCGCGGCCCCGGCCGCCTGCGCCAGACCCTGGCCGAATCGAGCTTCGACGCCTGGAGCAAGTACTACCGGCCGGACGAGAACACCCCCAATGCCGTGGTCAGCTACTACGCCAAGGGCGCCCTCGTCGCCCTCGCCCTCGATCTCACGCTGCGCGCCGGCACGCGGGGCCGGGTTTCGCTCGACGACGCGATGCGCGCGCTGTGGGAAGGACACGGCAAGACCGGCCGCGGCGTCGGCGACGACACCCTGCGGACGCTGGCCGAAGCGCTCTCGGGCCTGCCGCTGCGCCGCTTCTTCCAGGACGCCGTGCATGGCACGCGCGACCTGCCGCTGGCGCGGCTGCTGCGTCCCTTCGGCATCCGCCTGCACTGGACGGGCAGCGGCAGTCCCGACCTCGGCGTGAAGACCGCCAGCGAACACGGAGAAATCCGCCTCGCCACCGTATACGACGGCGGCCCCGCGCAGGCAGCCGGCCTCTCGGCCGGCGACCGCCTGGTCGCCCTCGACGGATTGCGCGTCACGGCGGCCAGCCTGGACAGCCTGCTGGCCCGCCGGCGCCCCGGCCAGACGGTCCGCCTGCACGCCTTCCGGCGCGACGAACTGCGTGAATTCAGCGTCACCCTGGCGCCACCGCTCCGCGACACCGTCCGCCTTGAAGCGGCAGCGCGCGCCAACGCGCTGCGCCGGCACTGGCTGGGAGGCTGAGCGGGGAAACTGAGCGCGGCGCGGCAATCCGGGACAGCACTGCGCCGCGCCATTTTGCTCAAAGTATGACTTTTTGCTTAGACAGCGCGAAAAGCAGTGCGTAGACTGCGGCCCGCCCATCAACAACAAGATCGCCGGAAACCGCCCCCATGAAGAACCTCAGCACCGCCACCCGCCTGAGCCTCGGCTTCGGCATCGTCATCCTGTTGACCGTCATCACCGCGGCCATCGGCATTTCCCGCCTGGCCCGCCTCGACGAGAACACCGCCGGCATCGAGCAGCAGGTGGAAATGATGCGGCTCAGCAACGAGATCATCCACAAGACCAGCCAGATCGCCATCGGCCTGCGCAACATGATGCTCGCCGACGGCAGCGACGACGTCGCCCGGCAGAAGGCGCGCATCCTGGAGAACCGCCAGTCGATCCTGCAGGACGTCGAACGGCTGTGGCCGCTGGTCACCACGCCGCAGGGACGCGAAATCCTGACGCGGGCGAAGGCGGAACGGCTGGTCTACGTCGACGGCCAGGAAAAACTGATCGCCCTGATCGAGCGCGGCGCGCGCGAGGAATCCCGCGCCTTCCTCAACAATCAGCTGCGCCCGGTGCTGCAGCGCTACCAGGCGGCGCTGGCCGAATTCAACGACTACCAGAAGGCGCGGGTCGCCGCTGCCGGGGAGGAAGCGCACGCCAGCCACAAGGGCGCCCGCAACCTGCTGCTGCTGATCGTGGCACTGGCGCTGGTCCTCGCCAGCGGCACCGCCGTCTGGATCATCCGCTCGGTCACCGGACCGCTGGGCGGCGAGCCGGCGACCGCCAAGGCGGTGATCGACCAGATCGCCGGCGGCGACCTGACCGGCCAGATCCCGGTACGCGCCGGCGACACGCAGAGCCTGCTGGCCGCCACCCGGCGGATGCAGCAGAACCTGCGCGACATGCTGGCGGAACTGCGCGGCAACGCCGACAGCGTCGCCGCCTCGGCGCAGGGCATGGCCAGCGCCTCCGCCCAGGTGGCCAGCGCCACGGTGCAGCAGTCGGAGGCGGCGGCCGCGATGGCGGCGGCCGTCGAGCAGATGACGGTATCGATCACCCATGTCTCCGACAGCGCCCGCGACGCGCACGGCGTCACCGCGCAGACCGGCCAGCTGTCGCAGGAAGGCGACCGGGCGATCGGCGAAACCGTCGCCGAGATGCAGCGCATTGCCGCCACCGTCAGCGAAGCCGCGCAGACCATCCGCGAGATGGGCGAGAACTCCGAGCGCATCAGCAGCATCATCGGCGTGATCCGGGAGGTCGCCGAGCAGACCAACCTGCTGGCGCTCAATGCCGCCATCGAAGCCGCCCGCGCCGGCGAACAGGGTCGCGGCTTCGCGGTGGTCGCCGACGAGGTGCGCAAGCTGGCCGAGCGCACCGCCAAGGCCACGACGGAAATCAGCGACATGGTGGTCGCCGTGCAGTCGAGCGCGAATCACGCCGTCGCCAGCATGAGCGGAACGGTGACGCGGGTCGACGAGGGGGTCCGCCTGGCACGGCGCACCAGCGAATCGATGCTGGCCATCAACGACGGCGCGCAGCGCGTGGTCGGCGTGGTCACCGACATCTCGAGCGCACTCAAGGAACAGAGCACGGTCAGCAACGATATCGCCGCCAACGTCGAGAACATCGCCCGGATGTCGGAGGAGAACAGCGCCGCCAGCCGCGCCACGGCGGAAACCGCCGGTCGCCTGGAAGCCCTCGCCGGCGAGAGCCGGCGCGCCATCGCCCGCTTCCGCATCTGAGGCCCGCCCGGCCCGCCGCGGGGGCCGGGCCGGGCGAATGCCCGCTCAGTGGGCGAGCGGCTTGAATCCGGCGTGATCGAAATGGCCGCCGTAATCGTCCAGCGCACCGATCACCTGCACGGCGCCCGCGCGCCGCTGACCGTCGGCCTTGCCGGCCATCCGCTCGGCTCCGGCCAGGAGCTCGGCGACCACGAGGTGCAGCTGCGCATCGGCGGCCGCCGGCAGGCGGCACTCCGCGACGATCCGCCCCACTTCCCGCTCCACCGTCTGCGCCAGCCGGTCATACGCCTTCGGCGACAGGCGGTCGGCGTGGATCGCGTGCAGGGCGCCGGACATCGCCTTGCGGATTCGCCCCATCGACGCGCGCAGCGGCGCGTCGGTCTCCCATTTCCGCCCATCGTTGAGCTGCAGCGTCGTCGCCTCGGCGCCGTGTTCATGCGCATGATCGTGCGCGGGCGCGGCGCGTTCGCTCGCGCCGCCCGGTCCGGCGACGCTCAGTCCGAGGACGGTGGCCAGCAGCAGGGTGTTGAACTTCTTCATCGTTACGATCTCCTTCGGTGGATGCTCCGCCGGCCCCGGAACGCAACGCGCGTCGGTCGACCGGACGGATGGGGTAGGTGGACAACAGGGTAAGGGATGCGCCGGAGCCGGCGTTCAACGCATTTCGAACGCCTCCTGGTGAAAGCGCGGACGCATGCCGGCGCGCGCGAGCCCCGCGCGCAGCGCGGCGGCCAGACCGCCGGGGCCGCAGAACCAGATTTCGGAATGGCGCGCATCGCCCAGCGACTCGGCCCGCAGCGATTCGCCCCGGTGCGCGTCGTGGACATGCAGGCGGATGCCGGGCAGCGCCGCGCACAGGGCGCGCAGCCGGGGCACGAAAGGATCGGCGGACTGGTCGCGCGTGCAATAGTGCAGCTCGGCGACCGGCGCCGTCTCCGGCGCGGATTGCAGCGATTCGAGCCAGGCCAGGAAGGGCGTCACCCCGATGCCGCCGGCGATCCAGATCTGCCGTGCGCGGCGATTGCAGCGGGCCACGTCGAAACGGCCATAGGGCCCCTCCACGCGCACCGCCTGTCCCGGCGCCAGACGCTGCGCCAGGGTCGCGGTGTAGTCGCCGAGGGCCTTGATCTGGAAGCTCAGCGTCCCGTCGCCCCGGTCGGCACTGGCGATGGTGAAGGGATGCGCGCCCTCGCCGGCATCGAAGGTCACGAAGGCGAACTGGCCGGGACGATGGCCGCGCCAACCCGCGCCCAGCCGGCAGCGGACGCCGGTCACCCCGGGCGCCGGTTGCTCGACCGCGACGATCTCGCCGCTCACCGCCCGGGCCCGCCCGATGCCGCCGAACAGCGCGCGCAGCGCGCCCCAACCGCCGGCGGCGATCAGCACGGCCAGCAGCAGGCCGGCCGGTTGCGTCCAGTAGGCACGGGGCGCCAGCAGGGCGGCATGCAGCGCCAGCATCAGGAAGATCACCGGCATCGAGCGATGCAGAAGACGCCAGGTCCGGTAAGGAAAGCGCTTCCACAGGGTGATCGCCAGCATCGCCAGCAGGGCGTAGATGGCCCATTCGCCCATGTCCTTGGAAAGATGGCGCAGGGCGTCGAGCACGCCGGAAAGGGGTTCCTTCGGCACGCGGCCCTCGCGCCCGATGACGGACTTGAGGAGGTCGCCGCTCATGTCGACCAGCCAGTGCGCCGCCGCCAGGCCGATGCCGAGGATGCCGGCCCAGCGGTGCGTCCGGTAGACCCGGTCCATCCCGCCCAGCGGCCCCTCCAGCCAGGCCGGCCGGGTCGACAGGTACATCGCCAGCGCCATCAGCGCGAACGACAGATACCCGGTCAGCAGCATCGCCTCGCGGCGGGCGATCCACCACGGATGCGCCGTGGCGGGGTAAGCCGCCTGTGCGACCGCGGCACCCCAGACGGCAACGACCAGCGCGCATAGCGCGGCAAGCAGTGTTCTCATCATCGGCTCCTCATTGAGCGGGCTGCCCGACCCGACCCGTCGCGGGCAGCGGCGCCGGCAGGTCGTCGCGGCAACGACGCTTGGTGCACTCCGGCGCCGGCGGCCGGCCGTCGCGCTCGAGCGCGCCCCCGCCCTCGCGGCGCGCGCCGTACCGCGCGATCTCGCCAGTGCGGGGATGGACGGTCAGCTTGACCCGTTCGCCATCCCGGCCGGTCGCCCGCGCCTCGTAGAGACCATGCTCGCGCTCGACCTTCTCGATGTTGCGGTAGCCGGCGGCCTCGAGCCGGCGGACAACCTCGCCGAGGGGCAACCACGCCGTCCCGCCGGAATCGTCCGCGTTCGCGGGCAGGGCAAGCAGCGCGGCAAGCAGCGCCAGGAAAGCCGGCAGTGCCGGTTTGTGCTCTTGATTCATGACGGAATCCTCCATTCGTCGGGACCGGAATGGCGGTCACGAAGCGCTGGCGCTGGCCGTGACCGCCGCATCTCATCTCAATCGTCGTAATAACCCTTGGCGGCATCGACGTGGCAGGCAGTACAGTTGGCGCGCGTGCGCACGTCCCGATGCCGCCATTCCCAGTCGGGAACCTTGCGGTGTTCGCGCACCCATCGCGGCAGCTCGGTGATGCGCAGCGGCGCCCCACCGTCCGGCGCGGCCGTCGCGACGCCGCGCAGCAGTTTTTCGCCATGGCGCTGCCCGCCGCGATCGCCGGCGCGATCGGTCAGATAGGCGGCGATCTTCGCGGCGACGGCAGGATCGAGCGAAGCGTCGTCGCCGAAATGATTCTTCAGATCGGCCATCATCCGCGCCCAGGACGCGGCCGGCAGCATCGACGGCGCGAAGGCGAGATGACAGCTGCCGCATTCCTCGACGACCAGCGGATCGTCGACCGGCGGAAAATAATGGCGGCCGCCGGCCTGCGCGTGGCCGAGCACCACGGCGGAAACGGCCAGGGCGACGACACCGGGCAGCAGCGATCGCCACGGAAAATCCGCTGAAAATTTCGCAATCATGGTGGACTCCTTTCCCGGGATCATCGAAAGCGCCTACTGACCGAGCATGAAGCTCAGCCAGTCGCCCTTCTCGAGGGGAGTGCATTCGCGGCCCAGCACTTCGGTGCAGTTGCGCCGGAACCACTTCTCGACCTTGGCCGGATCGGTGTAACGTGCCGGGGTGATGGAAATCGCCATCGCCTCGACGACCTTGCCCGCCGGCGTGCGCCCGGCAGCGCGCGGGTCGGTGCCGTGGCACGTGGCGCACGCCGGCGTGTCCGGCTTGCCGCCGGCAAAATGCCGCAGGTGCAACGCCTTGCCGCGCTCCGCGGAGAACCCCGCGAAAGCCGGACTGGCGGCGCGGGCCGCCGAGGCGTACGCGGCAAGCTGCGCCTCGTGCGAGGCAGCCCCCGCCGGCAGGGACGACAGCGCGGCGACAATCAGCGCGAACGGACGGACAAACGGTTTCATGACAAGCCCCTCGATGAGGTGGAAATTGACGCAAGGATGCCTGCGCGCGGCTGAACCGAAGCTGAACCGGCCGTTCATCCCCGGTTAACCCCGCCCGCGCTAGAAACGGAACTGCCACCGAACCTGGATCGCCACCGGAGCGCCACCGCCATGACCCGACCTTGCCCAGCCCCCCCTCGCGCCCGCCCGGCCTGGCGGGCACTGCCGTGCGCCGCCGGCCTGCTGGCGGCGCTGGCCTTCGCTCATTCCGCCCACGCCCATTCCGGCGGCGACCACGACCGGGCGCGACAGGCGCTGGAAGCCGGCGAGATCCTGCCGCTCTCGCACGTGCTCGAACGCGTCGAACAAAGCCACCCGGGACAGGTGATCGACGTCGAGCTCGAGCGCGGACACGATGCGCGCTGGGTCTACAAGGTCAAGGTGCTGCAGCGCGGCGGTGCGCTGATCCGCCTGAAGGTCGACGCGCGCGACGGCCGTGTGCTCGGCAGCCGCGCGAAGGGGCCGGAGGCGCCGGAGGGACCGAACGCTCCGGACGCGCCGGCGAAGGGAACGCCCTGATGCGCATCCTGGTGGTCGAGGACGAACCGACGCTGCAGGCGCAGCTGGCGGAGGCGCTGGCGGCGGCGGGCTACGTGACCGATCGCGCCGACAACGGCGTGGACGCGCACTTTCTCGGTGACAGCGAACCCTACGATGCGGCGATCCTCGATCTCGGCCTGCCGCGCATGGACGGTCTCACCGTGCTGAGAAAATGGCGGGCCGCCGGCAGGACGATGCCGGTGCTGATCCTCACCGCGCGCGACAGCTGGCACGAAAAGGTGGCCGGCATCGACGCCGGCGCCGACGACTATCTGGCCAAGCCCTTCCACATGGAGGAACTGCTGGCGCGGCTGCGCGCGCTGATCCGCCGCGCCGGCGGCCACGCCAGTGCCGAGATCGCCTGCGGCCCGCTGGTGCTCGACACGCGTCAGGGCCGGGCAATGCTGGACGGCCAGACGCTGACGCTGACCAGCCACGAATTCCGCGTACTGTCCTACCTGATGCATCACCAGGGCGAGGCGATCTCGCGCAGCGATCTGGTCGAGCACATCTACGCGCAGGATTTCGACCGCGACTCGAACACCGTCGAGGTATTCATCGCCCGCCTGCGCAAGAAGCTGCCGCCGGGGATGATCGAAACCGTTCGCGGCCTCGGTTACCGCCTGCGGGCGCAGGATCGGCCCTGATGCGTGCCTGGCGCGGCTCGCTGCGCGTCCGCCTCGTCGCCGGCACGCTGGTCTGGATCGCCGCGACCGTCGTGATCGCCGGGTGGACGCTCGGCAACCTGTTCCGCGAGCACGTCAGCGAACAGTTCCACGCCGAGCTGCAGACGCATCTCGACCAGCTGACGGCGAACCTCGCGCTCGACGACGGCGGCCGGCCGATCCTCGCCCTTCCGCTCAGCGACCCGCGCCTGAGCCGTCCCTACTCCGGGTGCTACTGGCAGGTCGACGTGCTCGACGGCGACACCGGCGTGCTGCGCTCCCGCTCGCTGTGGGACCGCGCGCTCGCGGTGCCGCAGGACACCCTGGCCAACGGCGAGATGCACCGGCACCGCATTCCCGGCCCGGATGGCCGGATGCTCGGAATGATCGAAAGGACGATTCGCCTGGACGACGCGCCGGACGGCAGCTCCCGCCTGTTCCGGCTGATCGCCGCCGCCGACGAGGCGCAGATGAACGAACCGGTTGCCCGCTTCCAGGACGTGCTCTGGCTCGCGCTCGGCGTGCTCGGCGCCGGACTGACGGCGGCCGCGCTGATGCAGGTGGGCGTCGGCCTGTCGCCGCTGCGCGCCCTGCGGCAAGGGCTGGAGGGCATCCGCCGGGGCGGGGCGCAGCGGCTGGAGGGCGACTACCCGGCGGAAATCGCGCCGCTGGTCGATGAATTCAACAGCGTGCTCGCGCAGAACGCCGGCATCGTCGAGCGCGCGCGCACGCAGGCCGGCAATCTCGCGCACGCGCTGAAGACCCCCCTGAGCATTCTCGCCAACGCAGCAGCCGGAGGCGAAGCCGTCCCGGCGCGCACCGTCGTCGAGCAGGTGGACGGCGCGCGGCGGCAGATCGATTACCACCTCGCGCGCGCGCAGGCCGCGGCGAACCGCCTGCCCGGCGCGCGCGCGCCGCTCGCACCGGTGCTCGACGGTCTGGCGCGCGCGATGCGCCGCCTGCACGCCGCGCGCGAGCTGACGCTGACGATCGCGCCGCTGCCCGGCGACCCCTGCTTCCACGGCGACGCGCAGGATCTTCAGGAAATGCTCGGCAACCTGCTCGACAACGCCTGCAAGTGGGCCGCGCGGC
Organism: Rhodocyclaceae bacterium; assembly: GCA_026646875.1. Classification (GTDB taxonomy): domain Bacteria; phylum Pseudomonadota; class Gammaproteobacteria; order Burkholderiales; family Rhodocyclaceae; genus 66-26. The sequence goes on along the minus strand of JAPKHL010000037.1, from coordinate 7,495 downwards.
GCGTCGAGGCGAGCGCCCGCGTGGCGGACGGCCGGCTCGACATCGTCATCGACGACGACGGCGACGGATTGCCCGCCGGGCGGCGCGCCGCCGTCCTGCAGCGCGGCGTGCGCGCCGACGAGCGGGTCCCGGGCAGCGGGCTCGGCCTGGCCATCGTTGCCGACCTCGCCCAGCTCTACGGCGGCAACGTCTCGCTCGAGGATTCGCCGCTCGGCGGCCTGCGCGCGCGCCTGACGCTGCCCGCCGCCGACTGACCCCGCCGGCGCGGGGGCGTTCATACTCCGTTCAGCTTCCCCCTGCCAGGATGGCGGCTCGCAACCACGAGTCCCGCCATGTTCTCCTTCCGTCACCTCATTGCCCTGCCCCTGGCGGTGTTCGTCGGCGCCGCCGGCGCCGCCGGGCCGCTCATCCTGCAACCCGCCCAGCTGAAGGCACTGGGCATCGAAACCGCAGCGGCCGGCGAAGCCGGCGGGGCCCGCCGTGGCACGCTGCCAGCGACGGTGCGCATCCCGAACGAGCAGCTGCGCATCGTCAGCGCCCCGCTCGCCGGCCTGGTCGAGCAGCTGTCCGTGGCACCCGGCGACACGGTGCGGCGCGGACAGGCGATCGCGCGGCTGGCCAGCCCGCAGGCGCTCGAACTGCAGCGCGACGCGCTGCAGGCGTCGGCGCAGGCGACACTGCAGCAGCAGAACCTGAAGCGCGACGAGCTGCTGTTCGCCGAAGGGCTGATCGCCGAAGCGCGGCTGCAGGCCACGCGCGCGGCGGCGGCGCAGGCTGCCGCGCAGGCCGGCGAGCGACGCCAGGGCCTCGCGCTGGCCGGTGCCGCCCCGGGCAGGCTCGGCGGCGCGCTGACGCTGACGGCGCCGATCGACGGCGTGGTGCTGGCGCAGGAGGCCGAGCTCGGCCAGCGCGTCGAGGCCGCGGCGCCGATCTACCGCATTGCGCGGCTTGTCCCGCTGTGGCTGGAGGTGCAGGCGCCGCTCGAACTCGCCGCCACGCTGCGCGAGGGCATGCCGGTGAAACTCGCCGACGGGCCGGCGAACGGCCGGCTGATCGCCATCGGTCGTGCCGTGGATGCCGCCAGCCAGAGCGTGCTGCTGCGCGTCGAGGTGCGGAACGGCGCCGAAAGCCTGCGTCCGGGACAGGTCGTCGCGGTCGAAATCGCCGGCACCGCCACCGGGGGAGCCGGACCGCGCATTCCGGCCGCCGCGCTGAGCCGCAGCGACGGCGCCGCGATGGTCTTCGTGCAGACGGCGGCCGACGCCGCCGGCACGCAGTTCGTCGCACGGCCGGTAAGGGTGCTCGGGCAGAGCGGCGACGGGGTCATCGTCGAGGGCCTCGCCGCCGACGAGCGGATCGCGGTCAAGGGCGTCTCCGGGCTGAAGGCGATGCTCACCGGCGCGGGCGGCGAATGATGCTCGACGCCCTGATCCGCTTCTCGCTGACGCAGCGCCTGCTGCTGCTCGTATTCACCGCGCTGCTCGTCGCCGCCGGCGCGGTCGCCTTCCGCGACCTGCCGATCGACGCCTTCCCCGACGTTTCGACGACGCAGGTGAAGATCATCCTGAAGGCGCCCGGCATGACGCCGGAGGAGGTGGAAACCCGCATCGCCGTGCCGGTCGAGCAGGAACTCCTCGGCATCCCGCACCAGCGCCTGCTGCGCTCGACCTCGAAGTACGCGCTGACCGACATCACCGTCGACTTCGCGGACGGCACCGATATCTACTGGGCGCGCCAGCAGGTCGGCGAGCGTCTGGCGGCGGCGATGGACAATCTGCCGCCCGGCGTTACCGGCGGCATGGCCCCGATCACCACGCCGCTCGGCGAGATGTTCATGTTCACCGTCGAGGGCGACCTCCCGCTCGCCGAGAAGCGGGCGCTGCTCGACTGGGTGATCCGTCCGCAGCTGCGCACCCTTCCCGGCGTCGCCGACGTGAACAGCCTGGGCGGCGAGGTGCGGACCTTCGAGGTCGTGCCGCAGCCGCAGCTGCTGGCGGCGCGCGGGCTCTCGCTCGCGGCGCTGCGCGCGGCGCTGGAAGCGAACAACCGCAACGACGGCGCGGGCCGCCTGGCCGACGGCGAGGAATCGCTGCTGGTGCGCGCCGAGGGCGCCATCGAAACCCTGGACGACGTGCGCGCCGTCGTCGTCCAGGCCCGGGACGGGCGCATCGTCCGCGTCGGCGACGTCGCCGAGGTGCGCTTCGGCGCGCTCACCCGCTATGGCGCGGTGACCCGCAACGGGCAGGGCGAGGCGGTGCAGGGGCTGGTCCTCGGCCTGCGCGGCGCCAACGCGCAGAGCGTCGTCGCCGGCGTCCGGGCGCGGCTCGCCGAGATCGCGCCGATGCTGCCGCCCGGCATCACCATCGAGCCCTTCTACGATCGCGGCAACCTCGTCAGCCGGGCCGTCGGCACGGTATCGAAGGCGCTGCTCGAGGCGATCGTGCTCGTCGTCCTGCTGCTGCTGGCCTTCCTCGGAAACCTGCGCAGCGCGCTGGTGGTGGCCCTGATGCTGCCGCTCTCGGCGCTCGCCACCTTCATCCTGATGCGCCTCTTTGGCCTCTCGGCCAACCTGATGAGCCTCGGCGGACTGGCCATCGCCATCGGCATGCTGGTCGATGCGGCGGTGGTGGTGGTCGAGAACGTCGAGAACCAGCTCGCGCACGGTCCCGATTCCGCCCCGGAAAACCTGCCGACACTGCACCTCGTTTACCGCGCCGCGCGCGAGGTGGCGGCACCGGTCGCCTCGGGCATCGCCATCATCGTCATCGTCTTCCTGCCGCTGCTCACGCTGCAGGGGCTGGAGGGCAAGATGTTCGCGCCGGTCGCGCTGACCATCGTCTTCGCGCTGTCGAGTTCGCTGCTGCTGGCGCTGACCGTGGTGCCGGTGCTGGCGTCCTGGCTGATCAAGCGCGGCGTGCACCACGAACCGTGGCTGGTGCGCAAGCTGTCGGCGCTCTATGCGCGGGTGCTGACGCTGGCGCTGGCCAATGGCCGCCGCTTCGTGGCCGGCGCGCTGCTGGCGCTGGCCAGCGCCGCCGGCGCCTTCTTCCTGCTCGGCAAGAGCTTCATGCCGACGATGGACGAGGGCGACCTCATCATGCAGCTGGAAAAGCTGCCGTCGATCGGACTCGAGCAGACCATCGCCATCGACGGCCGCGTGCAGCGGGCGGTGCTCGAGAAGGTGCCGGAGGTAAAGGCCATCGTCGCCCGCGCTGGCGCCGACGAACTGGGACTCGATCCGATGGGGCTCAACCAGACCGACAGCTTCCTCGTGCTGGCGCCACGCGAAAGCTGGCGGGTGCCCGACCCGGAATGGCTGGCCGGGCAGTTGCGGCAGGTGATGGCGGATTTTCCCGGCGTCGGGATTGCCTTCACGCAACCGATCGACATGCGCGTCTCGGAAATGCTGACCGGCGTGCGCGGCGACCTCGCGATCAAGATCTTCGGACCGGATCTCGCCACCCTGAACCGCCTGGCCGGGGAGATCGAGGCGACGGTGAGGAAGGTGCCCGGCGCGCAGGACACCTTCACCCTGAAGAACGACGGCGTGCAGTACCTGCGGGTGGTCGTCGACCGCCTTGCCGCCGGTCGCCTGGGGCTGAACGTGGACGACGTCCAGAACGACCTCAAATCGCTGCTCGAGGGGCGCCAGGTCGGCACCGTCATCGAGGCGGGGCGGCGCACGCCGCTGGTGCTGCGCGGACCGGCCGCGCTGCGGGCCTCGCCGGCCGACTTCGAGGCGCTGCGCCTGTCGCTGCCCGGCGGCGGCAGTGTGCCGCTGGCCGAGGTGGCGAGGGTGTCGCGCGTCGACGGCCCGGTCAAGGTCGACCGCGAGAACGCGCGCCGCTACGTGGTGGTGCAGTCCAATGTCAGCGGCCGCGACCTGGTCGGCTTCGTCGAGGACGCCCGGGCCGCCGTGGCGCGCGGAGTGACGCTGCCCGACGGCTACCAGCTGGGCTGGGGCGGCCAGTTCGAGAACCAGCAGCGCGCCGCGGCGCGCCTGTCCATCGTGGTGCCGGTTGCGCTGGCGCTGATCTTCTTCCTGCTCTTTTCGACCTTCCGCTCGCTGCGGCAGGCACTGCTGGTGCTCGCCAACATTCCCTTCGCGCTGGTCGGCGGCATCTTCGGCCTGCTGCTTTCCGGCGAATACCTGTCGGTTCCGGCCTCGGTCGGCTTCATCGCGCTGCTCGGCGTCGCGGTGCTCAACGGCGTCGTGATGGTCAGTCACTTCAACCAGTTGCTCGCGCGCGGCATGCCGGTCGGCGAGGCCGTGGTCGAAGGCGCCCGCCGCCGCCTTCGGCCGGTGCTGATGACCGCCAGCATCGCCGCGCTCGGTCTGCTGCCGATGCTGTTCGCCAGCGGCCCCGGCTCGGAGGTGCAGCGGCCGCTCGCCATCGTGGTGATCGGCGGCCTCATCACCTCGACCGCGCTGACGCTGGTGCTGCTGCCGATCCTTTTCCGCCGCTACGGCGTCGAACCCGCCGTCCGCTTCCATGGAGACCGCAATGCATGATGTCCTGCTCTCACTGATCCTCCCCGAGGACGTATCCCGGCTCGCGCAGGACCTGCTGCTCGGCCGCCCCGATCTGGTCGACGGCTTCACCGCCACGGCGGTCGACGGGCACGGCGCTGCCGTCCGCCTGGTCGCTGCCGGCGAGCTGGTCAGCGGCCACGCGCCGCGCGTGCAGATCCAGATCGTCGGCGAAATCGCCGCGATGCGCGCGGTGATCGCCCTGCTGCGCGAGCAGCTGCCGCGCGCCAACCTCTATTACTGGCTGTCGCCGGTGCTCGAGGCGGGGCATCCATGAACCGTCCGTGCCTCCCCCTGCAGCGGCTCCTGCGCCAGCTGCCGCGCCTCGTCCTGCTGTGCGCCAGCGGTGCCCTGGCGGCGCCTCCCCTCCCCTACCTGCCCCCGGACGCCGAGATCGGGCGGATCGACCGGATCATCCGGCAAAGCCCCGAACTGCGGGCCGGAGAAAACCTGCTCGCGGCCGAACAGGCCAACCGCCGCCGCCTCGAGGCCGGCGAGCACGAATGGACGCTGCGGCTCGGCGGCCAGCGCCGGCGCAGCACGCCGGCCGCCGCGCCGGCCGAGGGCTTCGGCGAATGGAACGCCGCGCTGGAGCGCCCCTGGCGCCTGCCCGGCAAGGCCGACGCCGACGCCGAGCTGGGCGCCGCCGGCGTCGGCGTCGCCGAAGCGGCGCAACGGAGCGCGCTGCACGCACAGCGGCGCCTCCTCCTGACGGCCTGGTTCCAGTGGCTCAAGGCCGACGCGCTGAGCACGCAGTGGACGACGGAAGCCGGTCTGCTGGCGCAGCAGGCCGAGGCCATCCGCAAGCGGCGGAAGGCGGGCGACGCGGCACGGCTGGAACAGGTGCAGGCCGAGGCGGCGCTGGCCCAGGCCGAGGCCCAGGCGGCACAGGCCCGGGCACGGCAGGAAAACGCGGCGCTGGAACTCTCGCGCCGCTTTCCGGGGCTGCCGCTCGAGCCCCCGCGCGAGACGGTCGATCCCCTGCCGCTCGAGGGCACGGCGCAGTCCTGGATCGACCGGATCGTCGCCGCCAGCCCGGAAGTCGGCCTGGCGCGCAGCGAGGCGCGGCAGGCGGAAATCGGCGCGACCCGTGCCGGGCGCAACCGGCGCCCCGATCCGACGCTCGGCTTCCAGGTCTCGCGCGAGCGCGGCGGCGAGGAAACGGTGATCGGCGCCTACCTCAGCTTTCCGCTGCCGGGCGAAGGACGGCGCGCCGGCGCCGACGGCGCGGCCGCGCTGGCGGCGGCCGCCGGCCAGCGCGAGGCGGCGGCCATCCGCCAGGCGGACATCGAGGCCGCACGCCTGCATCAGTCGGCCGCCGCCGCCTTTGCCGCCTGGCAGGCCAGCCATGCGGCGGCCGAGCGGCTCGCGCAGGCCGGCGAGATGAGCGCCCGGGCCCACGCACTCGGCGAAAGCAGTCTCGCCGAACTGCTCGCGGCCCGTCGTCTGGCCAACGAAGCGCGACAGGCCGCGCGCCTTGCCCGCCTGGAGGCCTTCGAGCTCCGCTACCGCCTGCAGCTGGAGGCGCGCGCGCTGTGGCCGGACGAGGCCACGCTGGCGGACACCCGCACCGCTCAGTGAGCGCGTGCCTGCGCGCGCAGCACCCAGCCGAGCAATGCGCCGAGCAGCAGGGCGGCCAGCACCAGGCTGGCCAGCGAGGCGATCCAGAACCCGGCGACGCCCAGCGGCGACGCCGCCGCGAAGGCCAGCCACCAGCCGCCGCCGAGGCCGACGCCCCAGAAGCACGCCAGATGCACCAGCATCGGCGCGAAGGTGACCTTGTAACCGCGCAGGGCATGGGCGGCCACGGTCTGCACCGCGTCGAACACCTGATAGACGGCCACGTAGCCGATCAGTGCGAGCGCCACCGCCCGCACCGCGACATCGTCGGTCGCGAGCGCCACGACCGGAGCGGCGGCCAGCCAGAGCAGCACGCCGAGCAGCGCCGAGAGCCCGCCGGCCAGCAACAGCCCGGCGGCAATCGAAGCGCGGGCGCGCTGCCCGTCGCGCGCGCCGGCCGCCTGCCCGACCTGCGCCAGGGTGGCGATGGACAGCGCCAGCGGCAGCATGTAGCAGAGCGCCGCCAGGTTGGCGACGATGCGGTGGCCGGCCACGGCCGTGGCGCCGAGCTGCGCGACGAAGAGCGCGATCAGCGTGAACGAGGAAATCTCGACGAGGTTGGAAAAGCCCATCGGCAGCCCCAGGCGCAGCATCTCGCGCAGCGCCCCCCGGCGTGGCGCCTGCCAGCCGGCGAGCAGGCGATAGCGCGCGAGCGGCCGCCCGCGGAGCAGATAGACGCTGCCGCAGAGCAAGCCGAACCAGCCCACGGCGGCGTTGGAGATGCCGCAGCCGAGCGCGCCGAGCGGCGCCCCGCCCAGCGCGCCGCCGACCAGCGCCCAGGCCAGCGCCGCGTGCAGCAGCGTACCGCCGAGGCTGATCAGCATCAGCGGGCGCGGTTGCCCGAGGGCGTTGCAGAAGGAATAGAAGGTGCGGTAGAGGAGCGCCGCCGGCATGCCCCAGGAGAGCGCGTCGAGATAGTCGCGCACCCGCGCCTCGACCGCCGGCTCGATCGACGACAGCGCCAGCAGCGGATCGGGATGGCGCAGCAGCAGCACCCCCGGCACGGCGAGCAGCAGCGCCAGCCAGAACGCCTGCTGCAGGGCGCCGGCGATCTCTCCCTCGCGCCCCGCCCCGCGCAGGTGCGCGACGGTCGGCGCGACCGCCTGCAGGATGCCGACCAGCGCGAAGACGATGGCGATGTAGAGCCCGCCCCCCACCGCCACCGCCGCCAGGTCCTCGGTGCCGTGGTGGCCGAGCAGCGCGGTATCGATGACCATCATGCCCATCGACGCCAGCTGGGCGACGAGCATCGGCGCGGCGTGGGCGAGGATCAGGCGGGTCTGGCGGGCGAGCATGGGGGCGGCTTCCGGGGAAAACCGCACAGGTTAACCGCTTTCCGGGGCG
>JAPKHL010000036.1 GCA_026646875.1 Rhodocyclaceae bacterium | reverse complement strand
GTGGCGTCCTGCAGGGTGGCGGCCGCCTTGTTCCGCCGCCGCTCGGCGCGGAAGGCGCGCACCCGGGCCGGCAGGGCCAGCGTCAGCGCCACGGTGCGCAGCACCGCGTAGAGCGCGGCAAAGCCGCCGATCAGCAGGGCGATCGCCAGGTTGAGCGAGATTTCGGCGCGATAGGGCGGATAGACGAGCAGCAGATAACCGTCGTTGAAGCGCGCCGCAAGCGAGATGCCGACCGCCGCGGCGAACAGGGCGAGCAGCCAGAGCAGCCCCCTCATGGGCGCTCCTTGCCGACCTTGAAATTGCGGATCGCCGCCAGGCTGTCGTTGAGCGAGGGCAACTCGATGCTGATCTCGCTGGCGGACAGTTGCTTGAGCGCGCCAAGCGCGGTCTGCACGGCCTTGTCGCGACCGTCGAAATAGCGCTCGATCCAGGCCCGCGCGTGCCCGACCTCGTTGCGGAAGGTCCATTGGTCGCGCGCCAGCAGCGCAAGGCGGGCGTTGAGCAGGCGCAGCTTGAGATTCTCGCGCAGGAAGAAGGACTGGCCGGGCGCCAGCAGCGCGGGCTCGTCGCGATCGAAGCGCTGGATGCGCACCAGCGCACGCACATCCTGCCAGAATTCGCTGCCGAGCCGGCGCCAGAAATCGAGCCCGGTGGCCGGGGTGACAGCCTCGCCCGCTGCCGGCTTGCCGGCGGCATCGTGGCGCGGCCGCGCATCGACCGCGAGCGGCAGGGTATCGATGGCGACGATGACATTCTCCAGGCGCAGATTCATGCCCGGCAAATCGACCTGGGGCAGCGCGCGCAGACGGTCGAGGTCGCGGTTGAGCACCTTGCGCAGGCCGATGAACTGCGGCCGGGTATTGCCCGCCAGACGGGCGTCCGCCGCCTGCAGCGCCAGCACGGCGCCACCGACGTTGCCGGCCAGCTGCAGCTGCTGGGCCGCCAGCGTGATGCTCTGTTCGATCTCGGTGAGCGCCCAGTCGTCGCGCGTGCGCGCCAGTTCCTGGTAGAGATTTTCCAGCGCCGCCTGCTGGCTCTGCGATTCGTCGAGCTTCGTCTCGAGGGCCGCGAGCTTCTCCTGCAGTGCCCCGAGCTGCGTCTGCACCTGTCCGGCGAGCAGCCGGCTTTCCTTGCCGAGGCTTTCGCTCTCGGCCAGGCGGCGCGCCACTTCCTGCTGCGTGTCGGCCAGCTTCAGGCGGGTTTCCATCCATTGCCAGCCGGCCAGCGCCAGCGCGGCAATTGCGAGATAGGGCCAGGGACCGCGCCACGCCGAGACCGCCGGCGCGGAAGGAGACGATGCGACAGCGGGCGCGGGGAGCGGGGAAGGCGTACCGGAGTCCGGTGCGGCGACAGGGGTTTCCTGGGTCATGGTTGCTGCCAATTATATGCGCACAGTCCGTCAAGGATACCCGCATCGGCCGGCCCGGTGAGGATCACGCGGCGCAGACCGAGGGCCGTCGCGGCCTCGGCGATGCGGGCGTGCGGGACGAACAGCGGAGTCGCGGCGAGATGCGTGCGTGCCTCCGGATCGAGCAGATCGACGAGGTTGCGCAATCCCTCGCTCGAGGACACCGTCAGCGCGTCCAGCCGGCCGGCCGCCCACAGCGCGACGAGCGGTGCGGCGCCCGCGTGCGGCGGCAAGCGCCGGTAGCAGGGAACGCAATCGACGTGGGCGCCACGGGCGCGCAGGGTATCCGCGAGCAGTTCGCGGCCGCCGTTACCCCGCAGGATCGCCACGCGCCGCCCGGCAATCCGTTCAGCCTGCAGGGCGGGCAGCTCGAGCAGAGCCTCGGAATCGAAACGCTCGCGCGGCGCGATGGCCCCCGGCACGCCGCGCTCGGCCAAGGCGGCCACGGTGCTCTGGCCTACCGCGGCGGCCTGCAGCCCGGCGGGCCAGGGCGCGCGGGCGAGCAGCACCGGTAGGCTGTGTTCGACGGCATTGGGACTGACGAAGACGGCCAGCGCATACTCGCCCAGCCGGTCGGCCAGCGCGGCAAGCGGGGCCGGATCCACGGCCGGCTCGATCTCGAGCAGGGGAAAGACGACCGCCTCGCCGCCCAGCGCGGCGATCCGCGCCGCGAGCGCCGCTGCCTGCGCGCGCGGACGCGTGACGACGACGGTACGGCCGTGCAGGGGGGCGTTCACTGGCAGGCGGCAAGTTTTTCCAGAATCGCGTCGGCCCCCTGCGCACGCAGCATCTGGGCGAGGATCAGGCCGATCTTCTCGTCGTCGGCCGGATCGCCGCGCAGTTCGGCGCTGACCATCTCCTGGCCGTCCGGCGTGGCGATGAAACCGCGCAGCCAGAGCTGGCCGCCGTCGATGATCGCGTAGCCGCCGAGCGGGACCTGGCAGCTGCCGCCCAGCGCGCGCGAGAAGGCGCGCTCGGCGCGCACGCAGGCGGCCGTTTCGGGATCGTTGAGCGGCGCCACCAGCGCGGCGGCGGCCGGCGCGTCAGCCAGCACCTCGATGCCGAGGGCGCCCTGCCCCGGGGCCGGCAGCGACTGCTCGGGGGTCAGAACGGCGCGGATACGCGACTCCAGCCCGAGGCGGATGAGGCCGGCGGCGGCCAGGATGATCGCATCGTATTCGCCGGCATCGAGCTTGCGCAGGCGGGTGTCGAGATTGCCCCGCAGGCTGCGGATTTCCAGCTGCGGATAGCGGGCGCGCAGGATTGCCTCGCGACGCAGGCTGGAAGTGCCGACGACGGCGCCGGCCGGCAGCGCTTCGAGCGAGGCATGGCGGTTCGATACGAAGGCATCGCGCGGATTCTCGCGCGCCGAGATGGCGGCCAGCACGAAGCCCTCGGGCATCACCATCGGTACGTCCTTCATGGAATGCACGGCGAGATCGGCGCGCCCCTCCTGCATGGCGACCTCGAGCTCCTTGATGAACAGCCCCTTGCCGCCAATCTCGGCCAGTGGCCGGTCGAGGATCTGGTCGCCCCGGGTGGTCATGCCAAGGATGTCGACCTGGCTTTGTGGATACAATGCGGCCAGACGGCCTTGCACGTGCACCGCCTGCCACATGGCGAGGCGCGACTCGCGCGAGGCGATGACGATGCGGGAGGGAGCGGGGTTTGAGGCGTTCAAGGCGGGTTCTCTTCAGGTTCGTCAAAGGCATGCGCGCCACGGCGTTCCGGCGGCATGGCCAGGCGGGACGGCAGCTGCCGCGAAGGCCCTGCGGGACCGCGCGACCGGCGAGCCCCGCGATTCTATCACGGCGGACTGCGGCCACCGTCCGCTCGGGCATGGCGGAGGCACGCCGATGAAGCCCGCCACCCCCGGCAAGCCGCCGCACCAGCGCCCCGAGTTGCCCGACTTCTGGGAACACCGCTTCCGCAGCGGCTGCACGCCTTGGGAAGCCGCGGAAGCACCGCCGGCGCTGCGCGATTTCGTCCGCCGCCATGCCGACATGTCCCCGCCTGCGGAACCCAAGCCACGCGTGCTGGTTCCCGGCTGCGGCAATGCCGCCGACGCCGTCTTTCTGGACCGTTGCGGCTGGCGGGTGACCGCCCTCGATTTTTCCGCCGCGGCCGTCGAGCGCGCGCGCGTCACGCTCGGCGACGCCTGGCGGGGCACCCTGCTGTGCGCCGACTTCTTCGCCCTGGAGGATGAAACACCGTTCGACATCGTTATCGAGCGCGCCTTCCTCTGTGCGCTGCCGCGCGCCCGCTGGCCGGACTACGCGCAGCGCATGAGAGCGCTACTCCGGCCAGGCGGGCTGCTGGCCGGCTGCTTCTATCACTCCGGGGAGATGCGCGGACCACCGTTCGGACTGCAGCCGGGCCAGCTCGCCGAACTGCTGGGCGCACATTTCGACTGCTGCGAGGATCTGCCGATCACCGAATCGCTACCGGTTTTCGCCGGCGGCGAGCGCTGGCAGGTCTGGGTCAGGCGCTGAGCGGGACGGAGGCCGACGCGGGGCATGCGGGCCCCGCACGCCGGCTTCCCGCGAATTTATGTCCCGAGTCCGCTTCTCGATCCTACTTCTCGACTTCCTGGATCGAGGTGAGGTAGGCGAGGACATCCTGGATGTCCTTCTCGCTCAGGGAAAACAGCACCCCCTCCTTCATCACCTCCTCGTCATGCGCCCGCTCGGACTTCAGGTAGGCATCGATCTGGCGCTTCAGGTAGTTGGTGTACTGCCCCACCAGCATCGGGAACATGCCGCGACCGAGGCCGGTCTTGCCGTGGCAGGCAGCGCACTGTTTCTGGTAGACCTGCCCACCGAGCTCGATATCGCCCTCCGCGCGCGGGATGATCATCACCTTTTCCATGGCCAGCAGACGGGTGAGCGCATCGTCGGTCTCCTTGAATTCGGGCTGCTTGGTCGGCAGCACGACGCTTGCCAGCCATTCGGAGACCAGTTTCATTTCCTCGTCGGGCAGATCGCGTTCCTTGACGAAGGGATACATCGGCAGATTGATGCGCGCCTGCGACTGGAAATTCTTCAGCTGCTGGAACATGTACTTCGGCTGCTGCCCGGCGATACGCGGATACTCGCCCTTCTTGCCCCCCTGCCCGAATTCGCCGTGGCAGGCCGCGCAGGGGCCATAGATATCCTTCACCCGCTCGAGGTCGACGGCACGGGCGGACGGAGCGACGAGCAGCAGCGCGGCGCCGGCGGACAGAAGGAACCTGATGATTTCTTTCATGAAAACCTCGTTCTGGCAAGACCGGCGATTGTAGCCGCGAGCCCTCTGCCCCGTCTTGATCGCCATCAAAAGAAAGCAGCCGCTCAGCCGCTCAGCTGGCGGGCGAAATCCCTCAACAGGGGCCATTGCCGGCGGCTCACCGGCAGCCGCTCGGGAACGCCGCGCAGGAGCGCGTGCCACTGTCCTTCCGCCTCGTCGCCGCTGCAGCGCTCGAAACCGGCAATCGCCGCACGGGCAACCAGCACGCTGCGATGCAGGCGGAGGAAGCGTTCGCCGAATTCCTGTTCGAGGTGGGTCAGCGATTCGTCGAGCAGGAATTCGCGTGCACAGGTGCGCGCCACGACGTACTTGAGATCGGCACGCAGGTAGACGATGTCGTCGAGCGGGACCAGCAGCAGGCGACCGCGCTCATGGCACGAGAGGTGGCTGCGCGCCCCCTGCGGCAGCGCAGCCAGAACCTCCGGCGCCGGTGGCCGGGCCTGTCGCGCGCGCGCCAGGGCGGTGGCCAGCCGCGGTGCGCGCACCGGTTTGAGCAGGTAATCGACGGCGTTCAGCTCGAAGGCCTGCACCGCGTAGGCATCGTAGGCGGTAACGAAGATCACCGCCGGCGCTTGCGGCAGGCGGGTCAGATGCCGCGCCAGTTCGATGCCGTCCATGCGCGGCATGCGGATGTCGACGAGCACCAGGTCCGCTGCCAGTGCCGGCAGGGCCTGCAGCGCCTCGAGCCCGTCCGCGGCCTCGCCGCAGACGAGGTTCGGCTGTTCGCCGGCGACGTCGGCCAGCAGGTCGCGCAGCCGGGCACGCGCCGGCGCCTCGTCATCGACCAGGAAAATCCGCAACGGCCCGGCGGCGGCAACCGGCGCGGGGGCACTCATGCGCCACGCTCCCGGCAGGGCAGGACGATCTGCACGCAATACTCGTGGCGGCCGTCGGGCAGAACACGCTCGCCGGCCTGCATGCGCGCCTCGATGTCGTAGTGCAGCGCCAGACGCTCGCGGATGTTCGCCAGCGCCATCTGGCTGCCGCCGGCACTGCCGCCACCGCAGGGATTGCGCACCTCGATGCGCACCTCGTCGGCGGCGCGCGTGCAGCGGACATTGACCACCCCGGGGGCGCCGAGCGGCTCGATCCCGTGATAAACGGCATTCTCGAGCAGCGGCTGCAGCATCAACGGGGGCACCCGCAGCTCACCGGGCGCCGTGTCGACGTCCCATTCGACATGCAGGCGCTCGCCGAGACGCAACTTCTCGAGATCCAGATACTGGCGGCACAGGGCAATCTCGTCGGCCAGCGGCGTCAGCTCGCGTGTATCGCGCATCAGCGCGCGGAACAGTTCGGCCAACTCCTCGAGCGCGGTTTCGGCCCGGCGCGGCTCGGCACGGATCAGCGAAAGTACGGCGTTCAGGCTGTTGAACAGGAAATGCGGGCGGATCCGCGCGGTCAGCGCCTGCAGGCGCGCCTCGGCGAGCGCTGGCGAGAAAGCACGGGCACGCAGCGCGAGATAGGCGAGCAGGGTGGCGGCAACCAGGCCGCCGAGCAGCGCGGCGCGCAGCACCGGCTGCCAGCCGCCGTCGTCGAAGGTCAGGAAGCGGACGACGTCGGCCATCACGGCCGACGACCCTGCCGCCGCAAGCACCACCAGCGACTGCCCGGACAGCGTCGGCAGGCGTCGCAGCAGCGGCGCGCCGAGGGCAAGCAGCGCGAGGTTGAGCAAGAGCACCGGCTGCACCCAGGCGGCCATGTCGGCATAGCGGGGAATCCAGTCGAGGATGCCCTGGCTCTGCACCAGGGCCGCGCACAGCGCCAGCAGGTTGACGCCGAGCAGGGCGCGCAGGATCACCCCGAAGTTGCGGAAATCCGGCAGCGGAGGCGGGGCCGGGTTTTGCTTTATACTTGGCATTTACCGGAAATGGCTGCAAACGTTGGAAACATCGGTTATCGCGCCATTCTAGCCCACTCACTTGCAATCATCATGACTCAGCAGAATTCCTCCCAATACACCTGGGCCGGCCGCTTCTCGGAACCGATGTCGGAGCTCGTCAAACGCTATACCGCCTCGGTCGATTTCGACAAGCGCATGTGGCGGCAGGACATCCGCGGCTCGCTGGCGCACGCGCGCATGCTCGCCCGCCAGGGCATCATCCCGACGCAGGACCTGGCCGACATCGAGCGTGGCATGGCGCAGGTGACGGAGGAAATCGAGAACGGCCGCTTCGAATGGTCGCTCGACCTCGAGGACGTCCACCTCAACATCGAGAAGCGCCTGACGACGCTGATCGGCGATGCCGGCAAGCGACTGCACACCGGCCGCTCGCGCAACGACCAGGTGGCCACCGACATCCGCCTCTACCTGCGTGACGCGATCGACGACATCCTCGCCCTGCTGAAGCTGTTCCAGGGCAGCCTGCTCGACCTCGCCGAACGCGAGGCGGACACGCCGATGCCTGGCTCGACGCACCTGCAGGTGGCGCAGCCGGTGACCTTCGGGCACCATCTTCTGGCCTACTTCGAGATGACCCGGCGCGACGCCGAGCGTTTCGCCGATGTGCGCCGCCGCACCAACCGCCTGCCGCTCGGCGCCGCCGCGCTGGCCGGCACCACCTATCCGATCGATCGTGAATCCGTCGCCGCCGAACTCGGCTTCGAGGGCGTCTGCGAGAACTCGCTCGACGCCGTCTCCGACCGCGACTTCGCGATCGAATTCTGCGCCGCCTGCGCGCTGCTGATGATGCACGTCTCGCGCCTCTCCGAGGAGCTGGTGCTGTGGATGAATCCGCGCTTCGGCTTCGTGCGGATCGCCGACCGCTTCTGCACCGGCAGCTCGATCATGCCGCAGAAGAAGAACCCCGACGTACCGGAACTCGCGCGCGGCAAGACCGGCCGCGTGTACGGCCACCTGACCGCCCTGCTGACCCTGATGAAGGGCCAGCCGCTGGCCTACAACAAGGACAACCAGGAAGACAAGGAACCGCTGTTCGACGCGGTCGACACGGTAACCGACACCCTGCGCATCTTCGCCGACATGATCCCCGGCATCAGCGCCCGCCCCGAGAACATGCGCGATGCGCTGCGCCAGGGCTTCGCCACGGCGACCGACCTGGCCGACTACCTGACGCGCAAGGGCCTGCCCTTCCGCGATGCGCACGAGGCTGTCGGCCTGGCCGTGCGGCACGCTGAGGAACTCGGCGTCGACCTGCCGCAGCTGCCGCTGGAGACGCTGCGCGGCTTCTCGCCGCTGATCGATGAGGACGTGTTCGCCGTGCTCACCGTCGAGGGTTCGCTGGCGCAGCGGCGGCATATCGGCGGCACCGCCCCCGAGCAGGTGCGCGCGGCCATCGCCCGCGCCCGCGGCCGCATGTAGACGGGCGTGGCGGGGATGCGGCGGATCGGCAAATACGAGATCGTCCGCCCCCTCGGCGAGGGCTCCACCGCCGTCGTCTACCTCGGTCGCGATCCCTTCGCGCAGCGCGACGTCGCGATCAAGGTTGCCTTTCCCGAGATCCTCAAGGACCCCGAGCGCGGCAAGCTCTACACCCACCTGTTCCTGAACGAGGCCTCGCTGGTCGGCAAGCTGCTCCACCCGCACATCGTCCAGATCTACGACGCGGTGGTCGCCGAGGACCTCTCCTACATCGTCATGGAGTACGTGCCCGGCGGCACCCTGGAGAATTTCTGCAGCGCCGGCCGCCTGCTGCCACCCGAACGCATCGTCGAGATCGCCTTCAAGTGCACGCGCGCGCTCGACTTCGCCTTCCGGCTCGGAATCACCCACCGCGACATCAAGCCGGCCAACATCCTCTGTGCCGCCGTCGACCGCGGCGACATCAAGATCTCCGACTTCGGCGCCGCCATCACCGGCAGCGCCAACACCACGCAGATTTCCGGTATCGGCTCGCCGGCCTACATGTCCCCGCAACAGGTGCGCGAACAACCGCTCGACCACCGCACCGACATCTACTCGCTCGGCGTCGTGATGTACCAGCTGCTGTGTGGCCAGCTACCGTTCCAGGCCAGCACCAACTACAACATGATCTACCAGATCATCAACATCGACCCGACACCGCCGTCGTCGCTGCGCGACGGCATTCCGGCCTTTCTCGACGACATCGTCGCGCGCGCCATGGCCAAGGACGTCGATGCCCGCTACCCCACCTGGGAAGCCTTCGGACACGAACTGGCGCAAGCTTTCCGCAGCCACGAGCTGAAGGTTCCGGCGCAGGGTTTCTCGGAAACCGAAAAGTTCGACAGCCTGCGCGCCCTCCCTTTCTTCCGCGACTTCTCCGATGTCGAGCTGTGGGAGATCCTGCGTTTCTCGCGCTGGCGGCGGGTCTCGCCCGGCGAGCCGATCATGCACGACGGTGAGCGCGGCGATTACTTCTGCTTTCTCGTCGAGGGCGAGCTCAAGGTCACCAAGGGAGGACGGATCCTCAACCTGCTGACCGCCGGCGAGTGCTTCGGCGAAATGGCGGTGATCAGCAAGGAATCGCAGACACGCGGCGCCGACGTCGTCGCCCTGACCGAGGCGAAGATCGTCACCGTCAAGGGCGAGGCCCTGCGGCAGGCCTCGGAAGCCTGCCGGATGCATTTCTACCAGGCCTTCCTCGAAGTGCTGGCCAGCCGGCTGTCCCTGGCCAACGCCCGCCTGGCCTCGGTCTGAGGCACCCCGGACCGCCCCGGTTCACGCCGCGCCGGCGTGTTATATTAGCGTTTCTTGATATTCAAGGAGCGCGTCATGAGCAAGTCCTTCGCCACCCTCACCCACGATGTCTCGCAGGCCCTCGGCACCCTGCGCGGCGAGATTCCCGAAACCATGCAGGGATTCAACGCACTGGCCAAGGCCGCGCTCGCGCCCGGCGCCCTCGGCACGCTCGAGAAGGAACTGATCGCGCTGGCGATCGGCGTTGCCAGCCGCTGCGACGCCTGCATCGGCTACCACGTGAAAGCGCTGATCCGCCTGGGCGTAACCCGCGAACAGCTGATGGAAACGCTCGGAGTCTGCGCCTACATGGGCGGCGGACCGACGCTGATGTATGCCGCCGAAGCCGTGCGCGCCTACGAGGAATTCAGCGCGCCCCGCGCCGGCGCGCACCAGGCCGCCTGAGCGCGCGTGGGCATCGACCCGGCGATCGCGGGCTGGCTGGCCGCCGGCGCCGGTGGGGGATTGCTCGCGCTCAATGCGGCGATCCGGCACGGCCTGCGCGCACCGCGCATCGCCAACGAACACGATCCCGGCTTGCACGGCCTGGCCTTTCACGCCGTACGCCTGCCAACCGTACGCGGCCGCCGGATCGCCGCCTGGCTGGTGCCGGCGGCGGACGGTGCCACGCCGAGCGGCCCGGCGCTTATCGTCCTGCATGGATGGGGCGGCAACTCGGCGCAGATGCTTCCGCTGGCCGCCCCCCTGCACGCAGCCGGACTCACCCTGCTGTTCATCGATGCACGCTGCCATGGCGACAGCGACGCCGACACCTTCGCCTCGCTGCCACGCTTCGCCGAAGATCTCGAATGCGCCTTCGACTGGCTGCGGGACCGGATGGGCGACGGTTCCGGGCGGATCGCCCTGCTCGGGCACTCGGTGGGCGCCGCCGCCGCGCTGCTGGTGGCGGCACGTCGCCGGGAGGTGGCGGCGGTGGTCAGTGTCGCGGCCTTCGCCCACCCGGCGCAAGTGATGCGGCGATTGCTCGCTGCCTGGCGCATTCCCTATCTGCCGGTCGGCTGGTACGTGCTGCGCTACGTGCAGCGGACGATCGGCGAGCACTTCGATGCGATCGCCCCGGAAAGGACGATCGGCCGGGTTCGCTGCCCGGTGTTGCTGGTGCACGGCCAGGACGACACCACCGTCCCGGTGGAGGAGGCGCGGCGGATTCACGCCGCGCGGGGCGACGCGCCGGCCCGCCTGCTGCTGGTGGCGGGCAGCCACGACGACTACGAGGATCTCGAACGACGCGTCGGCGAGGTGGCGAAGTTCCTCGTCGACGCGCTGGCGCGGGCTCAGTCCTGAGCGGCGACGCCGGCAAGGAGTTGCTGCAGTTCGCCGGACTGATACATCTCGCGCATGATGTCGCAGCCGCCGATGAACTCCCCCTTGATGTACAGCTGGGGAATCGTCGGCCAGTTGGCGAAGTCCTTGATGCCGCTACGGATTTCAGGATTTTCCAGCACATTCACGCTGAAGAAGCTGCCGACGCCGCAAGCCTTGAGAATCTGCACGGCGGTGGCGGAGAAACCGCACTGCGGGAATTGCGGGGTGCCCTTCATGTAGAGCGCCACCGGATGGGTGCTGACCTGTTCCTGGATCAGTTGCTGAACGTCCATTTGCCGATACCTTGAAGTGTGGGGTTGATGAAACCGTGCTGCGGGAGAAAGCGCCGGAGCGGCGCCGTCACTGCCTTCGACCGCCGGTGACGCGATCAATTCCCGCGAAATCCTGCCAACTGCGGATTTCCCCGAAATCGTGGGCGAGCAGCAGCGCCTGCACACGTTCGGCCTGATCGTAACCGTGCTCGATGAGCAGCCAGCCGTCGGCCTCGAGGTGCGCGCGCGCGCCGCGCACGATGCTGCGCACGCAGGCCAGCCCGTCGCCGCCGGCGATGCCGTCGGTCAGCGCGCACTGCGGCTCGAAGGGCAGTCCGTCGCGCTCGAGGTGCGGATCGCCGAAGACCACGTAGGGCGGATTCGAGACGATCAGGTCGAAGCGCTCGCCGGCCAGCGGCGCATACCAGTCGCCGGCCAGCAGACGTACGTCCGGCGCGTGGCGCTCGGCGTTGGCACGGGCCACCGCGAGCGCCTCCGGGGAAAAATCGACGCCGGTCACGGCGGCGAACGGACAGAGCCGCGCCAGGGTGATCGCGACGATGCCCGAGCCGGTGCCGAGGTCGAGGATGCGCGGCGTCTCCAGCCGCTGCGCGCGCTCGGCCGCGAGATTCACCAGCAGCTCGGTCTCCGGCCGGGGGATCAGCACCGCCGGCGTGACGAGAAATTCAAGATCGCGGAACCAGGCGCGCCCGGTCAGGTAGGCCAGCGGCTCGCCCCCCGCGCGGCGCGCCACCAGCGACTCGAGCAGCGCGGCCTGCGCCGGCGTGAGCGGCGTTTCGGGGCGGGCAATCAGGTCGGCATGGGTAACGCCGCAGACCTGCTCGATCAGCAGGCGCGCATCGAGACGGTCGATGCGCTGGCTGGCCGCCCGCCAGGCGGCGCCGATCCCCGCGCCGGCCGCATCCATCTATTCGCCGCCCTCGGCCAGCTGCGCGAGCTGTTCGGCCTGGTGTTCGGTGGCCAGCGCGCCGACCAGCTCGTCGAGGTCGCCGTCCATGATCGCGTCGATCCGGTACAGCGTGAGGTTGATGCGGTGGTCGGTGACCCGCCCCTGCGGGAAGTTGTAGGTGCGGATGCGTTCCGAGCGGTCGCCGCTGCCGATCAGGCTCTTGCGCTGCGCCGCCTCCTTCGCCTGCGCCGCGCGCTGTTGCGCGTCGTTGATGCGCGCCGCCAGGACGCGCAGGGCCTGCGCCTTGTTCTGGTGCTGCGAGCGTCCGTCCTGGCACTCGACGACGATGCCGGTCGGCAGGTGGGTCAGGCGCACCGCCGAATCGGTCTTGTTGATGTGCTGGCCGCCGGCCCCCGAGGCACGAAAGGTATCGATGCGCAGGTCGGCCGGATTGATCTGCACCTCGGCCAGCTCGTCGGCCTCCGGCATCACCGCGACGGTACACGCCGAGGTGTGGATGCGCCCCTGCGCCTCGGTTTCCGGCACGCGCTGCACGCGGTGGCCGCCGGATTCGAACTTCAGCCGCGAATACGCCCCGTGGCCGACGATGCGGGCGATCACCTCACGGTAACCGCCGAGATCCGACTCGCTCGAGGAGAGCACCTCGACCTGCCAGCGCTGGCGCTCGGCGAAGCGCGAGTACATGCGGAAGAGGCTGCCGGCGAACAGTGCCGACTCCTCGCCGCCGGTGCCGGCGCGAACTTCCAGGATGACGTTGCGCTCATCGTTGGGATCCTTCGGCAGCAGCTGCTTCTGCAGCTCGGTCTCGAGCGCCGGCAGGCGCTCCCGTGCAGCCTTCGCCTCGGCCTCGGCCAGCTCCCGCATCTCCGGATCGGCCAGCATCTCCTGCGCCGAATGCAGGTCGGCCTCGGTCTGCAGCCAGCTCCGGTAGAGCGCGACCACCGGGCCGAGCTCGGCATGCTCGCGCGTCAGCCGGCGGTACTGATCCAGGTC
The DNA here is from genome assembly GCA_026646875.1 of Rhodocyclaceae bacterium. Taxonomy (GTDB): domain Bacteria; phylum Pseudomonadota; class Gammaproteobacteria; order Burkholderiales; family Rhodocyclaceae; genus 66-26. The sequence continues at coordinate 9,806 of JAPKHL010000036.1, read as the reverse complement.
GCGCGTCGCCTCCGCGCTCGCCAGCGTGCGGTCGAGCTCATCGAGACGGCTGCGGAGGTGTTCGAGTTTGTCGCGGATGCTCTGTTTCATGGAGGGCGCGGAAGGGTCGTGGACGGAGGCGACGGCATGGCCGGGCGGAGTGCCTCCCCCCGGCGCGGGTCGCTAATCGCCGGCGTGCTCGCCGGGATGCAGGTGGTACAGCCGGGAGACCAGCGACTGCAGCTCGCCGCGGTCGCCATCGGCCTGGTTGAGGGCCTGGGTCGGGCCGTGCAGCAGCTTGTTGGTGAGGCGCTGCGAAAGCTGCTCGAGCACCTGCGCCGGCGCGTCGCCGCGGGCCAGCAGCTTGAGCGCGTGTTCGACCTCGTGCCGGCGCATGCGTTCGGCGCTGTCGCGCAGGGCGCGGATCACCGGCACGGTGTCGCGCGTCTGCAGCCAGCGCAGGAAGGCGTCGACCCGCTCGTCGATGATCGCCTCGGCCTCCACCACCGCCGCCTGCCGCGACTCGAGGCCGGATTCGACCACCTGCGCCAGATCGTCCACGGTGTAGAGGAAGACATCGTCGAGCTCACCGACCTCGATCTCGATGTCGCGCGGCACGGCCAGGTCGACCATGAACATCGGCCGGTGCCGGCGCGCACGGATCGCCCGTTCGACCATGCCGAGGCCGATGATCGGCAGCGGACTGGCGGTGCAGGAGACAACGATGTCGAATTCTGCGAGCCGGCTGGCAATGTCGTCGAGACGGATCGCCGTGCCGCCGAAGCGTTCCGCGAGCGCCTGCCCGCGTTCCACCGTGCGGTTGGCGATCACCACCTGGCGCGGGCTCTGCGCGGCGAAGTGCGTGGCGCACAGCTCGATCATCTCGCCGGCGCCGATGAAGAGGATCTTCTGGTCGCCGATCCGTTCGAAGATGCGGCCGGCCAGATGCACGCCGGCCGCCGCCATGGAGACGATGTTGGCGCCGATCGCCGTCGTCGTGCGGACTTCCTTGGCGACCGCGAAGGCACGCTGGAACAGCTTGTGCAGCGAGGTGCCGAGGGTGCCGGCCTCTTCGGCCGCACGCACCGCGTCCTTCATCTGCCCGAGGATCTGCGGCTCGCCGATGACCATCGAATCGAGGCCGCTGGCCACGCGGAAGGCGTGGCGGATCGCCTCGCGCTCCGGGTAGGTATACAGGTAGGGCTCGATGTCGCTGCGGGCGATGCGATGGTATTCGGCCAGCCATTCGGCGACCGCCTCCGGATGGCTGGTCGCGAAATAGAGCTCCGTACGGTTGCAGGTGGACAGGATCGCCGCCTCGCGCACCGGCTTGCCCTGGGTCAGGTCGGCCAGTGCCTGGCGCAGCTTCTCGGCCTGGAATGCCACCTGCTCACGGACCGCCAGCGGTGCCGTGTGATGGTTGATGCCGAGGGTGAATAGAGCCATGCGGAAAGGGAGAGCGGCGGGGGCCGGCGGATCGGAGTCGTTCAGGCGCGGGATTATAGCACTCGCCCCCGCGCCGCCCGGCCCCGGCCCCACACGCCGCGCGCCCGCCCGGACGCTTGCGGAAAAACCCGCGGGCAGGCTACGCTGACCGCGGCAGCCCCCAACGACCCCAACACCCCCAAGGAGCACAGCATGCGGACATCGACTGTCATCACCGGCCGGATCGCCGGCTTTCTCTGCGCCGCGCTGTTCGCCGCGCAGGCCCTGGCCGGCGGCCTCGCCGACCTGTCGAACAAGGATGCGGCGGGCGGCCTGCGCGAAGCGCTGACGCGGGGCGCCGAGGCGGCGGTCAGCCAGCTCGGCAGGCGCGACGGTTTTCTCGGCGACGACCGCGTGCGCATCGGCCTGCCGGATTCCCTGCGCAGTGGCGAGAAGATGCTGCGCAAGCTGGGCATGGGCAAGCAGGCCGACGAGCTGGTCGAGGCCATGAACCGCGCGGCGGAAAAGGCCGTCGTCGAAGCCCGGCCGATCCTCGTCGAAGCCGTCAGGAACATCGGTTTCGACGACGCCAAGGCAATCCTGACCGGTGGCGACGACGCGGCGACGCAGTACTTCCGGCGCACCACCGCCACGCCGCTGGGCGAGAAATTCCTGCCCATCGTGCGCAAGGCCACCGCCGGGGTGCAGCTCGCCGAGAAGTACGACCGCTTCGCCGGCAAGGCGGCCAAGCTCGGCCTGATCGACGACAAGGACGCCAGCCTCGACGCCTACGTCACGCAGAAGGCGCTCGACGGCCTTTACCTGATGATCGCCGAACAGGAAAAGGCGATCCGCACCGACCCGGTGGGCTCCGGCTCGAAGCTCCTGCAGACGGTCTTCGGCGCGCTCGGCAGGTAGGTGTCCCGGTGGCGGCCGGAGCGGCTCCGGCGCGCGTGCTAGAATCGGCCGCCTTCCGAGCCTTCCCGCCCCCGCCCCGATGTCCGCCTTTCCCACGCTCAACGCGCCGCAGCGCGAGGCGATCCGCTATCTCGACGGCCCCCTGCTGGTGCTGGCCGGCGCCGGCAGCGGCAAGACCCGGGTGATCACGCAGAAGATCGCCTACCTGATCGGCGAATGCGGCCTCAACCCGGCCAACATCGCCGCCATCACCTTCACCAACAAGGCCGCGCGGGAAATGCGCGAGCGCGTCGACAAGGCGCTCGCCGGCCAGCCGAGCAAGGGCCTCACGATCTCCACCTTCCACTCGCTCGGCGTGCGCATCCTGCGCGAGGAGGCGCGGGCGCTCGGCTACAAGCCGCAATTCTCGATCTTCGACGCCGCCGACTGCCAGGGCATCGTCGCCGACCTGTCGGGCAGTGTCGACAAGGCCACCGTGCGCAAGCTGCAGAGCGCCATCTCGAACTGGAAGAACGCGCTGAAGGACCCCGACCACGCGCTGCGCGAAGCCGGCAACGAGACCGAAGCGCTGGCGGCGCGCGTCTACGCCAGCTACGCGGCAACGCTGAAGGCCTACCAGGCGGTGGACTTCGACGACCTGATCCGCCTGCCGGTCGAGCTGTTCGCCGGACAGCCGGAGATCCTCGGAAAATGGCAGAACCGCCTGCGCTACCTGCTGGTCGACGAATACCAGGACACCAACGCCTGCCAGTACGCCCTGCTGCGGCAGCTGGCCGGACCGCGCGCCGCGTTCACCGCGGTCGGCGACGACGACCAGGCGATCTACGGCTGGCGCGGCGCCGACATCGAGAACCTGCGCGGCCTGCCGCGCGACTACCCGAACCTCAAGGTGATCAAGCTCGAGCAGAACTACCGCTCGACGGTGCGCATCCTGCGCGCCGCCAACGCGCTGATCGCGAACAACGAGAAGCTGTTCGAGAAGAAGCTGTGGTCGGAACTGGGCCTTGGCGACCCGATCACCGTGACCGCCTGCAAGGACGGCGAGCACGAGGCCGAATCGGTGGTGATGAAGCTGATGGCGCACAAGTTCGAGCATCGCGGCGCCTTCGCCGACTATGCCATCCTCTATCGCGGCAATTTCCAGGCGCGCGCGCTCGAGCAGTTCCTGCGCAACCAGCGCGTGCCCTACCTGCTCTCCGGCGGGCAATCCTTCTTCGAAAAGGCCGAGATCAAGGACATCACCGCCTGGCTGCGCCTGCTGGCCAACCAGGACGACGACCCGGCCTTCATCCGCGCCGTCACCACCCCCAAGCGCGGCGTCGGCGGCAGCACCCTCGAAGCGCTGGGCGCCTACGCCGGCGAGCGCCACTGCTCGCTGTTCGCCGCCGTCTTCGAGGAAGGCTTCGCGCAGCGCGTGCAGGCACGGCAACTGGCGCCGCTGCAGGAATTCTGCACCTTCATCAACCGCATGGCCTGGCGCGCCGAGAAGGAACCGGCGCAGCAGGTGCTGCCCGACCTGCTCGCCGCCATCGCCTACGAGGCCTGGCTGTACGACCATGAGGAACCGCGCGCCGCGCAGACCCGCTGGAACAACGTGCAGGAATTCGTCGGCTGGATGACGAAGAAGGGCGAGGAGGAAAACCGGACGCTGATCGACCTGGTGCAGACCATCGCCCTGATCAACATGCTCGACAAGCAGAACGACGGCGAATCGGTCGACGCAGTCCAACTGTCCACCCTGCACGCGGCCAAGGGCCTGGAGTACAAACACGTCTTCCTGATCGGCGTCGAGGAAGGCGTGCTGCCGCACCGCGAATCGCTGGAGCCGGCCAAGCTCGAGGAGGAACGCCGGCTGATGTACGTCGGCATCACCCGCGCGCAGCGCTCGCTGCATCTGACCTACGCCGAGAAACGCAAGCAGGGCAAGGAGCTGATCCCCTGCGAACCCTCCCGCTTCATCGGCGAGATGGGCAAGGAAGACCTCCGTTTCTCCGGCGGCAGCGCGGCGGCGCCCCCCGACAAGGCCAGCGGCAGCGCCCGGCTGGAAGCGATGAAGGCGATGCTCTCGGGCAAGCGGACACCCTCCTGACGGCCGCCGGAAACCCCATGAAAAAGGGCGACCCGCGGGTCGCCCTTCCACCGCGGCCGGATCGCCCGGCTTACTTGGCCAGACCGACCAGATGCGCGACCGCCGCCTTGATCTCGTCATCGCTCAGATCGGCACCGCCGCCGCGCGGCGGCATGGCGCCCTTGCCGTTGATCACGCTCTTCAGCAGCGCGGCATCGCCGGTGGCGATGCGCGGCGCCCAGGCCGCCTTGTCGCCGGTCTTCGGCGCACCGGCGACACCGCCCGCGTGGCAGGCCATGCACACCGTGTTGTAGACGGTCGCCCCGTCGCGCGGCCCGGCCGCCGCGGCCGGCGCCGCCTTCTTGAACTCCACGCGCGCCACCGGCTGGATGCGCAGATCGGCATCGTCGGGGTTGTAGGCCGGCGCCCCGCCCTTGCCCATCTGCGACAGCGGCCAGATCACGATGATCAGGACGATCGAGACGATGATGGTGATCACCATGCTGCGGGACGAGGCATTGTCTTTTTGCGCCATGTTTTATCCTTCTCTGTAGTGGGGGTAAGACAGGAATTATAGCGCCGCCCGGAAGCACCGAGAAACAGCACCGTGCGACCGGGATGGACGGCGGCGGACAAAACCGCTATGCTTCCCCCCCTTCACGCGCCCGTAGCTCAGCTGGATAGAGTACTGCCCTCCGAAGGCAGGGGTCGGACGTTCGAATCGTCTCGGGCGCGCCAGAACGATTGAAAAAAACGGGCACTCCATCCAGGGTGCCCGTTTTGCATTGCAGCGCCCTTTCCGGTGCTCGCCGTCACCGCGCGAACCTCTCCGCCCCCCCAACCGCCTGCCTGCACAAGCCCCGTCAGGGTCCGGCGGTAAAGGCCGACAAGGTCCCGCTCTCATACTGCGCCGGCAGGCCGTCGCCGAGCCGCTCCGGAACACCCGGCCGGGCTGGAATCTCCCGATCACCCCGCCCGACCGGCAGGTCTGGCGGCGGGAACTGTTGCGGGAGTCCCGGACCTTCGTTTCTAGCCAGCCCGGGGGGTCTTCGGCTGCCCCGCGTGCGCGTGGCGGCCGATGATGAAATCGGCGATGAATTTCATCCAGATGGTGATGCCGGCGATCGCCGACCAGGTCTGGTAATCCATCGACGCGGCGAGGACGTTGCCGATGACGAAGACCACGATGCCGCCGGCGAGCAGGTTGACCACCCCGGTCCAGGGTGCGAAGCGGGCGGGATTGGGCGGCGGCTCGCCGCGCTTCAGGGCGACCTCCGAGAAATCGCGGCGGAAGAAGATGCGGTAGGCGCGCCGCAGCCAGAAGAAGGCGATGGGGAAGAGCGCGAGAAACAGGATCCAGGTCAGGGCGACGCTGATGTCGAAAACCATTCAGGACTCCACGATGCGCCGGCGCGGGCCGGACGCCGGTTGAGCGATTCGAAAAAAAACCCCACCGGGACGACCGGCGGGGTCCGATTCTAGCAAACGCCCGCCGGAACGGGCGTCTCTCCTGCTAGTGCCTAGTGGGCGCCATCCACGGCCTTCGATCCGCGCGGGATGCGCACGGCTTCGACCATGTGCTGGATGTGCTCGGGCGGCTCCTTGGTCACCTTGTCGACCGCGAAGGCGACGATGAAGTTGAACAGCGCGCCGACCGCGCCGAAGGCTTCCGGCGTGATGCCGAAGAAGCTGTTGGCGCCGCCGATCAGCGGCAGGAAGTCGGTGCCCTTGATGAAGAAGATGCCCTTGTGCGCGAACACGTAGAACAGGGTGATGAAGAGGCCCGCCAGCATGCCGGCGATGGCGCCTTCCTTGTTCATCTTCTTCGAGAAGATGCCCATCATGATCGCCGGGAACAGCGAGCTCGCCGCGATACCGAAGGCCAGGGCCACGGTACCGGCCGCGAAGCCCGGCGGGTTGAGACCCAGCCAGCCGGAGATGACGATGGCCACGGCCATGGCGATCTTGCCGGCGAGCAGCTCGCCCTTCTCGCTGATGTTGGGAACGAAAACCCCCTTGATCAGATCGTGCGAAACGGCGGCGGAGATCGCCATCAGCAGGCCGGCGGCGGTGGACAGCGCGGCGGCGAGACCGCCGGCGGCAACCAGCGCGATCACCCAGTTGGGCAGCAGCGCGATTTCCGGGTTGGCCAGCACGATGATGTCGGCGTTCACCGTCAGCTCGTTGCCCTTCCAGCCGGCGGCATCGGCCTTGGCCTTGGCATCGGCGTTCTTGGTCTTGTCGTTGTAGTACTGGATGCGGCCGTCGCCGTTCTTGTCCTCGAACTTCAGGAGGCCGGTCTTCTCCCAGCGCTTCATCCAGTCCGGACGCTCCTCGGCCTTGATGCTGGCTTCCACTGCGTACAGATCGCCACCCGCCTTGACGGCGGTGTTGACCGTGCCGTGCAGGTTCAGCTTGGCCATGGCGGCCACGGCCGGGGCGGTGGTGTAGAGGATGGCGATGAAGATCAGCGCCCAGCCGGCCGAGGAACGGGCGTCCTTGACGCGCGGCACGGTGAAGAAGCGCATGATGACGTGCGGCAGACCGGCGGTGCCGATCATCAGCGACATCGTGTAGACGAACATGTTCAGCGTGCTGCCGGCCGTGGTCGTCGTGTACTTGCCGAAGCCGAGCTCGGTGACCACCTGGTCGAGCTTGGTCAGCAGGGCCATGTCGGTGCCGGTGAAGCCGGAGCCGAGGCCCAGCTGCGGGATCGGGTTGCCGGTCAGGTTCATCGAGATGAAGATCGCCGGGATGGTGTAGGCGAAGATCAGCACGATGTACTGGGCGACCTGCGTGTAGGTGATGCCCTTCATGCCGCCGAACACGGCGTACATGAACACGATGCCCATGCCGACATAGATGCCGGTCTCCGACGACACGCCGAGGAAGCGCGAGAACGCCACGCCGACGCCGGTCATCTGGCCGATGATGTAGGTGATGGACGCGGTCAGCAGGCACAGCACCGCCACCGTCGAGGCCGTCTTCGAGTAGAAGCGGTCGCCGATGAACTGCGGCACGGTGAACTTGCCGAACTTCCGGAGGTAGGGGGCGAGCAGCATGGCGAGAAGCACGTAGCCGCCGGTCCAGCCCATCAGGAAGAGACCGCCGCCGTAACCCATGTTGGCGATCAGGCCGGCCATCGAGATGAACGAGGCCGCGGACATCCAGTCGGCTGCCGTGGCCATGCCGTTCATCACCGGGGGAACGCCGCCGCCGGCGACGTAGAACTCGCTGGTGCTACCGGCACGCGCCCAGATGGCGATACCGATGTACAGCGCGAACGACGCGCCGACCACCAGGTAGATTGTGGTTTGCAGATCCATGTGGGCTCCTCAGTCTTCGTGTACGTCGAACTCGCGGTCGATGTCGCCCATCTTCTTCGCGTAATAGAAAATCAGCGCGATGAAGATGTACATCGAACCCTGATGGGCAAACCAGAAGCCCAGCGGGTAGCCACCCAGCTTGATCGTGTTCAGCGCGTCGGCGAACAGGATGCCGGCGCCGAACGAACAGACAAACCACACGATCAGGATCTTGGTCAGCAAACCGAGCGTGGCGCGCCAATATCCTTGTGCGTCGTTTCCACCATGTTGTGACATATGTTTCCTCCTTTGAATTATCCGGGCAGACCGAGCTACCCTGTCTGTCAATCTACCGGCGATTTCTTACACGAATCTTGCGGAACCCTTAATACGTAAAACCATTTCATCTTTATGTAATTTACGATCACCCCCATGACCGCCCCGCCATCCCGCAACGCGTACGCCACCGACACCGCCCCCGACGGCTTCGCGGATTTCGCCCCCCTGCCGGGCGAAACGCCGGCCAGCCTGCCGGCTGCCCTGGGCCGGCTGCACGGCGAGCTGGCGGCGATGCACCGGGGTGCCGGCGAAATCGGACGGGCGATCAGCGCGGTGACCGACACGGTGACCCGCCGCCTGCTGGCCCTCGGCGAAGCACGATTGGGTCCGGCACCGGTCGGCTGGGCCTGGGTGGCCACCGGATCGCAGGGGCGTCAGGAACAGACCCTGCATTCGGACCAGGACAATGCCCTGATCCTCGCCCCGGACTTCGACGCTGCGCGGCACGACGCCTATTTCGCCGTGCTGGCGCGGCGGGTCAATGACGGCCTGGCCGCCTGCGGCTACCGCTACTGTCCGGGCGAGGTGATGGCCGGCAATCCGCGCTGGCGCCAGCCGCTGCCGGTCTGGCAGGACTACTTCGCGGGCTGGGCGCGCCAGGGCAGCCGGCGCGCGGCCATGCTGGCCGCCAATTTCTCGGACATGCGGACGATCGCCGGCGATGCCGGGTTGCTGCCTGCCCTGCAGGCTGCGGCCCTGCCCGCCTTGCGCCACTCGGAAACCCTGCTCGCGCGGCTGGCTGCCAATGCACTGGAACTGGCGCCGCCGCTCGGCCTGTTCGGCCGCTTCCTGACCCACGAAGCGGTGCCCGGGCGACACACCATCGATCTGAAGAAAGGCGGGCTCATCCCGATCGTCGACCTGGCGCGGCTGCTCGCCCTCTGCGCCGGAGTCGCCCCGGGAGATGGCCCCGGGACGCCGGCCTTTCCGGCGGGCAGCGTCGCGCGCCTGCGTGCGGCGGCCGGCAGCGCGGTACTGAGCGAGGCTGGCGCGCGCGGACTGATCGATGCCTTCGAATGCATCGGCAACCTGCGCGTCCGCCACCAGAACGAACAGCTCGCGCGGGACCATCAGCCCGACAGCCTGCTCGAGCCACGACGGCTCGACGACAGCGACCGGCGCGAGCTGCGCGAGGCACTGGCCTGCATCGCGCTCATGCAGGCCAATGTCCGCCAGCGCTTTCCGCCGCTGCCGACCGGCTGAGAGCGGCGGAACACAGGCGGAGAAGATAAAAGGAGAACCCCAGGAAAAAAAACGGGGCGCGGGGCCCGCCGGATCGCTCCGGCGTTTCCCGCGCCCCGTCGGACATCCCGGCGGGATGTCCCAGGCACGTCTGTGGCTTAGTGGGCGGAAGCGGCTGCGGCGCCGATACCGGTCTCCGAACGCACCTGCTGCGCGAGGAAGGCGGCACGCTCCTTCTGAGCCTGTGCGCCACGGTCGAGCAGCGAGACCACGTAGATGGTCAGGAAGGCGGCCGACATCGAGAACAGCGCCGGCGACGAGTACGGGAACAGCGCCGAACCCTTCGGATTGTGCAGCACGGCTTCCCACACCGAGGCCGAGACGACAGTCAGGCCAACCGAGGTGAAGAGACCGACGAAGCCACCGGCGACAGCGCCCTTGGTCGTGCAATCCTTCCACAGGACGGACATGAACAGCACCGGGAAGTTGGCCGAGCAGGCGATGGCGAAGGCCAGCATGACCATGTAGGCGACGTTTTCCTTCTCGAAGGCGATCCCGAGGAACACCGCGACGATGCCGAGGCAGATCGT
>JAPKHL010000035.1 GCA_026646875.1 Rhodocyclaceae bacterium | reverse complement strand
CCGGAAAGGCCCGGCCGGGGAGGCCGGGCGTGGGGAAGGGAGAGGCGGTGCCGGGAACCGGGGAAACCGTCAGGCGAGGAAATGCGCTGGCCGGAAGCCGGGAATCACATGTTCGGGTACGTCGGTCCCTCGCCGCCCTGCGGCACCACCCAGGTGATGTTCTGCGTCGGGTCCTTGATGTCGCAGGTCTTGCAATGCACGCAGTTCTGCGCGTTGATCTGCAGGCGTGGGTTGTGGCCCGCCTCATCGCGCACGATCTCGTACACGCCGGCCGGACAGTAGCGCTGTTCGGGCGCATCGTAGAGTGCCAGATTGGTTTCGATCGGCGCCGCCGGGTTCTTCAGGGTCAGGTGGCAGGGCTGGTCTTCCTCGTGGTTGGTGTTGGAGAGGAAGACCGAGGAGAGACGGTCGAAGGTGAGCACGCCGTCCGGTTTCGGGTAGGCGATCGGCTTGCAGTCGGCGGCCTTCCTGAGCTTGGCGTGATCGGGGCCGCTGTGGTGCAGCGTCCAGGGCGCCTTGCCGCGGAACACCACCTGGTCGATACCGAACATCAGGCTGCCCAGGTAAAGGCCCTTGCTCATCCAGGGCTTGAAATTGCGTGCCGCGTACAACTCCTCATAGAGCCAGCTATTGCGGAAGGCTTCCGGATAGGCGGTCAGCTCGTCGCTGGCGCGGCCGGCGACGACCGCTTCGAAGGCGGCTTCAGCGGCCAGGGCGCCGGTCTTGATCGCGCAGTGCGACCCCTTGATGCGGCTGGCATTGAGGAAGCCGGCATCGTCGCCGAGCAGGGCGCCGCCGGGGAAGACGAGCTTGGGCAGCGACTGCAGGCCGCCGGCGGCCAGCGCGCGCGCGCCGTAGGCAATGCGCTTGCCGCCCTCGAGGAAGCCGCGCAGCTGCGGATGGGTCTTCAGGCGCTGGAATTCCTCGTAGGGCGAAAGATAGGGGTTGCTGTAGGCGAGGCCGGTGACGAAGCCGACCGAAACGAGATTGTCCTCCATGTGATAGAGGAAACCGCCGCCATAGGTGTCGGGGTCGAGCGGCCAGCCGCCGGTGTGGATGACGAGGCCGGCCTGGTGCTTGCCGGGCTGGATCTCCCACAGCTCCTTGATGCCGATGCCATAGACCTGCGGGTCGGCGCCCTTGCGCAGATCGAACTTCGCCTCGAGCTGCTTGCCGAGGTGGCCGCGGCAGCCTTCGGCGAACAGCGTGTATCTGGCGTGCAGCTCCATGCCCGGCTGGTAGGCGGGGCCGTGACTGCCGTCGCGCAGGACGCCCATGTCGCCGGTGGCGACGCCCTTCACCGAGCCGTCGTCGTGGTAGAGCACTTCGGCGCCGGCGAAGCCGGGGTAGATCTCGACGCCAAGCGCTTCGGCCTGCTGACCGAGCCAGCGGCAGAGGTTGCCAAGGCTGATTACGTAGTTGCCATGGTTCTGGAAGCAGCCGGGGAGCAGCCAGTTGGGGATCTGCGTGGCGCCGGTCTCGCCGAGGATCAGGAAGCGGTCCTCGCTGACCGCGGCCTTCAGCGGCGCGCCCTGGGCCTGCCAGTCGGGAAACAGCTCGGCGAGCGCGCGCGGGTCCATCACGGCGCCGGAGAGGATGTGGGCGCCGATTTCCGAGCCCTTCTCGATCAGACAGGCGCTGATCTCGCAGCCCTGTGCGGCGGCCAGCTGTTTCAGGCGGATTGCCGCCGCCAGACCCGCAGGGCCGCCGCCGACGATCACCACATCGTATTCCATCGCTTCGCGTTGCATGTTCTTCCTTTCTCCCGGTGCTCGGTTGTTGTCTGGATGGGTTGCTGCGAGCGTTCCTGTGCGGGTTGTTGTTATGTTTTTTTCAATACGGTATCGTATGGAAAAGGACCCGGTGCCGTCAACCGCAACCCCAGACAGGAGTGTCATGGAGAACCCCCGAAAACTGGTGCACGTCAGCCGGATTCCCATCCGCTGGGGTGACATGGATGCCTACGGGCACGTCAATAACACCGTCTTTTTCCGCTTCATGGAGCAGTGCCGCGTCGAATACCTCGAACGCCTGGGCTACCGGGTGGCGCCGCTCGACACCGCCCCGGTGATCATCAACGCCGCCTGCACCTTTCTCGCGCAGCTCAACTATCCGGGAACCGTCGAGGTGCGGATGTACTTCGGCGCGCCCGGACGCAGCAGCATTCCGTCGAGCTACGAGATCCGCCTGGAGGGCGATGATACGCTCTACGCGACCGGCGATTCGAAGATCGTCTGGATGGACGTGGCCACCGGCAGGTCGGTGCCGATTCCCGAGGCGCTGCGGGCCGAACTGGAAGCCTGAGAACAGGCAGCAACGACACGGAGGAGACCGATGAATCAGGAAGTGCTATGGCGTCCCGACGCCAGCCGTATCGCCGAGGCCAGACTGACCGCCTTCATGGCGGAGGTAAACGCGCGCTGGCACGCCGGCTGCACCGATTACGCCAGCCTCTGGCGCTGGTCCGTGGCGCAACCCGAGGCATTCTGGACGCAGGTCTGGGAGCACTGCGGCGTGCTTGGTGAGCGCGGCGACACGATCCTCGAGAACGGCGGGCGCATGCCCGGCGCGCGCTGGTTTCCGCGGGCCCGGTTGAACTATGCGCAGAACCTGCTGCGCCGGCGCGACGACGAGGATGCCCTGGTCTTCTGGGGCGAGGATCGGGTGCAGCGCCGCCTGTCGCACCGGGCGCTGCATGCCGAGGTGTCGCGCTTCGCGCAGGCGCTGGCGGCGGCCGGCGTGGGACAGGGCGATCGCGTCGCCGGCTATCTGCCGAACCTGCCCGAGGCGATCATTGCCATGCTCGCCACTGCCGCGCTCGGCGCCATCTGGTCGTCGGCCTCGCCGGATTTCGGTGTGCAGGGCGTGCTCGACCGCTTCGGCCAGATCGAACCGAAGGTGCTGGTCTGCGTGGACGGCTACTGGTACAACGGCAAGGCGGTCGACTGCATGACGAAGAATGCCGAGGTCGCTGCGCAGATGCCGAGCCTGCTGCGCACCGTGGTGGTTCCCTATCTGGATGACACCGTGGACGTCGCTGCAGTGCCCCGTGGCGTGTGTCATGCCGATTTCGTCGCGCCGTTCACGGCCGGCGAGATCGCTTTTGCACCGCTGCCTTTCGACCACCCCCTGTTCATCATGTTCTCCTCGGGCACCACCGGCGTGCCCAAGTGCATCGTGCATTGCCACGGCGGCGCGCTGCTTCAGCACCTCAAGGAGCACCAGCTGCACGGCGACGTGAAGCCCGGAGACCGGTTGTTCTACTACACCACCTGCGGCTGGATGATGTGGAACTGGCTGGCCTCGGGGCTGGCCTCGCAGGCCACGCTGCTGCTCTACGACGGCTCGCCCTTCGCGGCCGGCGCCTCGGGGGTGCCGGGCAGCATCCTGTTCGACTACGCCGATGCCGAGCGGATGACCCATTTCGGGACCTCGGCCAAATTCATCGATGCCATTGCCAAGGCCGGCCTGCGTCCGCGCGAGACGCACCGGCTCACGCAGGTGCGGGCGATCTTTTCGACCGGCAGTCCGCTGGCGCCGGAGAGCTTCGACTACGTGTATCGCGACCTCAAGCCCGACGTTCTGCTGGCCTCGATTTCCGGTGGCACCGACATCCTTTCCTGCTTCGCCCTCGGCTGTCCGATCCTGCCGGTGTATCGCGGTGAGCTGCAGTGCCGCGGACTGGGCATGGCCGTCGATGTCTATGACGAGGCCGGCCGGCCGATTCCGGCCGGTCGGGGCGAGCGTGGCGAACTCGTGTGCACCCGGCCCTTTCCGGCGATGCCGGTCGGCTTCTGGAACGATCCGGACGGCGCGAAGTACCACGCCGCCTATTTCGCAACCTTCGACAACGTCTGGTGTCACGGCGATTTCGTCGAGCTTACCGCGCATGACGGCCTGATCATCCACGGCCGCTCCGACGCCGTGCTCAATCCGGGCGGCGTGCGCATCGGCACGGCGGAGATCTATCGCCAGGTCGAACAGCTGCCGGAAATCGTCGAGTCGCTGGTGATCGGCCAGGACTGGCCGCCGCAGACCGGCGGCGATGTGCGCGTCGTGCTGTTCGTCAAGCTGCGTGAGGGCGTCACGCTCGATGCGGCGCTGGTCGAACGCATCCGCCAGCAGATCCGCCGGAACACCACCCCGCGCCACGTGCCGGCGAAGGTGCTGCAGGTGGCGGATATCCCGCGTACCAAGAGCGGCAAGATCGTCGAACTGGCAGTGCGCAATGTCGTGCACGGACGTCCGGTGAAGAACGTCGAGGCGCTGGCCAATCCCGAGGCGCTCGAATACTTCCGCGACCGGTCCGAACTGCAGGCGTAGCCATCGCGGTCTGTGCTATGGTGCCGGGCTTTCACCGACACCCGCACGGACCCGCCGCCTCATGAACGTCGCCATCGATATCGTTTCCGACCTCGTCTGCCCCTGGTGCTTCATCGGCAAGCGCCGCCTCGCCCAGGCCCTGGCACGGGTGCGCGAGAAGCATCCGGCAGCGCGCTTCCAGCTCAACTGGCTACCGTACTTCCTCGATCCGGACACGCCCCCCGAGGGCGTGCCGTACCGCGCCTTCATGGAGGCCAGATTCGGCGGCGCCACCGCCGTGGCCAAGGCACAGCTGGCGGTGGTCGAGGCCGGTGCCGAATCGGGCGTGGATTTCGATTTCGGCGCGATCGCCCTGCGCCCGAACACGCTGCGCGCACACCGGCTGATTTACCGGGCCCAGTCGATCGGCCACCGGCCGGAGGCGGTCGATGCGCTGGTCGACCGCCTGTTCGTCGCACGCTTCCAGCGCGGCGAGGATATCGGCGACATCGCTACGCTGGCCGCCATTGCCGCCGAATGCGGGGATGACGCCGCCACGGTGACGGCCTACCTGGAAAGCGGCGAGGGCGTGCGCGAGGTGCGCGCGCTGGTCGACAAGGTGCGCGGTCTTGGCGTCAGCGGTGTGCCCTTCTTCATCGTTCAGCGCCGCCTCGCCGTCTCCGGCGCGCAGACCGCCGAAGTGCTGGCGGCGGCGATCCTGCAGGGGATCGCCGGAGCGGCGGTCTGACGCAAGCCGGCGTAAGGATACGCGGGCAGGGAAGAATCGGGAAAATCCCGGGGACGGTCAGAGGATTGGCCCGCCCGCGTGCTCGCCGCGCTCATATACCACGTTCGCCCGGCCGACCAGTAGCGGATCGAGCGGGCCGATACGGGTGACGTCCTTCTTCGCGTACGGCAGCTTGTGCAGCACGTAGCGCATGGCGTTGAGGCGCGCGCGCTTCTTGCAGTCCGACTTGATCACCGTCCACGGGGCGTCGGCGGTGTCGGTGTAGAAGAACATCGCCTCCTTGGCCTTGGTGTAGTCGTCCCACTTGTCGAGCGAGGCGAGGTCGATCGGCGAGAGCTTCCACTGCTTCAGGGGATGCACCTCGCGCTCCTTGAAGCGGCGACGCTGCTCGCCGCGGCTCACCGAAAACCAGAACTTGATCAGGTGGATGCCGCTGCGCGCCAGGGTACGCTCGAACTCGGGTGTCTGACGCATGAATTCGTCGTACTCGGCCGGCGAGCAGAATCCCATCACGCGCTCGACGCCCGCACGGTTGTACCAGGAGCGGTCGAACAGGACGATCTCTCCGGCGGTCGGCAGATGCTGCACGTAGCGCTGGAAATACCACTGCCCGCGCTCCGATTCGCTCGGTTTCTCCAGTGCGACGACGCGCGCCCCGCGCGGATTGAGGTGCTCCATGAAGCGCTTGATGGTGCCGCCCTTGCCGGCCGCATCGCGCCCCTCGAAGACGATCACCACGCGCTGCCCGGTTTCCTTGACCCAGGCCTGCAGTTTCAGCAGTTCGACCTGCAGGCGGTACTTCTGCTTCTCGTAGTTCTTGCGCGACATCAGGTTGCGGTAGGGGTAGCCGCCGTCGCGCCAGTCGTCCGAAAGCTCGTCGTCCGGACTCACCGGCAGCTTCGCACTCGGTGTTTCCGCAGGCGCCAGCAGGGCGTCGCGCAGCGCAATCGCGTCGTCCGGCGAGGCGCCGGCCATGATCGCCTCGAGAGCACGGGCCAGCGCCGGCGAATCGCCGGCGGCGGCATGCGCGAGAATGTCCTGCACCGCCGTTTTCTTGGCGCTCTGCGCCGCCTCGACGGCTTCGCCGACAACGTGGTTTTCGATCCCGGTGGCGCTGCGCACCGGGGCGATGTCGCCGCTCGCCGCCTTGCGCGGACGGGCGGCACGTTGCGGAGCGGGGCGCGCCGCCGAGCGGGGCGGGCTGGCTTTCCTGTCCATCGAATACTCTCCCTTGAAGGCCGGTTGCCGGATTTTTCCGGTCAGTCTGGCATGCCCCGCTGCAGGCGGGCAAGCGCCGTCTCGCGCGGGAACAGGGCCACGACGGCGTCGACCGACGGGGTTTGCGCCTGACCGGTGAGCAGCACGCGCAGCGGCATCGCCAGCTTCGGCATCTTCAGCCCGTGCCGGCTTACCGTCTCCTTGATCAGCGCGCCGATGGCCGGCGCCTCCCAGGCAACGTCGCGCAGTCCGGCGATGAAGTCGGCGAGCGCCGGCACGGCTTCCGGCGAGAGATGCTGGGCGAGCAGTTCCGCCGCCGGGTGGATGCCGATGTAGAACACCTCGGCGGCGTCGGCCAGTTCGTTGAGCGTGGCGACGCGCTCCTTGTAGAGGCCGGCGATGGCCGCCAGCGACGGCGTCTCGCCGACCGTCACGCCGCGCGCTTCGAGGCGCGGGCGGACCAGCGCGGCGAGGCGCTCGTTGTCGGTCTGCTTGAGGTAGTGGGCGTTCAGCCAGTTGAGCTTCTCGGTGTTGAACTGCGCCGCCGACGGGGTGATGTGGTCGAGGTCGAACCACTCGCAGAACTGCGCCATCGAGAAGATTTCGGCGTCGCCGTGCGACCAGCCGAGGCGGGCGAGGTAGTTGAGCACCGCCTCCGGCAGATAGCCATCATCAAAGTACTGCATCACGCTGACCGCGCCGTGACGCTTGGAAAGTTTCTGGCCGTCATCGCCAAGGATCATCGACAGGTGCGCGTAGAGCGGCACCTGCGCGCCGAGCGCCTGCAGGATGTTGATCTGGCGCGGCGTGTTGTTGACGTGGTCGTCGCCGCGGATGACGTGCGTGATCCCCATTTCCCAGTCATCGACGACGACGCAGAAATTGTAGGTCGGCGTGCCGTCGGCACGGGCGATCACCAGATCGTCGAGCTCGGCGTTGGCGATCTCGATGCGGCCCTTGACGAGATCGTCCCATGCCACGACGCCGTCGAGCGGGTTCCTGAAGCGAACCACCGGCTGCGCGCCGGCCGGCGGCGTCGGCAGCGTCTTGCCCGGTTCCGGACGCCAGGTGCCGTCGTAACGCGGTTTGAGCCCCCTGGCGCGCTGCTCTTCGCGCATGCGGTCAAGTTCCTCCGGTGTCGTGTAGCAGTGATAGGCGGTGCCGGCGGCGAGCATCTGCTGGATCACCGCCTTGTAGCGGTCCATCCGTTGCATCTGGTAGAACGGCCCCTCGTCGTGCGCGAGGCCCAGCCAGTTCATGCCGTCGATGATCGCCTGCACGGCTTCCGGCGTCGAGCGTGCGACATCGGTATCCTCGATGCGCAGGATGAACTGGCCGCCGTGGCGGCGGGCATAGGCCCAGGAGAACAGGGCGGTGCGGGCGCCGCCGATATGCAGGAAACCGGTGGGGCTGGGAGCGAAGCGTGTGCGTACCATGGAAGAAAAGGGGCTCGTGAGCGAAAAACCGGCATTGTAATCCTTGTGATCCCGGATGAACCCGGGTCGTCCATCGGGTGGTCCCGCCGCTCCGCCGCGTGCCGACGGATGATCCGGAACAAGGGAAGAAAGGGAATTCACTCGGGGAATTGACCCGGCCGTCCCGGCTGTGGTTTAATTCGCGTCCTCGTTCGGGCGGTTAGCTCAGCGGTAGAGCACTGCCTTCACACGGCAGGGGTCACTGGTTCGATCCCAGTACCGCCCACCACGAGAAAACAGGAACCCGCATGGCTCAAGGCCCTGCGGGTTTTTTGTTTGCCCACGACGACGGCGCTGGGCCGGTGTTCAGCCCCCGGGGCGGTTGCTATACTGCCCGCCTCAGGGGGGAGCCATGCAGCGTATCGCGATCATCGACGACAGTGACATCAACCTTGCGCTCCTCAAGGCGCTGGTCGGCAAGATCGGCGACTGCGAGGCGGTGACCTTCAGCAACTCGCAGGCCGGATTGCGCTGGTGCGCCGAGCACCAGCCGGATCTGGTGCTGGTCGACTACATGATGCCGGACCTCGACGGCCTGCGCTTCATCGAGCGTTTGCGCGCCACGCCCGGGCACGAGGAAATCCCGGTCCTGATGATCACCGCCAACGATGACCGGGGGGTGCGGCACGAGGCCCTGCGGATCGGCGCTACCGATTTCCTGACCAAGCCGCTCGACGGCGTCGAGTTCTCCGCGCGGGTGCGCAACATGCTGGCGCTCGGCGCCAGCCGGCGCAAGCTTGCCGATCGCGCCGCCTAGCTGGCGGAGGAGGTGCGCAAGGCAACGGCGGCGGTGCATGCGCGCGAGCAGGAACTGCTGTTCCGCATGTCGCGCGCCGCCGAATTCCGCGACCCGGAGACCGGGGGGCACATCCAGCGCATGGCGCATTTCTCGCAGCTGATCGCCGCGGGACTCGGGCTCTCTCCCGGTGAGCAGTCGCTGATCCTGCAAGCGGCGCCGATGCACGATGTCGGCAAGATCGGCATTCCCGACTACATCCTGCTCAAGCCGGGACGCCTGACGCCGCAGGAGTTCGAGCTGATGAAGCAGCATCCCCGCCTGGGCTTCGAGCTGCTCGATGGAAGCGACTCGGCGATCCTGCAAGCGGCGGCCGAGATCGCCCTCACGCACCACGAGAAATTCGACGGCACGGGCTACCCGTCGGGGCTCGCCGGCGACGAGATTCCGCTCTACGGGCGCATTGTCGCGGTGGCCGACGTGTTCGACGCCCTGACCTCGGAGCGTCCCTACAAGAAGGCATGGGAGCTCGAGCGCGCGCTCGATCTCCTGCGCGAAGGCGCCGGCGAGCATTTCGACCCCGCCTGTGTCTCGGCCTTTCTCTCCCGCCTCGACGAGGTCGGGGTCGTCCGCGCGCGTTTCCAGGACGAGGCGGACGCGCTCCGATGATTCGCCGGCGCTGGTTCGCGGGGGCGGCTGCGGCATTCGCTGCTCTGGCGCTTCTGACCGCTTCCATGGCGGTCCGTGCAGCCTCCGCGAGCGGCGCGGAGGCACAGGAGTATGGCCTCGCCGTGGTGCCGCAATTCCCGGCAGCCGAGATCCAGCGGCGCTGGCAACCGTTGCTCGACCGTCTCGTCGAGCGAACCGGCATCCGCCTCAGACTCCTGCACGCCCGCTCGATCCCTGAGTTCGAACAGGCTTTCCTGCGCGGAACACCGGAGTTCGCCTTTCTCAATCCCTACCATGCCGTCATGGCACGGACGATGCAGGGCTATGTGCCGCTGGTGCGCGACAGCACGCCGCTGAGCGGCATTCTCGTGGTCCGCCGCGACGACCCGGTGACCGCGCTGCGCGAGCTTGACGGGCGCACCCTGGCGTTTCCCGCGCCCAATGCCTTCGGCGCTTCCCTCTACCTGCGCGCGCTGCTCGCCGAGGAGGCCGGCATCCGCATCGTGCCGCGCTACGTGGGCACCCACGCCAACACCTACCGGCACGTCATCCTCGGCGATGCCGCCGCGGGCGGCGGCGTGAACAACACGCTGGCCAACGAATCGGAAGAGGTGCGGCAACGCCTGCGCGTGCTCTACGAGACGCCCGGCGTCGCGCCGCATCCGCTGGCCGCCCATCCGCGCGTGTCACCCGGGGTGCGGCAGGCCATTGCCGATGCGCTGCTGGGGCTGGCGGCCTCCGAGGACGGACGCCGCCTGCTGGCGGCGGTGCAGATGCCGCAACCGCGATCCGCCGATTACGCGCGCGACTACCTGCCGCTCGAGCGGCTCCGGCTCGAGCGCTACGTCGTTCCGAGCGACGCTGCCCCTTGATCCACGCCATGTCCTTCCTGCCGCGCCGTCTCAGTTCGCAGCTCGCCCTCCTGGTTTCGCTGCTGTTCACCCTGACCGTCTTCGTCTACACCTGGTACACCGCGACGCAGCAGCGGGCCCTGGCGGAAAGCACGATGACCGCCCAGACGCAGGCGCTCGCCAAGAGCGTGGCCGGCGCCTCGGTCGGTGCCCTGGTCGCCGCCGATTACGCGGCCATCGAGGCCTTGCTGCTGCAGCTGGCCGAGTATCCGGAGATCCGGAGGATCAGTGTGACCGATGCCGTCGGCCGGGTGCTCGGCCAGGTGCGCAAGAACGAGCAGGGGACGCCCTTCGCCGATTTCGCGCGGACTCCGCTGTCCCTGCCGCCCCGCGCGGAACCCCTGCTCGAGCGGCCGCGGGATGGCGGCGAGGCCCTGCTGGCACCGCTGCGCGGCGGTGACGAAACCCTGGTGCTGTGGCAACCGATGCACGCCGGCGGACACGTCGGCTGGGTGCGCATGGAAATCTCGCTGGTTCGCCTGCAGGAGGCCCGGCGGCAGATCTGGTCGGACAGCCTGTTCATCGCGCTGGCCGCCATTCTCAGCGGCACCGCTCTGATGCTGCTGTTCCTCGGCCGGCCGATGCGTGTGCTGGGCACGGCCACGCGCTTCGCCGCCGCGCTCGACCGGCGGCGCGGCGAGCAGCTGCCGGTCTACGGCGGCAATCAGGAAATCCGCGAACTGATCGAGGCGCTCAATCGTGCCTCGACCCGCCTGCGGCAGCAGGAAACCGCGATCGAGGAGCGCAACCGCTTCCTCAAGAGCCTGACCGATGCGCTCGGCGAAGGCGTGGTCGCCAACGATGCGCAGGGGCGCTGCACCTTCATGAACGCCGAGGCCGAGCGTCTGCTCGGCTGGTCGCGCGACGAAATGCTCGGCCGCGACGTGCATGCGCTGATCCATTTCCAGACCGCCACCGGCCTGCCGCTGGCGGCGGAGGAGTGCCCGATCCACGCGACCGTGCTGGCCGGCCATGTCTTCCGCTCGGAGTTCGACGCCTTCACCCGCAAGGATGGCACGGTGTTTCCGATCTCCGTGGTGTCGGTCCCGCTCTTCGAGGGCGAGCGCTGCATGGGCAGCGTGGCCGCCTTCCAGGACATCACCGAACGGAAGCGCGACGAGGAATACCTGCTGGCCACCAGCTCGCGTCTCTCGGCGCTGCTGGAGAGCATGCAGGCCGGTGTGCTGGTGGAGGACGAGAAGTCGCAGGTGGTGGTCACCAACCAGGCCTTCTGCGACATGTTCTCCATCCATGCCGCCAGCACCGACCTGGTCGGCATCCGCGCGCTCGCGGTGTTCAACGAGTGCCGGCGGCTGATGGTCGACGCCGACGCCTTCGCGGCGGAGGCCCGCCACCTGCTCGAGGATCGTGTCGCCGAACTCGGTGCCGAGCTGGCGCTGGCCGACGGGCGGGTGCTCGAGTACGACTACATCCCGATCTACCTCTTTCCGTCGATTCCCCAGCCGGAGGATTGCCGCGGCCATCTCTGGCTGTTCCGCGACATCACCGGACGCAAGCAGGCGGAACTCGAGCTGCAGCAGGCCAAGGAAGCCGCCGAGGCAGCCAACCGGGCGAAGGGCGATTTCCTCGCCAACATGAGCCACGAGATCCGCACCCCGATGAACGGCATCATCGGCATGACCGAGCTGGCGCTGGAAACCGAACTCGACGAGCGGCAGCGCGAATACCTGGAGATGGTCAAGGCCTCCGCCGACGCACTGCTGGTGATCGTCAACGACGTTCTCGACTTCTCCAAGATCGAAGCTGGCAAGCTGGAGATCGAGCGGATCGGCTTCGGGCTGCGCCAGCTGGTCCGCCAGACGCTCGCGCCACTGGCCCTGCGCGCGGAGGAAAAAGGGCTGAGCCTGACGCATGCCTTCCTCAACGAGGTACCGGATGCGCTGATCGGCGATCCCGGACGGATCCGCCAGGTGCTGATCAACCTCGTCGGCAATGCCATCAAGTTCACCCGGCGCGGATCGGTGCGCGTCGAGATCGAATCGGCGCCGCTCGGCGATGGCGAGGTGGCCCTGCACGTCGTGGTCCGCGATACCGGGATCGGCATTCCCGAGGATAAGCAGGCTGGCGTCTTCGGCGCCTTCGAGCAGGCCGACAGTTCGATCTCACGGCGCTTTGGCGGCACCGGACTCGGGTTGGCCATCTCGCACCGGCTGGTGCGCCTGATGGGTGGGCGGATCTGGCTCGAAAGCCGGGAGGGCGAAGGCAGTGCCTTTCATTTCTCCCTGCGTGCCGGCCTCGGCACACCCGCCGTCGCGCTGCCCGCCGAGGCGCCGGCGGGTTTTGCGCTGGCCGCGGAACGCCCCTTGCGCATCCTGCTCGCCGAGGACAATCCGATCAACCAGCGCCTGGCCGTCGCCCAGCTCGAGAAGCATGGCCACCGCGTCACCGTCGCGGATAACGGCCAGCAGGCGCTCGAATGCCTGGCGGGCGGAATCTTCGACGTGGTGCTGATGGACATGCAGATGCCGGTGATGGACGGCATCGAGGCCACGCAGCACATCCGCCGGCGCGAGGCGGAGGTGGCGGCAAGCGCGAGCGCCGGCACGTCGCACCAGATCATCGTCGCCATGACGGCCAACGTGATGCCGGGTGACCGCGAGCGCTGCCTGGCCGCCGGCATGGATGGCTACGTCTCCAAGCCGGTCAGCCCGCAGACGCTCTTCGAGGCAATCGCCGCGGCGCTTGAGAATGCGCCGCCTCCGGAGATGCCGCCGTCGTCCGCCGCCGTACCCGCCGCGGATGCGGACGATGCACCCGTCTACGACCGGTGCGAGGCGCTCGAGCGCATGGGCGGCGACGAGGAACTGTTCCAGACCCTGGTCGACATGTTCGTCGCCGACAGCGAGGGCTATTGCAGCGCGCTGGCGCGGGCGCTCGCCGACGGCGACGCCGCCACCCTGCACCGCGAGGCGCATACGGTGAAGGGACTGCTTGCCACCTTCTCGGCGAATGCGGGCGCGGCGCTGGCGCTGCAGCTCGAACAGCAGGCACGGCGAGGCGAATTGCAGGGAGCCGACGCGCTGGTCGGTGCGGTGAGCGCCGCGATCCGTGCGTTGGTCGGCGCGCTGGAGGGCAGGCCGGGGGGGGCTGCCGGCGATACCGGGGCCGGCGTGTCGGCCAGCGACGTCAGCGCGGCGGCACCGGCGCGGAGCTAGGCGCGGGAGCGAGGCCGGACGGCAGCGTCAGCTGTCGGGCGGCGGCTTCCGGGGTTGTGCCGTGCTCCACCACGCCGAGCAGCGGCGCGGCAATGCGCGCCCGTAGCGCGGCAATGTTCTCGGCGCTGCGCGCCATCTCCGGATCGATGCGGTTGGCCACCCAGCCCGCCAACGGCAGGCCGCGCGCGGCGATGGCTTCCTGAGTGAGCAGTGCATGGTTGATGCAGCCGAGCCGCAGGCCGACGACGAGGATCACTGGCAGGCCGAGCGCAACGGCGAGATCGGCGGTGTCGTGGTCGTCTCCGAGCGGCACGCGGAAGCCGCCGACACCCTCGACCAGCACCGCGCCGGCCTGCGCCCGCAGCGCTTCGAAGGCGTCGACGATGCGGGCCGGGACGATCGGGCGGCCTTCCTCGGCGGCAGCGATGTGCGGAGCGATCGCTGCCCGGAAGCAATAGGGGTTGACGAGATCGGCCGCCGCGGCAAAGGCGGAGGCAGCGGCGAGGCGCGCCACGTCCTCGTTGCGGCCATCGGCTTCGACGCCGGCGGCCACCGGCTTCATCCCGACGGCGCGCAGGCCGCAGGCACGCAACGCGTGCAGCAGCGCACAGGCAACGAAGGTCTTGCCGATCTCGGTATCGGTGCCGGCGATGAAGAAGGCGGGCGGACGGTGCTCCGACGCATGGCCGGTGCGGGGAGGGGGATCGGTGGCGGTCATTTTCCGGCGGTCAGGAGCAGTACGTCGTAGGTGGCGGGCAGGCCGGCCGGCGTGCGCTGCGCTTCGTAGGCGTCCTGCAGGGTCTGCCAGGCGGCGCGGCCCATCATGCCGCTGCGTGCACCGTCGCCGACGGCGTTGGCGCCGATGGCCTTGACCGCGCGCAGCAGCGAGGAAAGATCGGGATAGTGCAGGACGATGTTCTCGCGCTGCAGCGCGACATCGCGGAAGCCGGCGCCGGTGAGCGCGGCGACGATGGCGTCCGCTTCGCTGAAGGCGAGGGTGTGACGGTAGCGGTCTACCCGGGCGAAGGCCGCGCGCATTTCGGCGAAGGTGCCCGGACCGAGCGTACTGACCGCGAGCCGGCCGTCGGAGCGCAGCACCCGCGCCGCCTCGGCGAACACTCGTCGGGCGTCGCACCATTGCAGGGTCAGGCTTGACCACCAGAGGTCGACGCAGGCGGCCGGCAGCGGCAGCGCCTCGATGTCGGCGGCGCAGCAGGCGTCGGCATGACGGCGGGCGTGCGCGAGCATGGCCGGGGCGAAATCGGCGGCGGTGATGTGCGCGGCGGGCCAGCGTGCGCGCAGCACGCTGGCGCCGTAGCCGGTGCCGCAGCCGGCGTCGAGGATGCGCGGCGCGGCGCTCCCGAAGGACGCGGGATCGAGGCGTGCGAGCAGGCGTTCGCAGACCAGGCGCTGGACCACGGCGGCGGCGTCATAGGTGGCGGCGGCGCGCTGGAAGGCTTCGCGCACCCGCTGTCGGGGGGGCAGCGTGCTCATCGGGTCCCGCCACAGAAATCGGTGACCAGTCCGCTGAAGCATTCCGGGTCGGCCAGGAAGGGCGCGTGCGCCGCGCCGGCGAAGATTTCCAGGCGGGCTCGCGGTAGCGCGTCGGCGAGCCAGCGTGCGGCGGCGAGTGGCATCAGCGGGTCG
Organism: Rhodocyclaceae bacterium; assembly: GCA_026646875.1. GTDB lineage: Bacteria > Pseudomonadota > Gammaproteobacteria > Burkholderiales > Rhodocyclaceae > 66-26. The sequence goes on along the minus strand of JAPKHL010000035.1, from coordinate 7,844 downwards.
CGTTCGCCGTGGATCAGCAGGGCGGGCGCGGCGACCGCGGCCGCCAGCGTGCGCAGGTCGACATCGCGCAGCCAGTCGAGCCCGCTGGCCAGGGTGGCCGGAGCGGGGGGCGGTGCGGCGGCGGCAACGGCCTGTTGTGCGCGGGTCAGCGGGCGCGCCCGCGCATCGCCCTGGTTGAGCAGGGCGATGAAGCGCTGCAGCGTGCCGGCGGGGTCTTCGCGCACGGCAGCGGCGAACTGGTCGAGCAGCGTGGCAGGCTGCGCTGTCGGCCAGTCGGTGCGTTGTGCGAAGCTGGGCGTGGCGCCGACGAGGATCAGGCGGCCGACCCGCTCGGGGGCATCGGCTGCCGCCCGCAGGGCGAGCAGGCCGCCGAGCGACCAGCCGCACAGCGTGACGCCCGCCGGCAGCGCGGCGAGCAGGGTCCGCGCCGTTTCGCCGAAACCGGCGGCGACGGGCGGCGTGCCGCCGTAGCCGGGCAGTTCGACGAGATGCACGCGGCAGTGCCGGGCCAGGGGGGCGAGCAGCGGACGCCAGGCCGCGCTGCCGAGTCCCCAGCCGGGAATCAGTGCGAGGTCGGGACCGCTGCCGAGCACCTCGGCGATCATGCCAGGCTCCTCAGGGCGTCGATCAGCCGCGCCACCTGTTCCGGCGTGTGCGCGGCCGACAGCGAGACGCGCAGGCGCGCGCCGCCGGCCGGTACCGTCGGCGGGCGGATGGCCGGCACCCACAGGCCGCGCTCGAAGAGGGCGGCAGCGACGCGCAGCACCTCGTGATTGTCGCCTACCAGCACCGGCTGGATCGCGGTCGGCGAGGGCAGCAGCTGCCAGCGGGTCTCGGCCAGTCCGCTGCGCAGCTGGGCGGTGAGGCGCTGCAGGTGGTCGCGCCGGGTGTCGCCGCGCTCGATCAGGTCGAGCGCGGCGAGCAGCGCGCAGGCGATGGCGGGACTGCCGCCAGTGGTGAAGATGTAGGTGCGCGCGCGCTGCAACAGCCATTCGATCACCACCGCCGCGCCGGCGACGAAGGCGCCGGCGGCGCCGGCCGCCTTGCCCAGCGTGCCCATGTGGATGAGGCGCGGCGAGGGAGGCAGGCCGAAGTGCGCGAGGCTGCCGCGTCCCTGCGGTCCGAGGACGCCGAAGCCGTGGGCGTCGTCGACCACCAGCCAGGCGTCGTGGCGCTCGGCCAGCGCAAGCAGTTCGGGCAGCGGTGCGAGGTCGCCGTCCATGCTGAACACGGCGTCGGTGAGGATCAGCTTGCGCTTGGCCGTGCTTGCCGCGAGCAGCCTGTCGAGCGCGTCTACGTCGCCGTGCGGATAGCGCCGGTGCTCGGCGCGTGCGAGTTGGGCGGCGTCGATCAGCGAGGCGTGGTTGAGACGGTCGGCGAAGACGGCGTCGCCACGCCCGACGAGTGCCGGGACGATGCCGAGGTTGGCCATGTAGCCGGTGGAGAAGAGCAGGGCGCGCTCGGCGCCGGTGAACGCCGCGAGCCGCGCCTCGAGAGCGGCGTGCGGGGTGAGGTGTCCGCTCACCAGGTGCGCGGCGCCGCTGCCAACCCCCCACCGGCGGGCACCATCGACGAGCGCTTCGGTCAGTGCCGGGTCGGCGGCGAGGCCGAGATAGTCGTTGCTGCAGAAGCTGACGAGATCGCGCCCGTCGACGCGTGCCAGCGGACCGCAGGGAGCGTCCAGCGTACGCAGGCGGCGCGCCAGGCCATCGCGCTCGAGGGCGACGAGTGCGTCGCGCAGCGCTTCCCAGATCGCCGGGCGGCTCATCGCAGCGCGGCGTCCAGGGCCTCGCCGGCACGCTGCGCGAGGAGGGCGCATTCGTCCGGCGTGATCGTGTAGGGTGGCATCACATAGACGGTGCTGCCGATCGGGCGCAGCAGGATCTCGCGTGCCAGCGCTTCGCGGTAGAAGGCGCGCGCGAAGCGCGGGTCGTCGGTGGCGACGTCGAAGGCGGCGATCATGCCGCGCTGGCGGAAGTGGCGAACCCGGGCGTGTTCGGCGAGCGGTGCGAGGCACCGGCCGAGATGCGCCGAGAGTGCGCGGTTGGCGGCGAGTACGTCATCCTCGGCGAAGATGTCGAGCGTCGCCAGCGCGGCGCGACAGGCCAGCGCGTTGCCGGTGTAGGAGTGCGAGTGCAGGAAGCCGCGCGCGGTGGCGTCGTCGTAGAAGGCATCGTATACGGCGTCAGTGGTGAGCACGATGGAGAGCGGCAGGTAGCCGCCGGAGATGCCCTTCGAGAGGCAGAGGAAGTCCGGCCGAACTCCGGGACCGGCCTGCTCGTGCGCGAAGAAGGTGCCGGTACGGCCGCAGCCGACGGCGATTTCGTCGCAGATCAGGTGCACTTCGTAGCGGTCGCACAGGGTGCGCGCCAGGCGCAGGTATTCCGGGTCGTGCATGGCCATGCCGCTGGCGCACTGGACGAGCGGCTCGACGATCAGCGCGGCGATTTCGGCGTGCCGTTCCGCAAGCGTGCGTTCGAGCGCGGCGGCGGCCCGGCGGGCGACGTCGGCCGGGCTCTCGCCTGCCGCGGCCCGGCGCGCGTCGGGTGACGGTACGGTGGCGGCAGCGCGCACCAGCGGCGCGTAGGCGTCGCGGAAGAGGGCAACGTCGGTGACCGCAAGGGCGCCGACCGTTTCGCCGTGATAGCCGCCCTCGAGGCAGAGGAAGTGCCGTTTTTCCGTGCGGCCGCGGTTGTGCCAGGCGTGGAAGGACATCTTCAGCGCGATCTCGGTGGCCGAGGCGCCGTCGGAGGCGTAGAAGCAGTGGCCGAGGGTGTTGCCGGTCAGCGCGGCGAGACGTTCCGAGAGCTCGACCACCGGCCGGTGCGTGAAGCCGGCGAGGATGACGTGCTCAAGCTCGTCGAGCTGCGCGCGCAGCGCGGCGTTGATGCGCGGATTGGCGTGTCCGAACAGGTTGACCCACCACGAGCTGATGCCGTCTAGATAGCGGTGGCCGTCGCAGTCGCGCAGCCAGACCCCTTCGCCGGCGGCGATGGGGATCAGTGGCAGCGCATCCGGGCCGTCGCCGGCGTGCTGCTTCATCTGCGTGCAGGGATGCCAGACGGCGGCGAGGCTGCGCGTCAGCAGGTCGCGGTTGCTCATCGTTGGCCGCCGGTGTCAGTGCAGCGTCTGCGAGGGGGCGTTCTTCTCTTCGGGCATCTCGGCATGCACTGCGTCGCCTTCGATGTTGGGGTAGAGCGGAGCGCCGCAGTCGTCGCAGAACTCGAAGGGGAAGCGCTGGTCGAGAACGACGACTTCCTTGAGGCCGCATTCGCGCAGGACATTCTCGATCTCGCCGGTGATCTCGCTGCCCTCGTCCTCGGCGCCGAGCAGCGGCCAGACCACGCCGTGCCAGACGGCTTCGCCGTCGCGCGGACCGAAGCCGATGCGGTATTCCTCGAGGCGCTGGTCGTGAAAGCCGCCGACCACGGCACGCAGCTGTTCGGCGGTCTTGCCGGTGGTGGTCTGCAGGAAGGCCACCGAGGCGCGCAGCGAGTAGGGGCGCGATGCGCTGTCGGCCTGCCGGCAGGCGGCGTGGTAGGCGTCGGCGAGCAGCGGCTGGAAGGCACAGCCGGTGAGCAGCGGTTCCAGGCAGGGGCCGCCCTGCTTGATCCATTCGCGCAGGGCGCCCTCGCGCGTGCCGTCGGCTTCGTTCCAGCGGAACACCGGCATGCCGCGACGCACGGCGATGGCGCCGACCAGGTAGCGCGTGTCGGAAAGGAAGCGGTTGGTCTCCGGCAGCGTCGATCCGTCGAGCTTGAGATCGCGGCCGGCAAGCGCGGCGGCGCCCAGTTCGCGCATCAGCTGGTGGGTGTCGACGAAGGTGCGTGGCAGCTGATCGGGGCTGTACAGGTAGTCGGTCAGCGCAAGCTGCGCGCCGGCGGCGAAGACGTGCGCGCCAAGCTGCACTTTGAGCGATTGCAGGGTGCCCTGCGCGATGGTGCCGGCGGGAATCGAGAAACGCGACCAGGCGAGCAGGGGTACGTTGAAGAGCAGGATGTCGAATTCCTGCCCTTGCATCGAGAGCACGCCGGATTCGGCGCGCGCCTCGATCATGTCGGCGAGTTCGTCGTGCGCCGGGGCGTTGGTGTCGAACAGGCGGTCGAGCGCGGCGTTGAGGTCGTCCTCGGCGCCGTCGTGCAGCAACCGGTCGATCAGTTCGCCAAGCTGCGCTTCCCAGAAGGCGTCCTCGAGCTTGCCGCCCGATTCGGCGAGCCCGGTGGCCAGGCGTCCGAGCTCGGCGGCGTCGGTGGAGATGCGTTTGCGGGAGGAAAAACGGGTTCGTTTCATGGGGTCTGCGGAGCCGGTGGCAATGAAGTGCGCCATTGTAGCAAGCCGCCCACGCCCGCCGGGGTGCGTAACGTCGATGGCGACCGGCCGCTCCTCTACAATTCCGCCCTGGCCATTCATTCGCATTCCTTCACGCGCCTTCGTACGGCTGCCCATTTACCGATGATCCTTGTCATTTCCCCCGCCAAGTCGCTCGACTACACCACGCCGGTCGCGTCCGTTCCCTTCACGCAGCCTGATTTCCTCGACGATGCCGAGCGCCTTGTCGGGCAACTGCGGCCCCTTTCTCCGGCGGCGCTGGCCGGGCTGATGGGTATCAGCGATCCGCTCGCGGCGCTGAACGCCGTGCGCTATGCCGAGTGGTCGCGGCCATTTACGCCCGAGAACGCTCGTCCGGCGGTGCTTGCCTTCGACGGCGATGTCTATGACGGGCTTTCGGCGAGGACGCTGTCGGCGGACGATCTTGCCTTCGCCCAGCGGCACCTGCGCATCCTTTCCGGGCTCTACGGCGTGCTGCGTCCGCTCGACCTGATGCAGCCCTACCGTCTGGAGATGGGAACCCGGCTGGCCAATGCGCGTGGCCGGGATCTCTATGCCTTCTGGGGTGAGCGCGTCGCGCGGACGCTCGCCGACGCGGCCCGTGCGGTCGGGGCGGGAACGCTGGTCAATCTGGCCTCGGAGGAGTATTTCAAGGCGGTTCGTCCGGCGGCGCTGGCGCTGCCGGTGATTCAGCCGGTGTTCGAGGACTGGGGGGGCGGTCGTTTCCGGGTGGCGAGTTTCCATGCCAAACGGGCCCGCGGGATGATGGCGCGTTTCGCGGTGCGTGCACGCCTGCGTTCGCCGGAGTCCCTGCAGGCCTTTACCGAGGGTGGCTATGCCTTCGCGCCGGAGGCTTCCGACGCTACCCGCTGGGTGTTTCGCCGCCGGGCCGCCTGAGCGCCGGCCGTGGTCTATACTGACAGCATCACTTCCCCGGAGAGACGACCATGCCAGCCCTTCCTTTCCCGGCCTGCCGGATCCTTGCCGGCACGCTCCTGAGCCTTGTCTTCGGCGGTCTGGCGCATGCGCAGTACTACGGACAGCAACCGTACGGTCAGCCCCCGCCGCAGGGGGGCGATCAGACGATCCTCTACAACACGCAGAAACATGCTCCACCGGCGGCGGTGGTGATCGAGCACGGACCGGGGGCGCCGGGGATTCCGACCAGCGGCGTACAGCAACAGCAGCAGCTGACGCCGAAGGGCGCGCGCGGTGGTCCGACCGTGATCCGGCGCGACAAGGGGTTGACGGTGATCACCGGGCCGGACGGGACCACGGTGTGCCGGGACGTGTCCGGGCGGACGGTGGTCTGCTACTGAACGCCGCGAGGCCGACGCTCAGGACGCTTCGAGTCGTGGACGCGCCGCTTCCGCCGTCAGGATGGCGTAGGGCGGCGGTCGGTGGCGGTGGCGGGCGAGTCGCAGCAGGAGCTTGTCGCGGGTGATCAGGAGGTCGGCCGAGCAACGCGCGGCGAGCGTGAGGAATTTCTGGTCGTCGGTATCGCGGCAGCGCGGCAGGCCATAATCCCGTTCATTCTCGTCGGGCGGCGCGTCGCAGCGCGTTGCCAGGGCGAGATAGCGTGCCAGCAGGGCGGCGCGGGCGGCGGCGTCGAGCCGGAATTCGGGGTAGCCGGTGACCCGTTCGAGTTCGGCGAGACAGTCGGCGTCGGTGAAGCAGCATGCCCGCCCTTGTGCGAGGCTGGCGAGAATGGGTTGCGTGCGTGGATCGCCGAAATGCAGCATGTCCATCACGATGTTGGTGTCGAGCACCAGTTGCGTGGCGGGGGGTGGAGGGGAATCGATCATTGTTCGAGCATGTCGGCGACGCGTGCGGCGATCGCCAGGCTGGCCGTGAGGCCGGGCGATTCGATGCCGAACAGGTTGACCAGGTTCGCGATACCGTGCGTTTCCGGGCCCTGCAGCAGGAAATCGGCAGCGTTTTCCCCTGGGCCGCTGAGCTTGGGCCGGATGCCGGCATAGGCGGGCGTCAGTGCGCCGTCGGGCAGGGCGGGCCAGTAGCGGCGTACTTCGTCGTGGAAGGCGGTGGCGCGTGCTGGATCCACGCGATAATCGGGCGGATCGCCGAGCGCCTCGAGCCATTCGACGTCGGGGCCGAAGCGCGCCTGTCCGCCCAGATCGAGCGTCAGGTGCACCCCCAGCCCGCCGCTCTCGGGCAGCGGGTAGATCAGGCGGGAGAACGGCGCCCGGCCGGCCAGGCCGTAGTAGCTGCCCTTGGCGAAATGGAGGGTGGGCAGGTGCCGCGCCGGAAATCCCTCAAGGGAGGCGGCGACGTGCCGCGCCCGCAACCCGGCAGCGTTGACCACGCGTGCTGCCCGCAGGCGAACCGGTTCATGGCCACCGATCTCGAGCTCGATGCCGTGCGTCCCGATCACCCCTGACTGCACGGGGGTACGTCGTGCGAGGGTGGCGCCGGATCGTTCGGCATCGCCGAGCAGCGCCAGCATCAGACCGTGGCTGTCAACGATACCGGTGGCGGGCGACAGCAAGGCGGCATGGCAGCGCAGTTCGGGTTCCAGGGCATGCGCATCGTTGGCGGGCAGCCAGCGGATGTTCTCGACCCCGTTCGCCTGTGCCTGGCCGTGCAACGCTTCCAGTCTGGTTTCCTGCGCCTGTGTCGTCGCCACGATCAGCTTGCCGCAGCGCCGGTGGGCGATGCCGTGCGAGGCGCAGTAGTCGTAGAGACGGTGCCGGCCGTCGATGCAAAGCCCTGCCTTCAAGGTGCCTTGCGGGTAGTAGAGTCCGGCATGGATCACCTCGCTGTTGCGGGCGCTGGTTTCGCTGCCGAAAACGGGGTGTCGCTCAAGGATCAGCGTGTCGATGCCGCGCCGGGCGAGTTCGCGCGCGCAGGCGAGGCCGATCACGCCGGCGCCGATGATGGCCGCGCCAATGTCGTCCATGCGGAAGGTTTCCGGGGCCGGGGTCGGTGCGCCTGTTGTCACCGGGCCGCCCGAACGGGGGGCGAGCGGTCAAAACGAAAAGGCCGTTCAGCCAGGGCTGAACGGCCTTCGTCGCGACAGGCGCGCGAGGTATTACTTGGCGTCGGCCGGCTTGGCAGCGGCGTCGGCAGCCGGGGCAGCGGCCGGAGCGGCAGCAGCGTCGGCGGGCTTGGCGGCGTCGGCCGGGGCGGCAGCCGGAGCGGCGGCGTCGGCGGGCTTGGCGGCGTCAGCCGGGGCAGCGGCCGGAGCAGCCGGAGCGGTCACCGGAGCGGGAGCCGGGGCCGGAGCGGGAGCAGGAGCTTCTTCTTTCTTGCCGCAGGCGGAGACGGCGAGGGCGATCAGAGCAGCAGCGAGGAGAGAGTTTTTCATTTCTAAATCCCTTATCGATAGAGAATGGTGTCTGGCGACCGGGGGGTCCCGGCCTGGCAGGCGTGCACGCCGACCAGAGCGCGATGGTAACCCGTTTTGCGTAATTCCGGTAGTCCGTGGTTGCATCGCAGCAATCGCGACGCGGATCTAAAGCCCGAGCGTGGTCGATGGGATTGCGGCGCCGCCTTCT
>JAPKHL010000034.1 GCA_026646875.1 Rhodocyclaceae bacterium | reverse complement strand
CACCTGCTGCGCGTCAATGTCCTGAAGCGCATGGAAAGTGCGGTGTCCTCCTTCACGCTGACCGTTCAGCGCCAACTGAAGGATGTGGAAGCCACCCTGGCTCGTATCGAGGCCCACGATCCAGAAATCGAGGAACTGGACATTGCCGACGTAGACATTGACGACCCGGCCTTTGAAAGCCTGCTGGTTGGGCGCAAGGTCAAGGTGCTGCTGACTGACGTTGATCTACTGCGCTGGCGACATGACCTGATCGAGGATCGAAATCGCCTTGCTGCCCTTTATGCGGCAGCCAAGCAGGTTGATGCGGCTCGGGATGCCAAACTGACCGCATTGCGCGAAGTCATTGCCCACAAGTGCCAGCATCCAACCAATGCTGGCAACAAGAAAATCATCATCTTCACGGCATTTGCCGATACAGCAACCTACCTCTACGAACAGCTATCAGCCTGGGCCAAAGCTGACCTTGGCATTGAAAGCGCCCTGGTGACAGGCTCTGGACGGAACCAGACCAGCCTGCCGCATCTCCGCAAGGATCTAGCGTCCATCCTGACCGCTTTCTCGCCACGATCCAAGGAGCGTCCCGCCGATCTGGCGCACGAAGGCGAACTGGATTTGTTGATTGCCACCGATTGCATCAGCGAAGGCCAGAACCTGCAGGACTGTGACTGGCTTATCAACTATGACATTCACTGGAACCCGGTTCGTATCATCCAGCGGTTTGGCCGTATCGACCGCATCGGTTCGCCCAACGAGCGTATTCAACTGGTGAATTTCTGGCCGAACATGGAGCTGGACGAGTACATCAATCTCGAACAGCGGGTCAGCGGTCGCATGGTCTTGCTCGACATTTCGGCAACCGGCGAAGAAAACCTGATCGAACAGCAGTCCGGCAACCCCATGAACGACCTGGAGTACCGCCGCAAGCAACTGCTCAAACTGCAGGACACGGTGATTGACCTGGAAGACCTGTCTTCCGGCGTGTCGATTACCGATTTGACCCTGACCGACTTCCGTATCGACCTGGCGCAGTACCTCAAAGCACATCCCGGCAAACTCGAATCCCTGCCGCTGGGCGCTTGTGCCGTCACAACCAGCATGGATGCTGACATTACGCCAGGTGTTGTTTTTTGCCTGCGGGCCGAAGGGGCCGCCGCACAGAAGATTACCGATGCGGGCTACCCGTTGGCCCCGCATTTCCTCGTCCATGTCAGCGAAGCGGGATCAGTTGAGCTTCCCTACACACAGGCCAAGCGCATCCTGGATTGGCTCAAGCGCGTCAGCCTGGGCCGTGACACCCCTGACTCAGCGGCTATCCACCGCTTCGACAAGCAGACCAAGCAGGGTGCAGACATGGCTTCTGTGCAGCAATTGTTGGCGGCTGCCGTAGCCTCGATTGTCGGCAAGAGTGAGGAACGGGCGATAGCCAGCCTGTTTTCGCCGGGTGGAACCCATGCCTTGAAAGGCGAGTTTGCTGGCAGCAATGATTTTGAGGTTGTCGCCTACATGGTGATCCTGCCGGAGAAATCGACTTGACCGTTAGTTTCGATCTTCCTCATCTCGTCGCTGCGCTGGGCTACCCAGAGAGTGCTGCGGTCAACCAGCGTATTCCCAAGAAAATGCTGGTCGAAACGGGGGCACCGACGGCAGCGGACAAACGCGCCATCACCGACGGAATCGACGACATTCATTGGCTGGCTGCACTAAAGCCGGTAACGGTAGGGATACCGGCCTATCAGGATGAGGTCCGTGATTACCTCGAAATTGCCATCCTGAGCATCAAGCTGCGTCCGGAAGCCAAGGCCAGCCGTATCGCCGAACTGGTCCATCGTGCCATTCCCTATCCCACATTCCTGATGGCGCACTCCCAGGGCGGTATCAGCATCTCGCTGGTGCATAAACGCTGGGCGCAAAACGAAGCTGGGAAGACTGTGCTGGACGGCGATGTACTTGAGGCCAACCTGCGTTTTTCAGACCGACCCGGCCTGGTTCAAAGCTTTGTCGATGCTCTGTCGCTGGAAAAGCAGCCGCGCCTGTCTCTTCACGCGCTTTATCAAGGCTGGATAGACGCATTGATAGCTTGGCAGGCTTCAGCTTTAACGGGGTGTTTTGAACTGAGCACTTCCGCCGCTCACGCAGCTATGCGCCGTACGGCCCTACATCAGTGCCGCGAACTGGACGCGAAGATTGCGAGCTTGCGCTTGTCAGCCAGCAAGGAAAAACAAACTGCCCGCCAAGTGGCTGCCAACCTCGAAATCAAAGCGTTGTTGGCCGAGCGCCAGCGTGTTGCCGACAATATTAAGGGATAAAAAATGAAGGCTACTGAAGCCAATTTGCTGACGTTTTTACAAAAGTCGCCTCAGTTTGCGATACCGATCTATCAGCGTAATTACTCATGGACCAGCGCCCAGTGCCGCCAACTTTGGGCCGACCTGCTACGTGCAGGGCGAAGCGCCAACATTAATGCCCACTTTATCGGGGCAGTGGTTTATGTCAAACGCGGTCAAGAAAATGTAGTAGCACAAGAACCGCTGATGGTTATCGACGGGCAGCAACGTTTGACGACCAGCACATTGCTGATTACTGCCCTAGCCAAGCATTTTGAAGACAAGGGCATTGCAGAGTTGTTGGAAGCCTTTTCAGCCAAAAAGCTCCGCAACTACTACCTGCTCAATCCCTACGAAGACGGAGAGCGTCACTACAAGCTGATCCTTTCGGAGACCGATAAAGACACGTTGCTGGCGATTTTGAATAATGCGCCGATGCCTGCTGAAGCTAGTCACCGTATTGTCGAAAACTACGAACTCTTCCAGGAACTCATCGACGCGCACCACTCTGAACTGGAAGCCATTTGCCGAGGTCTTTCCAAGCTGGTGATTGTGGATGTTTCACTTGACCGCTCACAAGACAACCCGCAGCTAATCTTTGAGAGCATGAACTCCACCGGACTGGAACTCAGTCAGGCGGATCTTATTCGCAACTACATCTTGATGGGGCTTGAGCAAAAGCTGCAAACGGACCTATATAGGACGTACTGGCGACCCATGGAGAAAGCATTTGGGCAGACAGCCTACGGAGTGCATTTTGACCCCTTTATGCGTCATTACTTGACCGCAAAAACTGGGGAAATCCCAAATGTGCGCGAGGTCTACACCGCATTCAAAAGCTTTGCGGCCAGTTTTAAAGGCGATATCACCAGCCTCGTCGCAGACATCCACTCATACGCCACTTATTACTGCGCCATGGCCTTGGGTGCAGAGCAGGATAACGCACTCAAGCAAGCCTTCCATGACCTCCGCGAGTTGAAGGTTGATGTAGCCTATCCTTTCCTTCTCGATGTCTATCATGACTTCAAGCAGGGGCGGCTGTCCGCTGAAGAAGTGCTTGCCATTGTGCGACTGGTAGAAAGTTATGTGTTCCGGCGAGCGATTTGCGCGATACCCACAAACTCGCTAAACAAGACGTTTGCGGGCATGAGCCGCACCCTGAAGAAGGACCGTTATTGGGAAAGTGTGAAGGCTGCATTTCTATTGTTGCCTTCCTATCGCCGCTTCCCCAGTGATGAAGAATTTCAGCGTAAAGTTAAGTTACGTGATCTGTACAACTTCCGCAGCCGCAGCTACTGGCTTCGCCGCCTTGAAAACCATGGCCGCAAAGAGCGAGTGGTGGTCGAAGACTACACCATCGAGCACATCATGCCGCAGAACGAGGCGCTATCGCCCGAGTGGCAAGCCGAGCTTGGAACCGAATGGCAGCGAGTACAGCAAACATGGCTGCATACCCTGGGCAACCTTACCCTGACGGGCTACAACAGCGAATACAGCGACCATTCTTTTGCCTACAAGCGCGATCAGGTCACCAGCAAAGAGGGTAAGAAGATCGGTTTCAAGTACAGCCCCTTGAATTTGAACGAAGGGCTGGGGGCTGTTGAAAAGTGGGATGAAGAAGCCATCAAGGCCCGTGCAAGCAGATTGGCGGGTGAGGCAGCCAAGGTTTGGACCGCTCCGCAATTGGCTGCTGATGTGCTCAATGCTTACCGTCCCGCAGCGGGAACAGTGGGGCAGCAATACACCATTGCCGATCACCCACATTTGGTTTCCGGCGCGATGCAAGGGCTCTTTGACGCTCTCCGCAAAGCAATCATTGCGCTTGACCCCTGTGTGAGCGAGGAGTTCTTGAAGCTTTACGTGGCCTACAAGGCAGAAACCAACTTTGTCGATGTGGTTCCACAAGCCAAGCGTTTACTGCTTGTGCTTAATCTGGGCATTGAAGACATCGAAGACCCCAAGAGGCTGTGTCGTGATATTTCAAACATTGGCCGGTGGGGCAATGGTGACGTAGAGGTTGGTCTCTCCAACATCGACGATCTGCCTTACGTGATGGGTCTGATTCGCCAATCGTTCGATCATCAAATGGGTGGGCCGCAGGATGCATGACTTCGCTATTGCACGTAATGCAACTTCAATCTGCTCACGAACAACTGTAAAGACTGCTTTTAGAGCAGAAATGGCGAGCAAAAAATGATGCGAAGTGCAGAAGACCTCTTACAGGAACTGATTTCCCTCGATGAGTCCCACCGAATCGAGGCCAAACGCTGTACGCAGGTGGATCGTTCGGTGATGGAAACGGTTTGCGCCTTTTCCAACGAGCCGGGGCTGGGTGGTGGCTACCTATTGCTTGGTGTGGTTCGTGACGAGCAAGATTTCTTCAAGAACGCCTATACCGTTTCCGGCATCAGCAACCCAGATAAAATCCAATCGGATCTGGTCAGCCAATGCGCCAGCGTGTTCAACAGGCCAATTCGGCCACGGGTTTCTGTTGAGGAGCTGAATGGAAAAACGGTGGTTGTGGTGTATGTGCCTGAAGCTGCCGCCACCGACAAACCCGTTTACCTGACGAACTTTGGTCTACCGAGAGGCGCATTCCGCCGCATAGGCCCAACCGATCAAGAAGGCTCAGAGGACGATCTGATCGCCCTGTATAGCGGCCACCAGATGGACACCTATGATGGGGCTGTCCTGTCGGATGCCGATTTGGACGACATTGACCCTCAGGCTTTGGAGGATTACCGCGCTCAGCGCAAGCAAATCAATCCGGATGCCGAAGAATTGTCCTGGTCCAATGGGGATTTGTTGCGATCTCTCGGGTGCGCCAAAAAAGAAGGGGAAGTGCTGAAGCCAACTGTGGCGGGTATTCTCCTGTTCGGTACGTCCATGGCGTTGCGGCGTTGCTTCCCGATGATGCGTATCGACTATATCCGCGTTCCAGGCAGAAAGTGGGTGGAGAACCCCGAACACCGTTTTGACACGCTGGAAATTCGTGCGCCGATGTTCACGGCAATTCGCCGGGCGACGAATACCGTGCGCGATGAACTACTGCAATCCTTCTCTTTGCCCGAAGGCGCATTAGCTAGAGAGGACGAATCAACGCTGCCCCAGCGGGTAATCCGTGAAGCGATTGTTAACGCGGTCATGCACCGCAGCTACCGGATTCATGGGGCCATCCAGATTATTCGCTACGCCAACCGGCTCGAAATCCGCAACCCCGGCCATTCGATCAAGGCAGAGGAGCAACTGGGAGAACCAGGCTCAGAAACACGTAATCCACGCATCGCCGCCGTGCTGCATGAGGTGAATATCGCGGAAACCAAGGGCAGCGGCATCCGTGCCATGCGCGAAATGATGCTGGCGAATGATCTATTGCCGCCCACGTTTGAATCGTCACGGCGCCCCGACCAGTTTGTCGCCACCTTCCTCTTCCACCATTTCCTTGGGCCGGACGATCTGGCGTGGCTGCGTCGCCTGACCGCAGAAACCATTTCAGACGAAGAGGCTCGTGCGCTGGTTTTTGTTCGGGAGCTTGGGGCTATCGACAATGCGGCCTACCGGGCCATCAACGGCACGGATACCCTGAATGCCTCGGGCCATCTTCGCCGCTTGCGTGACCTGGACCTGTTGCAGATGAAGGGTAGCGGCAGCCGGACTTACTACACCCCCGGACCGGAATTTGTGGTCAGCCCGCCAAGTGAGGAAGGAAATACACACCACCCCGTGGGAAATGGGCACCAGCTCGTTGCGGATAGTCACCACCCCCAGCCGGATAGTCACCACCCCCAGCCGGATAGTCACCACCCGTGGGGCACAATGCCTTCTGAGTTGGACGTCCGCCGGCCAGCCGCTGGTGCAAAACCACGCCGGGAAGTCATGCGCGCCTTGATCCTTGATCTTTGTGCCTGGCACCCGCTCAGTGCCAGAGAGCTGGCCAGTATCCTGCGCCGACGCGAACATAAACCGCTGGTGCGGGACTACCTCAGCCCCATGGTCGCCGAGGGCATTTTGGCCTACACCATCCCGGAAATGGAAAACCATCCGGATCAACGCTACACCACCGTCAACCAAGAATAAGCCGTGAATACCATGCAAAAAATCGAAGCCAATAGCCCCGAAGCCCAATCGGCGAATATCGTGGCTGAGAACCTTGCTCAACTGAAAGCCCTGTTTCCCGAACTGGTGACGGAAGGCGCGAATGGCCCGGTGATTAACGTCGATGTGTTGAAAGCCTTGGTGGGCGACCAGACTGTGACCGACGCCGACGAGAAATATGGCCTGAACTGGCATGGCAAGAAGAAGGCGCGGCAGATTGCCTTGACCCCGAGCACAGGAACCCTGCGCCCCTGCCCGGAGGAAAGCGTCGATTGGGAAACGACGCAGAACCTGATGATCGAGGGTGACAACCTCGAAGTGCTGAAGCTGCTGCAGAAAAGCTATGCGGGGAAGGTGAAGCTTATCTATATCGACCCGCCGTATAACACTGGAAATGATTTTGTTTATCCCGATAATTTTCAGGACAGCATCAAAAACTATCTGGAACTGACCGGCCAAACTGATGGCGGTGCCAAGATGACAACGAACGCTGAAACCAGCGGGCGATTTCATACTGATTGGTTGAACATGATGTACCCACGCCTAAAGTTGTCACAAGCGCTCTTGGCTGAGGACGGAGCGATTTTTGTCAGTATTGCAGACCACGAAATTCACAATCTTCGACACGTGATGGATGAAATTTTTGGACCAGAAAATTTCATTGCCAATGTTATCTGGCACAAGATGGATAGTCCCAAAAACTCGGCAGTTCATCTTAGTGAAGATCATGATTACATAGTGATCTACGCCAAGAACAGTGATGTGTGGCGACCATCTCCGCTGCCACGAACTGATGAGATGATTGCGAGGTACAAAAATCCTGATAACGACCCCCGTGGTCCGTGGTTATTGGGGGATTTGGCAGCACGGAATTATTACGGACAAGGTCGCTACCCCATTACAACCCCATCGGGAAAAGTCATTTCCGGCCCTCCGGCAGGTAGTTATTGGCGAATCAGCGAAGAAAAATTCCGTGAACTTGATGCGGATGGGCGAATTTGGTGGGGGACTACCGGGGACAATCGGCCAGGAATAAAACGTTTCATATCAGAGGTTAAAGATGGAGTAGTTCCTCAAACCTACTGGCCGTGGAAGGATGTTGGAAGCACTCGCCATGCGAAGCAGGAGTTATCGCAAATAATGGATGCGGATGCAGGCGAAGATCTGTTTATCACTCCCAAGCCGGTACGTCTCTTGAAACGAGTGCTTCAAA
Organism: Rhodocyclaceae bacterium; assembly: GCA_026646875.1. GTDB lineage: Bacteria > Pseudomonadota > Gammaproteobacteria > Burkholderiales > Rhodocyclaceae > 66-26. The sequence continues at coordinate 27,799 of JAPKHL010000034.1, read as the reverse complement.
TTGGGGCGAGCAAAGATGCCTTGGTCCTGGATTTCTTTGGCGGCTCGGGCACCACGTTACATGCCACTTACGCTTTGAATGCGGATGATGATGGTTCCCGTAGGTGCATTTTGGTTCAATTGCCTGAACCATTAAATGAAGTTTCCCCAAGGGGGTGCAAGACAATTGCGGATATTACTCGGGACCGCATTAAACGTGCTGGGCAAAAAATTCGTGGTGAAAGGCCGTTACTGACAAAAGATCTCGGTTTTAGAGCATTCAAACTCGACACCTCCAACATCCGCGCCTGGAATCCCACGGTCAACGATCTGAAAACCTCGCTTTTCGATCACCTCGAACACCTCGAAGCGGGCCGCAGCAGCGACGACATCCTCTACGAAATCCTGCTCAAGCTGGGTCTGGATCTCTGTGTTCCCATCGAGAAGCGTGAAATCGCTGGCAAGCAGGTCAATAGCGTCGGCGCGGGTGTGCTGATGGCCTGCCTGGCCGAAAGCATCAAGGTGGCCGAGGTGGAAGCCCTGGCGCTGGGCATGGTGGCCTGGCGTGAGGAACAGGGTACTGTCGGCGACACCACGGCAGTGTTCCGTGACAGCGCCTTCGAGAACGATGTCGCCAAGAGCAATCTGGCCGCCATCCTTGAACAGCACGGCATCAAGCAAGTGCGGAGTCTGTAGTGATTCAGTTGTTCGGTTTTTCCGAACAACTGCCGTGCGACACGAGGTGGCGCAGAGCTAAGGGAGCCTTGGTTATAGACAAGGATTTAGACGAGAAACGTCGTAGCCAATTGATTTATATGTTGTCTAGGATCGACACGAGAAGTTGAAATTAGACAAGGACGCTGCATGAAACTGCATTTTGAATCCGATCTGCCCTACCAAATCGAAGCCATCGAGGCTGTCTGTGACTTGTTCCGGGGCCAGGAGGTTTGTCGCTCCGTTTTTACGGTGACGGCGCAAGCCTTGGGCGGCTCATTTGGCAACAGCGGCACTCAGCAAAGCTTTGAAGGCAAGCAATTCACCGAAAGCGGCGGTATCGGTAATGCCCTGCAACTGATCGTCGATGAGGAACTGAACGAAAACCTGCAGCAGGTGCAGCTTCGCAATGGCCTGCCGCCCTCGCTACCGCTGGAATCCAAGCAACCGCTCGATTTCACGGTGGAAATGGAAACCGGCACGGGCAAGACCTACGTTTACCTGCGCTCTGTCTTTGAGTTGAACCAGCGGTATGGCTTCACCAAGTTTGTGGTCGTGGTGCCTTCGGTGGCAATCAAGGAAGGCGTGAACAAGACGCTGCAGATCACCCGCGAGCATTTCGAGGCGCTATACCCAAGTGCCAAGGGCTACGAGTTCTTTCAGTACGATTCGGACAAGCTCGGCCAGGTCCGCAACTTTGCGACCAGCCCCAATATTCAGATCATGGTCATCACGGTCGGGGCGATCAACAAGTTCGGTGACGAGGCGGCAGCACAGGCGGAAGAGTCTGACGAGAGCAAGCGCCGTGAGAAGTCGAAGAACAAGATGTACCGGGCCAGCGAGAAAACGGGCGGTGAGCGTCCCATCGACCTGATTCGGCAGACCAGCCCGATCCTGATCGTGGATGAGCCGCAAAGCGTTGATGGTGGTATCGACGGCAAGGGCAAGAAGGCGTTGGCGCATATGTCGCCGCTTTGCACCCTGCGTTATTCAGCGACGCACGTGGAAAAGCACAACATGGTGTTCCGTCTGGACGCCGTGGATGCCTACGAGCAGCGGTTAGTGAAGCAGATCGAGGTGGCAGCGGCCACCGTGCAGGGCGGTAACAACAAGCCCTACGTGAAGCTGCTTGCGGTCAACAACAAGCGCGGGGTGATTTCGGCCAGCATCGAAGTTGACCGTGAAAACGCGGCTGGCGTGGTGCGTCGGGACACGATTACCGTTCAGGATGGCTTCGATCTGGAGCAGGAAACCGGGCGAGCCTTGTATGCCGACATACGCATCGGGGAAATACGCGCCGGTAGCGGCAAGCGTGTTGGCAAAAGCGGCGGCGACCAGTTCCTGGAACTGAAGGTACCTGGCAGCGAGGTGTTTTTGCGTGTCGGCGAAGCCTGGGGCGACGTGGATGCCAGCGCCGTGCATCGGGAGATGATTCGTCGCACCATCAAGGAACACTTGGACAAGGAAAAGCGCCTACGGCCCTTGGGCGTGAAGGTGTTGAGCCTGTTCTTCATCGACGAAGTGGCGAAATACCGGCAATACGACGAGCAAGGCAACCCGGTGAAGGGCGAATACGCCACGATCTTCGAGGAAGAGTACAAGCGTTGGGCGCGTCACCCCGATTACCAGAGTCTGTTTGGTGAAATCGACCTGGCGACGGCTGCCGATGAGGTGCACAACGGTTATTTCTCCATCGACAAGAAGAAGGTCGGCGGCAAAACGGTCGAAATGCTCAAGGACACGAGCGGCACGACGGCTGCCGACGACGACACCTACAACCTCATCATGCGCGACAAGGAAAAATTGCTCTCCTTCGAGTCGCCGCTGAAATTCATCTTCTCGCATTCTGCGTTGAAGGAAGGCTGGGACAATCCGAACGTCTTCCAGATTTGCAACTTCTCAACCCGCGAAACCGAGCGGTGGCGTCGGCAAACGATTGGCCGTGGGCTGCGCTTGTGCGTCAACCAGAAGGGTGAGCGGCTGCGTGGTTTCGAGGTCAATACGCTGACCGTGATTGCCACGGAAAGCTATGAGCAGTTTGCCGAGAACCTGCAGAAGGACATTGAAAAAGACACGGGGATTCAGTTTGGCGTGGTGCATGACCACGAATTCGCCGGGATTCCTGTGACTGCTGATGGCGGTGAATTGTCGCCCTTGGGCTTCGAGGCATCCAAAACCTTGTGGGGCCACCTCCAGGCGCATGGCTATATCAGCGACAAGGGTAAGGTCCAGGATTCGCTGAAAACGGCGTTGAAAAATGGCGACCTGCAATTGCCTGCGGAATTCGAGGCCCAGCGCCATCAGATCGTGGCGGTGTTGAAGAAGCTTTCCGGCAAGCTTGAGGTCAAGAATGCCGATGATCGCAAACCGATTGCGGTCAGAAAATCGGTACTGCTCAGCCCGGACTTCAAGGCCCTGTGGGACCGCATCAAGCACAAGACCACCTATCGCGTTCAATTTGACAACGAAAAGCTGATCGAACGCTGTATCCAGGCGCTGGACGATGCTCCGCCAGTGTCCAAGACCCGTCTGCAGTGGAAGAAGGCTGGCATGGCGATTGGCAAGGCGGGTGTCGATGCTTCGCTGTTGTCGGTATCCGAACCCATCGCCCTCTATGAGGCGGATATTGAGTTGCCCGATGTGCTGACGGAACTGCAAGACAGAACCCAACTGACTCGCAAGACGATTGCCCGCATCCTGACCGAGAGCACCCGGCTGAACGATTTCAAGCGCAATCCGCAGCAGTTCATCGAACTGGCCTCGGACGCAATTAACCGTTGCAAGCGCCTGGCCTTGATCGATGGCATTAAATACCAGCGCCTCGGTGACGAGCATTACTACGCGCAGGAGCTATTCGAGTCGGAAGAGGTGTCTGGTTACTTGCAAAATATGCTGCTCAATACCGAAAGGTCGGTGTACGAGCATGTTGTTTACGACTCGGCCATCGAGCGTGACTTTGCGGAGTCTCTTGAGAAGAACGAGGCGGTCAAGGTCTATGCCAAGCTGCCCGGCTGGTTCAAGGTGCCGACCCCGCTAGGGACGTACAACCCCGACTGGGCTGTGTTGGTGACGCTGGACGGTCAGGAGCGCCTGTACTTCGTTGTTGAGACCAAGGGTAGCTTGTTTGACGATGAGCTTCGGGATCGGGAAGGCGGCAAGATTAAGTGCGGTGCAGCGCACTTTACGGCCCTGGCGAGCGAGGCAGATGCCGCACGGTATGTTGTTGCCCGCTCGGTCGAGGATGTTTTTGCCAAGGTATGAGCTATCAAGCCACCGTTTTCAAAGTAATGATTGCTTCTCCGGGGGATGTGTCTGCGGAGCGCAAGGTCATCCGAGAGATGATTGCTGAGTGGAACAACGTTAACGCAGATGTGCGCCGCACCGTTTTGCTTGCTATAGGCTGGGAAACGCACTCAGCGCCTGAAATGGGGGACCGTGCTCAGGCGATCATCAATAAACGCATCTTGGCTGACTGTGACCTATTGGTTGGGGTCTTCTGGACCCGACTTGGCACTGCGACCGGCGACTATGCGAGCGGGACAGTCGAAGAAATTGAGGAACATTTGCGGGCAGGAAAACCGGCCATGCTGTACTTCTCGAACCAGCCAGTCGAGCAAGGCAGTGTGGATCAGGGTCAATACCAACGACTGCTCGAATTTCGCTCATCTTGCCAATCTCGTGGTCTTCTAGAGTTCTACTCTGATTTGAGTGAGTTTAGAGACAAGCTATACCGGCAACTGCAAATCACGCTGAATAGCCATGAATATTTCTCAATGGCTGCAGCCCCCGAGGCTCTGCCTCTAGCTGCAACACCTCCTCCGTCTGTCTCGCTTTCTAAGGAAGCTGCGGTATTACTGACTGAGGCGGCTGCCTCTGATGGGCAGATCATCTACTTGCACTTGCTTAATGGAACATTGGTGCAGGTTGGGCAGGAAAATTATGCAGGCGACGGCGATGCTCGGTCACAGGCCCGATGGGAGGGGGCTGTTGATGAGCTAGAGCAGCTAGGACTCATTGCCGCCCAGGGCAACAAACGAGAAATTTTTAAAGTTACCCGCCATGGATTTGATATGGCGGATCAGATAGCTGAGGCGTCAGGCTTTGTAGGGCATTCAGGTGCTGGCTGATAGAATCGCAAGGGTTGAAACAATCTTGGCGAGAGGAAGGTAAGCCTGTGAAATCCGTGCACCCTTGCGTGAGCCCCTTGCTCTGTCGGTCGGCTACGAACCATAGTAATCATGGTGCTTTGACCGATTTACTTATGATCAGAACCTGGAGTGACCGGGGTGTCCCGCGTTCCGCGCGGGCAGGGTGCGGCCGGCAGGGTCGGCAAGGCCCGCAAGGTTACAATCCGTTACTGACCGGTCTGCCGGCCCGGCCTATCCTCGCGCCGCCGGTCGACGGCAGCGTGCCCGTCGATGCGGCGAGCCGCCATGCCATTCAAATTCCCCGCCATCTCCTTCCGCCACCTGTTCGCCGGGCTCTCCCTGATCGGAGCGCTGCAGGCGGCGTGCGTGCCCGTGGCGCATTCTCCCGAGGCCGCGCCGCCGCGCGGGCACCTGCTGATCGTCGGCGGCGGTGATACGCCGCCCGATGTCCAGGCGCGTTTCGTCGCGTTGGCGGGCGGTGCCGGGCGGGCGCGCATCGCGGTCTTTCCGATGGCCAGCCAGCACGGCGACGAGGAGGCCGGCGAGGTCGCGGCCGAGTTGCGCGCGCTGGGCGCCGAGGCGGAAATCATCAACCTCAGTCGTGACGACGCGGGCGAGGCCGAGGTGGCGCGGCGGCTGGAAACCTTGAGCGGATTCTGGTTCTGCGGCGGCGATCAGGCGCGGCTGGCGCAGGTGCTGCGGGCCACGCCGGCGCTGGCCGCGATCCAGCGCCAGTACCATGCCGGAGCCATCGTCGGCGGGACCTCCGCCGGCGCGGCGGTGATGTCGAGCACCATGCTGGTCGGCAGCCGCTATGCCGGCGATGCCGCCGGGGAGGCCCGCATCGCGCGCGGTGCGGTGGAGATCGAGGAGGGCTTCGGTTTTCTTCCCGGCACCATCGTCGACCAGCATTTCCTGCGTCGTGCCCGGTATAACCGGCTGCTCAGCGCGGTGCTCGAGCGCCCCGGGCTGCTTGGCGTCGGCATCGACGAGGGAGCGGCGATCCTGGTGCGCCCCGACCGTCGCTGGGAGGTGCTCGGCGAGAGCTACGTCAAGGTTTTCGACGCGCGGCGCGCGCAGGTTACGGCGGCCGGGGAAACCTACGTCGGTTCGAGCGACATCACCCTGCATCTCCTGCCCTCGCGCAGCGTCTACGATCCCGCCAGCGGCCGCACCGTCCTGCCGCAGGGCTGATCGCCCCGCACGGCCGAGAGGCCATCCGTCCTGCCGCCGCCGGTTTCCGGCGATTTTTCCCGGCTACAGTCCGCGCGCCCAGGCGGGACGCAGTGGCGCCGTTTCGGGACGGGCGATTGCCGCGCGCACCTCGTCGAGCAGGCGGGCCTTGTCGGCGCCTAAGGTGCCCTTGAGCACCAGCCAGTTCGAGGCATGGTCGCTGCGGAAGACGGTGCGCGCGAGCGTCAGTCCTTCGATCAGTCGGGCCATTTCGACGAACAGCTCGTGCTGTGTGAGCGGTCGCCAGCCGGGAAAACCGGCGCGGAAACGCGCCTCGCCGAGCGGAAAATCGACCACCAGCGTGGACAGGTATTCAGGTTGCGTGGCGTTGGCCAGCCGCGCCGAATCGTCGGCGTGCGACGCGGAGAGTGCCGGTCCGCCGAGGCCGTTGAGGATCATCACCGAGCGGCGGATGCCGGCCTGGCCGAGCTTGTCCAGCGCCGCGCAGGTCGAGGCGAAGGTTTCGCCCTTGTTCACGCGTGCCAGCACCTCGTCGTTGCCCGATTCGGCGCCGACGTAGGCGAGCGCCAGGCCGGCGTCCGCCAGCTCGCGCAGTTCGTCCACCGATTTCCTGCGCAGGTTGCGTGGCAGGCAGTAGCTCGAGACGCGGTGCACCGCCGGCAGGTGCGTGCGGATGGCGCGCAGGATGGCCAGCAGGCGACGCGTCGGCAGCACCAGCGCATCGCCGTCGGCGAGGAAGACCCGGCGCACGGCGTCGCCGAAGCGCTCGCCGGTGCGCCGCAGACTGTCCTCGATCTCGGCTTCGTCGCGTGCGCGGAAGGCCTTCTGCGGCGCGGTGTACATCTCGCAGAACGTGCATTGGTTCCAGGAGCAGCCGTCGGTGACCGGCAGGATCAGCGAGCGTGCCTCGCTGGGGGGACGGAAGACGGGTTCGACGTAGCGGATGGGTAGATCGTGCATGGGGCGGTGTGGACCGGTCGCCGGCGGCGCGTCAGTCGAGGTAGGTGCGCGCGGCCTGGAAGCGCTGTGCGTAATAGCGGTCGCCGAGCGCGTCGATGCGCACGCGGCCGTTGCTCGAGGGGGCGTGCACGAAGCGGTCGTCGCCGATGTAGATGCCGACGTGCGAGTAGGGCGCGTTGCGCGTGTTGAAGAAGACGAGATCGCCCGGACGCAGGCGCGTGCGCTCGACGGGACGCCCATGCCGGGCGATCTCGGCGGCGCTGCCGCGCAGCGCGAGGGGCGTCGTCTGTCCGTAGATGTAGGACACCATGCCGCTGCAGTCGAGACCGGCCTCGGGGTTCTTGCCGCCGAAGCGGTAGCCGGTGTCGATCAGGCCGAGAGCGAAGAGCACGATCTCGTGCCCGGCGCGCTCGGCGGCTGCCGGCGGTGAGGGGGGCGGACTCCGCGTGTCCGGCGGCAGGCTGCCGCAGGCCGCGAGGAGGAGGATCACGGCAAGCAGGCCGGTACGGCGGATGGCGGGCGGGACGGGAAGCGTTTTCTGCGGCATGCGCAAAGTATAAACTGCGTCTTTCTCATCTCGCCAAACGTGGGTCGCGCCTCATGGAGCTTCAGGATTCCGGGCTGCTGCGCAGCCAGTGCCATATCGATGGTCAGTGGGTCGATGCCACTGGCGGGGGCTGCTTCGCGGTGCACGATCCGGCCGATGGGGGCTGTCTCGGGCGAGTCCCCGATGCTGGCGCCGAGGATGCCCGGCGGGCGATTGCCGCCGCCGACGCCGCCTGGCCGGCCTGGCGGGCAAAGACGGCGAAGGAGCGCGCGACGATCCTGCGCCGCTGGTACGAGTTGATCCTGGCGGCCGGCGAGGATCTGGCCCGGCTGATCACCGCCGAGGGCGGCAAGCCGCTCGCCGAGGCGCGTGGCGAGGTGACCTACGGCGCTGCCTTCGTCGAGTGGTTCGCCGAGGAGGGCAAGCGCGCCTACGGCGAGAGTATTCCGGCGACCAGCGGCGACAAGCGCTTGCTGACACTGCGCCAGCCGGTCGGGGTGTGCGCGGCGATCACGCCGTGGAATTTCCCGCTAGCGATGATTACCCGCAAGGTCGCGCCGGCGCTCGCCGCCGGCTGCACGGTGGTGATCAAGCCGGCCGAGCAGACGCCGCTCACCGCGCTGGCGCTGGCCGAGCTGGCCGCGCGTGCCGGTCTGCCCGGCGGCGTCCTCAACGTCGTCACCGGCAGTGCGGCGGCCGCTCCGGCGATCGGCGGCGAGCTGACCGCGAGCCCGCTGGTACGCCATCTCTCGTTTACCGGATCGACCGAGGTCGGCCGGCTGCTGATGGCGCAGTGCGCGCCGACGATCAAGAAACTCGCGCTCGAACTGGGCGGCAACGCGCCCTTCATCGTTTTCGACGATGCCGACGTCGAGGCTGCCGTCGAGGGTGCCCTGCTCGCCAAATACCGCAATACCGGGCAGACCTGCGTCTGCGCCAACCGCCTGCTGGTGCAGGACGGCATCTACGAAACCTTCGCCCGGGCGCTGGCCGCGCGCGCCGCGGAACTGCCGGTCGGCGCCGGCCGCGAGGCGGGCGTGCTGCAGGGGCCGTTGATCGACGCGCAGGCGCTGGCCAAGGTCGAGGCGCATGTGGCCGATGCCGTGGCACAGGGGGCGCGGGTGCTCACCGGCGGGCGGCGCCACGCGCGCGGTGGCAACTTCTACGAGCCGACCGTGCTGGCCGACGTCACGCCGGTCATGCGGGTGGCGCGCGAGGAGACCTTCGGGCCGGTGGCGCCGCTGTTCCGCTTCGGCAGCGAGGCTGAGGCGGTGGCCCTGGCCAACGCCACCGAGTTCGGCCTCGCGGCCTATTTCTATTCGCGCGACGTGGCCCGCTGCTTCCGCGTCGGCGAGGCGCTCGAGTACGGCATGGTCGGCATCAATACCGGCATCATCTCGAACGAAGTGGCGCCGTTCGGCGGCATCAAGCAATCCGGGCTCGGCCGCGAGGGATCGCGACACGGTCTCGACGAGTATCTGGAAATCAAGTACCTGTGCTTCGGGGTCGCCTGAGATGCGGTGTGCCCGGTCGGCATCCGGAACACCGTCGCGCGGAGGGCGGGCGTGAAGCTCTTCGCCACCCTGCTGCTGCTTGGCCTCTGCATCGCCACCTTCCTCTGGTGGCGGGCGCGGGCGCGCTGGCGGGCCCGCTACATCGATGCCTACCCCTACCAGAAGTATCTCGACCGCTACCTCGCCGCGCGCCGGCCCGAGCTGAGCGAGGCGCAGCGCAAGCTGGTGTTCGGCGGCCTGCGCGAGTATTTCCAGCTCTGCCGCCAGGCGCGCGGGCGGCGTGTCGCCATGCCCTCGCGCGCGGCGCACGAAGCCTGGCTCGAGTTCATCCTGCACACCCGCCGCTATCGCCGCTTCTGCGCACGCGGTTTCGGCCGCTTCCTGCATCACGCGCCGCCGGAAACGCTGCGCTCGCCGGGTATCGCGCAGGATGACCTGAAGCGCGCCTGGCGCCTGTCGTGCCGTCGCGAGGGGATCAATCCGCAGGCACCGCGTACCCTGCCGCTGCTGTTTGCGCTCGACGCCATGCTCGGGATCGACGATGGCTTCCGCTATCAGGCCGGCTGCCTGCCCGCCGGGCCGGTGGATACGGGTGGGGCCTGTCCGCTGCATGCCGCCTGCGGCGGTGTCTGTGCGGGCAGCGCCTGCCGCAAGGCGCAGTGAAACGGCCTCGTGCCGCCGCGCCCGTCCGGCGGTTTGTGTATCATCGGCCGGCAGCGCATTCCGGCGCTGTGTCCATTTGAAGGAGACGCGAAGTGAATTCCCTCGGCGGTTACAACATCGAAGACCTGCAGCCCGGCATGAGCGCGAGCCTCGCCAAGACGGTGACGGAAGCGGACATCGTGCTGTTCGCGGGGGTATCGACCGACGTCAACCCGATGCACCTCAACGAGGAGTGGGCGAAGACCACCCAGTTCGGCGGCCGCATCGCGCACGGCATGCTCTCGGCAGCGTTCATCTCCGCCGTTCTGGCCAACAAGCTGCCCGGGCCGGGCACCGTCTATCTCGGACAGACCCTGAAATTCAAGGCGCCGGTGCGCATCGGCGATACCGTCACGGCCACGGTGACCGTGCGCGAGGTGATCGTCGAGAAGCGCCGCTGCATTCTCGATGCGGTCTGCACGGTGAACGGCAAGCCGGTCATCGAGGGCGAGTCCACGATGTACTGCACCGTCGCCGGCGCCTGAGCTCTCCGCCCCGCTTTCTTGCACCGTTTCCCGGCACCGCCCGCCCGTTCCGGGCGGGCGCGTGTTCACATCAGCACGATGTCGTACTGCTCCTGGGCGTAGCTCGGTTCGGCCTGCAGCGAGATCGGCTTGCCGATGAAGTCGGAGAGCATCGCCAGCCCCTGCGATTCCTCGTCGAGGAAGAGGTCGATCACCGAGGGGCAGCCCAGCACCCGGTATTCGCGCGCGTTGAACTGGCGAGCCTCGCGCAGCAGTTCGCGGAGGATCTCGTAACAGACCGTGCGCGCCGTCTTCACCTCGCCGCGCCCGCCGCAGGTCGGGCATTCCTCGCACAGCACGTGCGCCAGCGATTCGCGCGTGCGCTTCCGGGTCATTTCGACGAGACCGAGCGCGGTGAAGCCGTTGACCGTCAGGCGCGTGTGGTCGCGCGCCAGTGCCTTGTTGAATTCGGCGAGCACCGCGTTCTTGTGGTCGGCGTTCTCCATGTCGATGAAGTCGACGATGATGATGCCGCCGAGGTTGCGCAGGCGCAGCTGGCGGGCGATGGTCTGCGCCGCCTCGAGGTTGGTCTTGAAGATGGTGTCGTCGAAGTTGCGCACGCCGACGAAGCCGCCGGTGTTCACGTCGATCGTCGTCATCGCCTCGGTCTGGTCGATGATCAGGTAGCCGCCGGACTTCAGGTCGACGCGGCGGGCCAGCGCGCGCTGGATTTCGTCCTCGACGCCGTGCAGGTCGAACAGCGGGCGCTCGCCGGTGTAGTGGAAGAGCAGCGGCGCGACGGTGGGCGTGTATTCGGCGGCGAAGACCGTCAGTTTCTGGAAGTTCTCCCGCGAGTCGATGACGATGCGCGCGGTTTCCGGGTTGACGAAATCGCGCAGTACGCGCTGTGCCAGCGACAATTCCTGGTAGAGCAGCGCCGGCGGCGCGGCGGTCTTCGCCTGCGCCTGGATATCGCGCCATATCTTGCGCAGGTATTCGATGTCGTTGGCCAGCTCGGCCTCGCTGGCGTTCTCGGCCATGGTGCGCACGATGAAGCCGCCCGGCTCGTCGGCCGGAATCAGCCGTCCGAGCTTCTCGCGCAACGATTCGCGCTCGGCCTCGTTCTCGATGCGCTGGGAGATCCCGATGTGCTTTTCCTGCGGCAGGTAGACCAGCATGCGGCCGGCCACCGAGATCTGCGTCGACAGGCGCGCCCCCTTGGTGCCGATGGGATCCTTGATCACCTGCACCAGGATGCTCTGGCCCTCGTGCAGCATGCGCTCGATCGGTCGTGCCGGCTCACCGTTCTGGCGGGGTTCCCAGATGTCGGCGACGTGCAGGAAGGCGGTGCGTTCGAGGCCGACGTCGATGAAGGCCGACTGCATGCCGGGCAGGATCCGGCAGATGCGGCCGACGTAAACGTTGCCGACGAGGCCCCGGCTGGCGTTGCGTTCGATGTGCAGTTCCTGCGTGACGCCCTGGTGCATGACGGCGACGCGCGTTTCCTGCGGCGTGAAATTGATCAGGATCTCTTCGGGCATGGGGAGGGGCGGCGGCTTGCGCGTAGAATTGCGGTTCCCCGCATTTTACCCCGTGTCCCCCGCCCGCCATGTCCCGACCTGATGCCCGTTGCGCACCGGAACTGCTCGCCCCCGCCGGTTCGCTGGCGATGATGCGCACCGCCTTCGCCTTCGGCGCCGATGCGGTGTATGCCGGACAGCCCCGCTACAGCCTGCGCGTGCGCAACAACGAGTTCGGCAACCTGGAGACGCTCGGCGCGGCGATCGCCGAGGCGCACGCGCAGGCGAAACGCTTCTACGTGGTCAGCAACGTGCTGCCGCACAACGCCAAGGTGCGCACCTACCTCGCCGACATGGCGCCGGTGGTGGCCTTGCGTCCCGATGCGCTGATCATGGCCGACCCTGGTCTGATCGACATGGTGCGCAGCACCTGGCCGGAGATGCCGGTGCACCTCTCGGTGCAGGCCAATACCGTGAATTTCGCCGCCGTGCGCTTCTGGCAGCGGCTCGGTATCGCGCGCATCATCCTCTCGCGCGAGCTGTCGCTCGACGAGGTGGCGGAAATCCGGGAAGCGTGCCCGGACATCGAGCTCGAGGTTTTCGTGCACGGCGCGCTGTGCATCGCCTACTCGGGGCGCTGCCTGCTGTCCGGCTATTTCAACCACCGCGATCCCAACCAGGGCACCTGCACCAACTCCTGCCGCTGGGACTACAAGGTCAAGGCCGGCGTGGAGGATGCCGGCGGCGACGTGCATGCCTGCGCCGCCGGTCCCGCACCGGTACCGGCCGACGCCCGGGTGTGGCTGCTCGAGGAGCGGGAGCGTCCCGGCGAGCTGATGCCGATCGAGGAGGACGAGCACGGCACCTACATCATGAACTCGAAGGATCTGCGCGCCATCGAGCACGTGCAGCGCCTGCTCGACATCGGCGTCGATTCGCTGAAGATCGAGGGACGCACCAAGTCGCCCTATTACGCCGCGCGCACCGCGCAGAGCTACCGTCGCGCGATCGACGACGCGCTGGCCGGCCGTCCCTTCGATCCGCGCCTGCTCGGCGAGCTCGAGGGGCTGGCCAACCGGGGCTATACCGACGGGTTTTACCAGCGCCATCATGCGCACGAGACGCAGAACTACCTGCGCGGCCATTCCGAGTCGGGCCGCAGCCTCTACGTCGGCGACGTGGTCGGCTGGGATGCCGCGCGCGGACTGGGCGAGGTGGCAGTGAAGAACCGGTTCGCGTGCGGCGACCGTCTCGAGTGGGTGCATCCGGCCGGCAACGGCGAATTCGTCCTCGAGCGGATCGAGGGCGCGGCCGGGCAGGCCGTCGACGTCGCGCCCGGCGACGGGCACCGGGTCCGGATCCCGCTCCCGCGCGACCTGCGCGGAGCGATGCTGGCACGCTTCGTCGGCTCGCCGCCGGGCGGGGCTACAACGTAAGGCCGAAACGGCGGAGAAGCGTGGCCGTTTCGCAGAGCGGCAGGCCCATGACGCCGGTGTAGCTGCCCGCGAGGTGCTCGACGAACATCCCGGCACGGCCCTGGATGCCGTAGGCGCCGGCCTTGTCCATCGGCTCGCCGCTGATCACGTAGCGTCGGATCTCGTCCTCCCCGAGCGTGCGGAAGCGCACCTCGCTGACCGAGAGGGCGTCCTCGACGCGGCCGTCGAGACACACGGTGACGGCGGTCAGCACCCGGTGGGTTCGACCGGAGAGCTGGCGCAGGATGCGCAGCGCGTCCGCCTCGTCGGCCGGTTTGCCGATGATCTCGCCGGCCAGCTCGAGCGTCGTGTCGGCGGCCAGCACCGGCTGCGGCAGCAGGCGCCGCCAGCCGACGATGCGCCAGCCATGCATTGCCTTGGCCTGCGCGACACGGCGCACGTAGTCGGCCGGATCCTCCCCGGGGTGCGCGCTTTCGTCGATCTCGCGATCCTCGCGGGGCGGTCCGCGAAAGGCGATGGTGTCGAAGTGCACGCCGATCTGGGCGAGCAGCTCCCGCCGGCGCGGACTGCGCGAGGCAAGATGGATGCGGGACGGCAGGGCCATCATCCCTCCCGGTGGTAAGGGTGGTTGCGCACCACGCTGTGGGCCCGGTAGAGCTGCTCGCACAGCAGCAGGCGGGCCATGGCGTGGGGCAGGGTCAGGCTGGAGAGCCGGATGCAGTCGTCGGCGCGCTGCCGGATCGCCGGGTCGATGCCGTCGGCGCCGCCGACCACGAAGGCCGTGTCGCCGCCCTCGCGCATCCAGTCCTCGAGCCGCTTGGCAAGCTTCAGGGTGGTCAGGTCCTCGCCGCGCTCATCAAGCACGACGAGGCGGCGGTAACCCTGCAGGGCCGCCTCGAGCCGCTCCTTCTCTGCGGCCAGCAGTTGCTCGCGGGATTTCGAGCCGCGCGGCTCGGGCTTGATCTCGGTGACGGTCAGTGGCAGTTCGCGCGGCATGCGCTTGATGTATTCGGCACAGCCAGCGGCCACCCAGTCCGGCAGGCGGTGGCCGACCGCGAGGATGCCCAGCCTCATGCGCCGCCGGCGGCTCCGCCCGCGGCGCGCGCGCGCGCCGGCGCATGGCCGCCCCACAACTCCTCGAGGTTGTAGTAGGCGCGCACCGCCGGCTGCATCACATGCACGACGACGCTGCCGAGGTCGACCAGCACCCATTCGCCGTTTTCCTCGCCCTCGACCGAGAGCACCTCGCCACCGGCCTCGCGCACCTTGTCCTGAACGCTGCGGGCGAGCGACTTGACCTGACGGTTGGAGTCGCCGCAGGCGATGATCACCCGCTCGAAGAGCGGGGTGAGCTTGCTGGTGTCGATGATTTCGATGTCGCGGCCCTTGATGTCTTCGAGCGCGTCGACGGCGAGTTTCTGCAGGAGTTCGGGGGTCATGGAGCGGAGGGTTCCGGCGAGGGGGTGTAGAGATGCCGCGAGCGAATATAAGCGATAACCGAGTCGGGCAGCAAATAGCGGGGACTGCGGCCATTGGCCAGCAATGCGCGGATCTGCGTGGCGGAAACGGCGAGTTGGGTCATGGCGAAGGTGACGATGCGGCCGGCCGGGGATTCGGCGAGCAGCGCCGGGGATTCGGCGCGTCGTTCGCGGTAGTGGGCGGCCAGTGCCGGCGGCAGGCTGGCGGCGTCGATCGGGAAGCCCGGGCGGTGGGCGACGGCGATGTGCGCCAGAGTGAACAATTCCTCCCAGCGATGCCAGCCGGGCATGCCGGCGAAGGCGTCGGCGCCGACCAGAAGGACCCGCGGCCGCGTTCCCGCCGGCCCGGCGCGCAGGCGCTCCAGCGTGGGCACCGTGTAGCTCGGAACGGCGGCCTCCACCTCGCCGGCATCGACCGTGAAGCGGGGGTTGCCGGCGGTGGCGAGGCGCACCATGGCCAGCCGGTCCGCGGCGGTGACCCGGGGCAGCTTCGCGTCCTGCGCCCGATGCGTCGGCTGTCCGGCGGGAATCCAGCACACCCCGGCGAGTCCCAGGCTGTCGGCGGCCTCCTCGGCCAGCCGCAGGTGGCCCAGATGCACGGGGTCGAAGGTGCCGCCGAAGATGCCGAGCGGCATCCCGGGCGCGCCGTCCGCCTCAGGCGGTGTCGCGGATGCCGCCGAAGACGTCGCGGTAGCAGGCATAGAAGCTGGCGAACAGGGTCGGCGCCAGGATCAGCAGGAGCGGCACCGACAGGAGCCGGGCGAGGAAATCGCCCCCCTGCGGGAAGATCGCGCCGACCAGACCGAGCACGATGCCGGGCAGCAGCGCGCCGACGAAGGTCAGTGAGGCGCCGAAGACGAGGAAGGCTCGCCAGTTGCGCAGGCAGGCGAAGAAGCTGAAGAACAGCGCCTTGCCCACCGGCAGGTCGTGCCAGCCGGCGAGCACCGGGGCGAACCAGTAGGCCATGGCCAGCGGCACCATCAAGAGCAGGGCGGTGAACACGGCGGCGGAAAAGTCGCCGCTGGACAGCAGCGCTGCGTCCGGCCGGTCGCCGATCAGCATCATGCGCAGCAGGCCGCCTCCGTCCAGCAGCGCGGAGATGCCGAGGATCGCCAGCGTCGCGGCCAGGTAGACCGCGCCGAGCGCGACCAGCCGGCGCGGGTGGTGGCGGAAGCCCGAGAACAGGTGCTGCGGGGTGAGCGGCTGGCCGGCATCGAGGTCCCGGCAGCCGTTCATGAAGCTCACCGCGAACCCCGGGATGCACAGTGGCGCAACGAAGGGGCCGAGCAGCGGCAGGCCGTTGATCAGCATCATCAGGATCCAGTAGCCGAGGATCAGCAGGCCGAACATCAGCGGGTTCCTGCGGAAGAGGCCGTAGCCGTCGGCCAGCCAGCGCCAGCCGCGACCCGACGGAAGAATGTGTGCTTGCATCGATGGATTCAGCTGCCGGGAAAGACGTCCCGGTAAGCGGCGTGGAGGGCGCCGGCGAGAACCGGCATGAGGACGAGGAAACCGAGGCCGAGCGGCAGCGCGGCGAAGAAACCGAGCACCAGCACGATCAGGCCGAAAACCAGGAAGGGCAGGGCGTTGGTCAGGCAGGCATCGAAGCTGGCGCGCAGCGCCGGCAGCGGCGCCATGTCGTTGAACAGCACGAGCGCCGGCGCGAAGCAGAGGGCCATGGCGACCGGGACGGTGAGCACCAGCGACAGGAGCAGCGCCAGCAGCATGCCGGCGAAGGCGAAGCCGAAGCCGCTCGGGGTGCCCATCATCAGGCCGCCGGCCAGGCTGCCGCCACCCAGCAGGGTGACCAGCACGAAAATCGCCAGCATGGCGACGGCCAGCGCCAGGCCGAGCATCACGAGGTTGCTGGTGGCGACGCGAAAGCCGGTGAACAGGTCGGGGATCTCGGGCGTCTCGCCGCGCTCGATGCGCCGGCACGCCGCCAGCAGCCCGGCGGTCAGCAGCGGGGAAAGGAGGAAGGCGGCGAAGCGCCCGATCAGCGGCACGATGGAGAGCCCGAAGAATATCACCGCGAAGAGCACCGTCATGGCGATCCAGGCCCCGGGGGTGACCATGAAGACGGCCCAGCCCTGCCGCAGCCAGTCGAAGATGTTGCCCGGCGGTACGGCGCGGCAACGGCCGCTGAAGGCAGGGGGTGGAATCGGGAAGGTGTCCATGCGGGATGGCTCCATGCGGGCCGGGGGTGCGGAAATCCTAGCCCGCCGCCGGAGGCGAGGCAAGCCAGGGCTGCTGTCCCGCTGCCGCGATGCGGGCGCGCAGGATGTCACGGTAGACCCCGGGATCGCGCTGGGCCACCAGGCTGCCGGGGCGCGGCAGATGGCGGTCCTGCAGGCGCGACAGCCAGAAGCGCAGGGCGGCGGCGCGCAGCAGCACGGGCCAGGCCGCGTGTTCGCCGACGGTGAGCGGACGCGTGGCGTGGTAGGCGGCGAGCAGGGCGCTGGTGCGTTCCGGGTCGAGTTCGCCGGCCGGCGTGGCACACCAGTCGTTGGCGGTCACGGCGAGGTCGAAGAGCAGGTCGTCGACGCCGGCGAAATAGAAGTCGAGCAGGCCGCTGACGCGCTCGCCGCGTCCGTCGTCGTCGAACAGCACGTTGTCGCGGAACAGGTCGGCATGGATCACGCCGCGCGGCAGGTCGCCCGGCCGGTGCTGCGCCTGGTGGCGCAGTTCTTCGCGCAGCAGGGTGGCGTCGCTGTCGTCGAGAAAGGGCTGCAGCTGCGTGGCCGTTTCCCGGCACCAGGCCGGTCCGCGCAGGTGTGCCTGGCGTCCGCCGAAGGACTGGGCGGCGACGTGCAGGGTGGCCAGCATGCCGCCGACGGCGGCGCACTGGGCGGGCGTCGGCCGCTCGATCGAGCGGCCGCCGAGGCGGGTGACGATCACCGCCGGGCGGCCCTGCAACTCGCCGATGTAGTCGTTGTCGCGCGCGGCGACCGGCGCCGGGCAGGGAATGCCGTGGCGGGCGAGGTGCGCCATCAGGTTGATGTAGAACGGCAACTCGTAGCGCGCCAGCTGCTCGAACAGGGTCAGTACGTAGCGGCCGTGGCTGGTGTCCAGGAAGTAGTTGGTGTTCTGGACACCCTCGGCGATGCCCGCGAAGGACTGCAGGGTGCCGAGCGAATAGCGCTTGAGCCAGGCCGAAACCTGCCCGGCGCTGACCTGGGTGAATACGGACATGGGCTTCAGCCGCAGTGCGGCGGGTCGCGGAAGGACGGTGGGGTCAGAACGATTTGATGATCCACATCGGCACGCGGGTGCGGGTGTCCATCGTTTCCATGCGCATGAAGTTGCCGTCGCCCTGGTTGTCCACGAGGTAGTAGGGAACGCCATGCGGCGGTGTCACCTTGATCATGTACAGCCTGCCCTGGATGCGGAACTCCTCGACGGTGTCGCCATCACGCTTCTTGATCGTCACCTGGGGCTCGAGTGCGGCGTCGAACGGCGCCATGTCCGGCGGCGGAGGCGGCACCGCGGGCAGCGGCTGCAGATCGGCGCCGGTCTGGGCAAGGGCCGCCAGCGGCAGCGCCAGGGCGAACGGTGCGAGACGGGCGAGAAGACGGGCGGAGGAGCGGCGCATGGGGGCTTCCGGATGGCGAAACGGCGGGGTGGCCGCCGATTGTATTACAGATTGAGCAGCATCTCGCGCTCGAAGGGCAGCGGGGCGAAGCCGCGCGTTTCGTAGTGCTTGAAGATCGCCTCGACGACGTCTTCGGGGCGATCGATCACCTGGATCAGGTCAAGGTCGGCCGGATCGATCATCTTCTCGCTGACCAGGCGGTCGCGGAACCAGTCGATCAGGCCGCGCCAGAACGGTTCGTGTACGAGGATGATCGGAATCCGCCGGCTCTTGCCGGTCTGGATCAGCGTCATCGCCTCGAGCAGCTCGTCGAGCGTGCCGAAGCCGCCGGGCAGCACCACATAGGCGCTGGCGAACTTGACGAACATGAACTTGCGCGCGAAGAAGTGCCGGAAGCTCTGCGAAATGTCCTGGTAGGCGTTGGTGCGCTGTTCGTGTGGCAGCTGGATGTTCAGTCCGATCGACGGCGACTTGCCGAAGAAGGCGCCCTTGTTGGCGGCTTCCATGATGCCGGGGCCGCCGCCGGAGATCACCGAGAAGCCGGCGTCGGAAAGCTGGCGGGCGATGGTTTCGGCGAGCACGTAGTACGGCGAGTCGGCCTGCGTGCGGGCGCTGCCGAAGATGGAGACGGCTGGACGTATGCCGGACAGCCGTTCGGTCGCCTCGACGAACTCTGCCATAATGCCGAAGATCCGCCAGGATTCCCGCGCCGAGTAGGTTTGCGAGGATTTGTCGGGGGCCGCCATCTGCGGCAGCTTGTCTTTTTCGCTCATCGTCGCCTCGAATTGTTCTGATTGATTATGCCCATCCTGCTGCTGGTCGACGGATCTTCCTACCTGTACCGCGCCTTCCATGCCATGCCCGACTTGCGCAACAGCCGGGGCGAGCCGACCGGGGCCATCTATGGCGTGTTGAACATGCTACGCCGGCTGGATGGCGACTTCAAGGCACGGGATGTGGTGTGGAAGGCCTGCGTTTTCGACGCGCGGGGCAGGACCTTCCGTGATGACTGGTACCCCGAATACAAGGCCAACCGGCCGCCGATGCCCGACGACATGGCCAGCCAGATCGCGCCGCTGTACGAGGCGATCGCTGCCGCCGGCTGGCCGCTCCTGGTCGAGGATGGCGTCGAGGCCGACGACGTGATCGGCACGCTGGCGCGCCAGGCCGCCGAACGGGGTGTCGACGTGGTGGTGTCGACCGGTGACAAGGATCTCGCGCAGCTGGTCGGGCCGCGCGTGACCCTGGTCAACACGATGAGCAACGAGACGCTCGACGTGGCCGGCGTGCAAGCCAAGTTTGGCGTGCCGCCCGAGCGCATCGTCGATTATCTGACGCTGGTCGGCGACGCCGTGGACAACGTTCCCGGGGTCGAGAAGGTGGGGCCGAAAACGGCCGCCAAGTGGCTGGCGCAGCACGGCTCGCTCGACGGCGTGATGGCCGCCGCACCCGGCATCGGCGGGGTGGTCGGCGAGAACCTGCGGCGCGCCCTCGATTTCCTGCCGCTCGGCCGTCGCCTGGTCACCGTGCGCTGCGATCTTGCGTTGCCGCACGCGCTGGAGGATCTTGCCCCACGACCGCCGGACCGTGCGCGGCTGGTCGAGTTGTTCACGCGCTTCGAAATGAAATCCTGGTTGAGGGAGGCGCAGGGCGGCCTGGACGACGCCCCGCCAGGGCCGTCTGCACCTGTGGTCGCCTCCCTGCCGGAGGCGACCCCCGTCGCGGCTCCGTCCACCGACGGCGCACACCGCGCCGGCTACGCGACGATCGCCGATTGGCCGACCTTCGAGGACTGGCTGGCGCGCATCATGGCGGCCCGGCTCGTCGCACTCGATACCGAGACGACCAGCCTCGACCCCTTCGCCGCGCGCATCGTCGGGATTTCCTTCGCCATCGCCGCGGGCGAGGCCGCCTACCTGCCGCTCGCCCACGCCTATGCCGGCGCGCCGGCGCAGCTGCCGCGCGAGGCGGTCCTGGAGCGGCTGCGGCCATGGCTCGAGTCGCCGGCGCACGCCAAGATCGGACAGAACCTCAAGTACGACCAGCACGTCTTCGCCAACCACGGCGTCCGCCTGGCTGGCGTCGCGCACGACACGCTGCTCCAGTCCTATGTGCTCGAGGCCGGCCGCGATGGCGTGCGCGGGCACGATCTCGGCCAGCTCGCGCTGCGTCACCTGGGGCTTGCGACGATCCCCTACGAGGCGCTGTGCGGCAAGGGGGCGAGCCAGATCGGCTTCGACCAGGTGGCGGTCGAACAGGCGGCCGAGTACGGTGCCGAGGATGCCGACCTGTGCCTGCGCCTGGATGCCGTCCTGCGTCCGCGGATCGACGCCGAGGCCGGACTGCGTCGTGTCTATGGCGAGATCGAGATGCCGGTACGCGACATCCTGTTCCGCATGGAGCGCACCGGCGTGCTGATCGATGGCGCGCAACTCGTGCAGCAGAGCCATGAACTCGGCTGCCGCCTGCTCGAACTCGAGCAGCGCGCCTACGAGGCGGCCGGGCAGCCGTTCAACGTCAATTCGCCGAAGCAGCTGGCCGAAATCCTCTTCGACAAGCTCGGCCTGCCGGTGAAGAAGAAGACCCCCTCCGGCGCCCCGTCGACCGACGAGGAAGTGCTTTCCGAGCTGGCGCTCGATTACCCCCTGCCCCGGCTGCTGCTCGAATCGCGCCAGCTTGCCAAGCTCAAGAGCACCTACACCGACAAACTGCCGAAGATGGTCAATCCCGACACCGGGCGGGTGCATACCAGCTACGCCCAGGCGGTGGCGGTGACCGGCCGTCTCGCCTCCAGCGACCCCAACCTGCAGAACATCCCGGTGCGCACCGCCGAGGGCCGGCGCATCCGCGCCGCCTTCGTTGCTCCGGCGGGCAGCCGTATCGTCTCCGCCGACTACTCGCAGATCGAGCTGCGCATCATGGCGCACCTCTCCGAGGACGCGCGCCTGCTCGAAGCCTTTGCGCAGGGCGAGGACGTGCATCGGGCGACGGCCGCCGAGATCTTCGGCGTGACGCCGCTCGAGGTCGGCCCCGACCAGCGGCGCGTCGCCAAGGTGATCAACTTCGGCCTGATCTACGGTATGAGCGCCTTCGGCCTCGCCCGCCAGCTCGACCTCGAGCGCAGCGCCGCGCAGGCCTACATCGAACGCTACTTCGCGCGCTATCCGGGTGTCGCCCGCTACATGGAGGACACCCGCGAGGCCGCGCGGCGCGATGGCTACGTCGAGACAGTGTTCGGCCGCCGCCTGTGGCTGCCCGAGATCCGCGCCAGCCAGGCCGGCCGCCGCCAGGGCGCCGAGCGGGCGGCGATCAATGCACCGATGCAGGGAACCGCCGCCGACCTGATCAAGCTGGCGATGATCGCCGTGCAGGGCTGGCTCGATGCCGAGGGTCTGCGGACACGGCTGGTCATGCAGGTGCACGACGAACTGGTGCTCGAGGTGCCGGACGAGGAGCTGACCCGCGTACGCGTCGAACTGCCGCCGCTGATGACGCGCGTCGCCGCCTTGCGCGTGCCGCTGGCCGTCGAGGTCGGGGTGGGCGCCAGCTGGGACGAGGCGCACTGACGGGGGACGAGGCGTCCCCGAGCGCCGCGGGCGGACGATGGGCTACCTTTCCTTTTTCCTCTTCTACCTGGCCGTTGCCGCGGTTCCCGCGGCGATCCTGTGGTTGCGCGGACGCGGCTGGCGTCCGCGCTTCTTCGGGGTGACCGTGCTGGTGGCGTGGACCGGCGGCGGCTGGCTGATCATGACCTGCATCGCGCTGATGGAGCGGGACGGCCACTGGAAGGTCTGAGCGCGCAGCGGGCAGTGCGCTGCGCCCCCCGCCGCCACGGTTTCGAGGATAATAGAGGCTTTTTCCTCGACTTCGGCCCACGGCATGCTCGTCCATCGCGGTCTCGCGCACAAGGCGCCCAGCAGCACGGTACTCACCATCGGCAATTTCGATGGCGTGCACCTTGGCCATCGCGCGCTGCTCGCCCGCCTGTGCGCAGCGGCGGAGGCCGAGGGGCTGCCGCCGACGGTGCTGACCTTCGAGCCGCATCCGCGCGAGTTCTTCGCTCCGGCCACGGCGCCGACGCGCCTGTCGACCCTGCGCGAAAAACTCGAGCTGATCGCCGACGACGGCATCGCGCAGGCCTGGGTCTGCCACTTCAACGCGGCCTTCGCCGCGCTGACCGCCGAGGCCTTCATCGAGCGCGTGCTGGTCGACACGCTGCGCATCCGGCATCTGATCATCGGCGACGATTTCCGCTTCGGCGCCCGACGGGCCGGCGATTTTGCCCTGTTGCAGTCGGCCGGTGCGAGTTTCGGTTTTCGTGTCGAGGCGATGCAGAGCATCACCCTCGACGGCGAACGCGTCTCCAGTTCCGCAGTGCGCGAGGCACTCGCCGGCGGCCGCATCGAGCACGCTGCGTGCCTGCTCGGTCGCCCGTACTCGATCGACGGCCGCGTGGTGCATGGAGCCAAGCTGGGCCGCCAGCTTGGTTTCGCCACCGCCAACATCCGCATCAAGCACGACCGCCCGCCGCTGCTCGGCGTGTTCGCCGTCGAGGTGCGCGGCATCGACGGTCGCACGCTGCCGGGGGTTGCCAATCTCGGTTTCCGGCCGAGCGCCAACGCCACCGTGCGGCCGCTGCTGGAAGTTCATCTGCTCGATTTTTCCGGCGACATTTATGGCGCCCACCTCAACGTGCGCTTCCTGCACAAGCTGCGCGACGAAATGAAATTCCCCGGAGTCGACGCCCTCAGGGCGCAGATCGCCGCCGACGTCGATACCGCCAGAAACTACTTCAAGCTTTGATCGAGTAAACCGCAATGGCCGACTACAAGAGCACCCTCAACCTTCCCGACACGCCCTTTCCGATGCGCGGCGATCTCGCCAGGCGCGAGCCGCAGTGGGTCGCCGCCTGGCAGGAGAAGCAGCTTTACCGGAAGATCCGCGAGGCCTGTACCGGACGTCCGCGCTTCGTGCTGCACGACGGACCGCCCTATGCCAACGGCGACATCCACATCGGCCACGCGGTGAACAAGATTCTCAAGGACATCATCGTTCGCTCGAAGACGCTGGCCGGCTTCGACGCACCCTATGTGCCGGGCTGGGACTGCCATGGCCTGCCGATCGAGCACCAGATCGAGAAGCTGCACGGCAAGCACATCCCCGGCGACAAGGTGCGTGCGCTGTGCCGGGCCTACGCGGCCGAACAGGTCGAGCGGCAGAAAAAGGATTTCATCCGCCTCGGCGTGCTCGGCGAATGGGACAATCCCTACCTGACGATGAACTTCAAGACCGAGGCTGACGAGATTCGCGCGCTCGGCAGGATCCTCGAGCGTGGCTACCTTTACCAGGGCCTCAAGCCGGTGAACTGGTGTCTCGATTGCGGCTCGGCGCTGGCCGAGGCGGAGGTCGAGTACGAGGACAAGACCTCGCCGGCCATCGACGTCGCCTTCGAG
The DNA here is from genome assembly GCA_026646875.1 of Rhodocyclaceae bacterium. Taxonomy (GTDB): domain Bacteria; phylum Pseudomonadota; class Gammaproteobacteria; order Burkholderiales; family Rhodocyclaceae; genus 66-26. The sequence goes on along the minus strand of JAPKHL010000034.1, from coordinate 4,099 downwards.
GTGCACCCGAACCATGCGGAAAAGGTGGCGCGGGCCTTCGGGTTGTCGCACCTGCGCGCGCCGGCCTTCGCCGTGATCTGGACGACCACGCCGTGGACGCTGCCTGCCAACGAGGCGGTGAGCGCTCATCCGGAATTCGACTACGACCTGATCGAGACCGCGAAGGGTGTGCTGATCCTCGTCCATGAACTGGCCGAGGCCTGCCTCAAGCGCTATGGCCTCGACGGTACGGTGATCGGCAGCGCCAAGGGCGCCGCGCTCGAGCATGTGCTGTTGCGCCATCCCTTCCAGCCGCGCGATGTCGCGATCATCTGCGGCACCCACGTCACCGTCGAGGCCGGTACCGGCCTGGTGCACACGGCGCCGGCGCACGGCACCGACGACTACCTGGTCGGCAAGGTTTACGGCCTGCCGGTGAACAATCCGGTCGGCGACGACGGGAGGTTCCTTGGCAATACGCCGGCCCTGTCGGTCGGCGAACTGGCCGGCAAGTCGGTGTGGGAAGCCAATCCGCTGGTCCTGCAGGAGCTCGAGGCGAAGGGCCGCCTGCTCAAGTCCGAGAAGCTGCAGCACAGCTATCCGCACTGCTGGCGGCACAAGACGCCGATCATCTTTCGCGCCACCACGCAGTGGTTCGTCGGCATGGACCACAAGGCGCGGGAGGACGAAGCGACGCTACGCTGGATTGCCGAGCGCGCCGTCGACGAGACGCAGTTCTTCCCGGCCTGGGGCCGCGCCCGCCTCGAGGCGATGATGAAAACCCGCCCGGACTGGTGCGTTTCGCGTCAGCGCAACTGGGGGGTGCCGATCCCCTTCTTCCTGCATCGCGAAACCGGTGCGCTGCATCCGCGCACGGCCGAACTGATCGAGCAGGTCGCGCAGCGCGTCGAGCAGGCCGGCATCGAGGCCTGGTTCTCCCTCGATCCGAAGGAACTGCTTGGCGACGAGGCAGCGCAGTACCGCAAGATGAGCGACACCCTCGACGTCTGGTTCGATTCCGGCGCCACCCACTGGAGTGTGCTGCGCGGTTCGCACGCGGAACCGCTGGCCTACCCCGCCGACCTTTACCTCGAGGGATCGGACCAGCATCGCGGCTGGTTCCAGAGCTCGCTGCTTACCGGTTGCGCGATCGACGGCCGTGCGCCATACAAGGCCCTGCTCACGCACGGCTTCGTGGTCGACGGCAAGGGCCTCAAGATGTCCAAGTCGAAGGGCAACGTGATCGCCCCGCAGAAGGTTTCCGATACCCTCGGCGCCGACATCCTGCGTCTGTGGGTGGCAGCCACCGATTACTCGGGCGAGCTGTCGATCTCGGACGAGATCCTCAAGCGCGTCGTCGAGGCCTATCGGCGCATCCGCAACACGCTGCGCTTCCTGCTGGCCAACACCGCCGATTTCGACGCCGCCCGGCAGTTGCTGCCGCCCGAACAGTGGCTGGAAATCGACCGCTACGCGCTGGCCATGACGCGGCAGATGCAGGCGCAGTGCGAGGCCGATTACGCCCGCTTCGAATTCCACCGTGTCGTGCAATCGCTGCAGAACTTCTGCTCGGAGGATCTCGGCGGCTTCTATCTCGACATCCTGAAGGACCGCCTGTACACCACCCGCGTCGATTCGCAGGCCCGCCGCTCGGCGCAGAGCGCGCTGTGGCACATCCTGCAGTCCTTCACCCGGCTGATGGCCCCGATCCTGTCCTTCACCGCCGAGGAGGTCTGGCAGACGCTGACCGGCGACGCCGACGATTCGGTGATGTTGCACGCCTTCCACGCGTTGCCCGCGCCGGCCGGCGAGGGCGAACTGCTCGACAAGTGGCGCCGGATCCGCGGCTATCGCGCCGAAGTGACCAAGGCGCTCGAGGCGCTGCGCGAGGCCGGCGGCATCGGATCGTCGCTGCAGGCGGCGGTGACCGTGCATACTGATGGCGAAAAATACGACACCCTCGCGTCGCTGGGCGACGACCTGCGCTTCGTCCTCATCTGTTCGCAGGCGCGCGTGGTGCGTGCCGCCGTCGACAGGCTCGAATGCGTTCCGCTGCCGCACGGCAAGTGCGAGCGTTGCTGGCACGTGCGCGAGGACGTCGGGGCCGATGCCGGACATCCGGAACTGTGCGGCCGCTGCGTGAGCAATCTGCATGGCGAGGGCGAGCCGCGTGCCTGCGCGTAGCATCGACCGCTGGCTCTGGCTGGCGGCCTGCCTGATCGGCATCGACCAGATCAGCAAGTGGATCGTGCTCGCCCAGCTCAAGCCGGGCGAGACGGTCTATGTGGCGCCCTTCTTCAACTGGGTACTGACCTTCAACCCCGGCGCCGCCTTCAGCTTCCTCGCCGATGCCGGTGGCTGGCAGCGCTGGTTCTTCACGCTGCTGGCGCTGGTCATCTCGGGCTGGATCGTCGCCATGCTGCGCCGGCATTCGGGCGAGTTCCGCCTGTCGCTGGCGCTGACGCTGATCCTCTCCGGCGCGCTCGGCAACGTCATCGATCGCATCCGCTTCGGCGCTGTCGTCGATTTCGTGCAATGGCACGCCGCCGGTTACTACTGGCCGGCCTTCAATGTCGCCGATGCGGCGATCACCGTCGGCGCGCTGCTCCTCGCATGGGACCAGTTCGCTGCGAAACCTGACGCCGGCAACGCGGTCAAACCGGACCAAGGAGGTTCGACATGACCGCTAGCCCCCTCCGGCCGCGCATTCCCCCCGGCCAGCGCGAAACCCGCGATTTCCCCGTGCTCGATCTCGGCATCCGCCCCGGCGTCACGCACGAGACCTGGCGTCTCGCGCTGCAGGGCCGGGTCGCGCGGCCGCTCACTCTCGACTGGGCGGCGCTGATGGCGCTGCCGCAGGTGCGCCAGCGTTGCGATGTCCATTGCGTTACCACCTGGTCGCAGCTCGACATGGACTGGGAGGGCGTGCGCGCGCGCGATGTGCTCGCCCTGGCCGGACCGTTACCGGATGCCCGCTTCGTCACCGCGCACGGGAGCGACGGGTATACCACCAACCTGCCGCTCGCCGCGCTGCTCGACGACGACGTGCTGGTGGCGCACGGCTTCGACGGCGCTCCGCTGGCCGATGCGCACGGCGGTCCGGTGCGCCTGCTGGTGCCGGCGCGCTATGGCTGGAAGAGCGCCAAATGGCTGAGCGCCCTTGAGTTCCACGTCGAGGACCGGCCCGGTTACTGGGAGGCGCGCGGCTACCACAACGACGCCGATCCCTGGAAGGAAGAGAGATACAGCGCATGAGCAATGCAAGCGACACGACCCCGCCGACGGTCCGGCCGGACAGCTTCCTGACCCTGCACTACCGCCTCTGTGCGCTCGATGGCACCGAGCACGTCAGCACCTTCGACATGAGCCCGGCGACCCTGCAGATGGGTGGGGGGCAGCTGGCGGCGACCCTTGAGCACTGCCTGCTCGGCCTCGGCGTCGGCGAGCGGCATGTCTTCGAACTCGAGGCCGAGGACGCCTTTGGTCCGCACAACCCCCGCCTGGTCGAGCGCATCGCGCGCAGCGCGCTGCCTGCCGACCTCGAGCTGAAGGAGAACGCGCTGGTGGAATTCGCTGCACCGGATGGCGGCATGCCCGGCACCCAGGGCGGCTTTGCCGGACTGCTGCGCGAGCTGACCGACACCACCGCCGTCTTCGATTTCAACCACCCGCTGGCGGGCCAGCCGGTGCGCTTCGAAGTCGAGATCATCGGAATCCTCTGAGCCATGAACATCCTCCTCGCCAATCCACGCGGCTTCTGTGCCGGCGTCGAGCGCGCCATTGCCATCGTCGAGCGCGCCCTCGAGAAATTCGGAGCCCCGATCTACGTGCGCCACGAAGTGGTGCACAACAAATACGTCTGCGACGACCTGCGCGCCAAGGGGGCGATCTTCGTCGACGAGCTGGCCGAGGTGCCCGCCGGCGCTACCGTGATCTTCAGCGCGCACGGCGTCTCGCAGGCTGTACGCGAGGAGGCCGGACAGCGCGGGTTGAAGGTGTTCGACGCCACCTGCCCGCTGGTCACCAAGGTGCATCTCGAGGTTGGCCGGATGCAGCGCGACGGCCGCGAGATCGTGATGATCGGCCATCGCGGGCATCCCGAGGTCGAGGGGACGATGGG
>JAPKHL010000033.1 GCA_026646875.1 Rhodocyclaceae bacterium | reverse complement strand
TAACCCTTGTCGACGAACAGTTCGAGCGCGGCGGCGGTGAGCTCGGACGGACGCGCATCCTTGCGCCGGCGACGGGGTGGGGCAAGCGGGGACGGCGCGGAGGAAGCGGCGGGAGTGGAGACAGAAGACATGGGAGGGGCTCGTACTGACTGGTCGGTCAGTAATGTACAGAGCGGCCCGCCGCCAGTCAATCACACGATCTCTCCCCACTCCCGGCCGCTCATCAACCGGCGCGCACCTGCCAGGCCGGGCGCCAGACGGCGACACGCGTCCGCATGTCGATCCTGCCGAGCAGCACGCCGCTGGCGGCATGCAGCTCAATGCCGTCGGCCCCCAGGCGCAAACGAGCCACATCGCGGGCCTCGAGCGGAATGCGCCAGCGCTGCGCCAGTGTTTCGGCGGCATGCACATCGACACTGTCGCGTCCGAGCACCCAGAGTTCGCCGCGCCGCGCATCGAGCGCCAGATCGCGTACCGCGGTGCGGGCACGCGGCGTGCTCTGGGCCACCAGAACCGGCGCACCGCCTCCGATGCGGAAGGCGCGGACACTGCCCAGCCGTTCATCGGCGATGAAGGCCAGGCGCTTCTCCGGCCACTCGACCGAAATCTGGCGCGGAATCGTTCCGTCTGCCGGCAAGCAGGCAGCCAGCAGCGGCAACAGCAGAAGCGTCGTCAATAAACGCGGGAAAGCCAGCGAGCGCCGCTGGCGGGCGGATGATCCGGACATGGCAGCCTCCCGTTGCGATGGGGTTGATCGAATCCGGACAATACTGGACACTTTGACAACACCATAGACACAATCTGACCGGCGATGGCTGGACTGTACCGGCGAGATCCCCGGTACAGTCCAGCCATCGCACCAATCACCGGAGCACCGCCATGCTGCAACTGAGTCTCGACACCGGGTCCGAGACGGCCCTGCCATTGGTCGACCAGATCGTCAACGGCATCCGCAGCCGTATCGACGACCGCCTGCTGCGGCCGGGCATGCGCCTGCCCCCGATCCGCGGGTTCGCCGAGCGGCACGAAATCAGCCGGTTCACCGTCGTCGAGGCGTACGACCGGCTGGTTGCCCTCGGTTACCTGCACTCGCGGCGCGGATCCGGCTTCTACGTGGCGACGCGCCATGGCGCACCGGCCATCGAGCAGCGCAGTGGCGAGATCGAACGCGCCTTCGACAACGCCGGTGTCCTTCACCAGAGTCTCGACGACACCAGCGACCGGCTGAAAGTGGGTGTCGGCTGGCTGCCGCCCGAGTGGCTCGACGAGGCGGGCGTGCGCCGCAACATCCGCACCCTGGCGCGGCGGGCCGACACCAAGGTGATCAGCTACGGTACGCCGCAGGGCTATCGTCCGCTGCGCGAGCAGATCCCGCTACGCTTGGCCGGGCTGGGCATCGGTGCGCGTGCCAGCCAGATCGTCCTGACCCACGGCGCCACCCAGGCGCTCGACATCATTGCCCGCTACCTGCTCAAGGCCGGCGACTGCGTTTTCGTCGACGATCCGGGGTACTGGAACCTGTTCGCCAACCTGCGCCTGTACGGCGTCCACCTGGTCGGCGTGCCGCGCACCCCGGACGGACCGGACACCGATGCCCTCGAGGCCCTGCTCGCCGAGCACCGGCCCAAGGCCTTCTTCACGCACTCGGTCCTGCACAACCCGACCGCCGGGAACCTCTCGCCGGCGATCGCCTTCCGTGTGCTGCAGCTGGCGGAAAAGCACGATTTCCTGCTCGTCGAGGATGACACTTATGCCGATTTCCACCCCGGACCGGCAACCCGGCTGGCGCAACTCGACCAGCTGCGCCGCGTGATCTACGTGGGCAGCTTCTCGAAAACGCTGTCGGCCAGCCTGCGCGTCGGCTATCTCGCCTGCGATCCGGATCTGGCGGCCGCACTGACCGATGTGAAGATCGTCAGCAGCGTCTCGACCTCGGAATTCTCGGAGCGCCTCGTCTACCTGATGCTGACCGAAGGGCATTACCGCAAGCTGATGGAGCGCGTCCACGAGCGGCTGGCGCAGGCCACCGACCGCACGCTGCGCCTGCTCGAGCGCAACGGCATGCGAATCTACGCGGAGCCGCGCGGCGGGATGTTCATCTGGGCCGAGGCGCCCGAGGTCAGCGACGCGGCCCGGCTGGCCGGCGAAGCCGCCACGGCGGGGATCATGCTCGCTCCGGGCAGCATCTTCCGCCCGCAGATGCAGCCCTCCCCCTGGCTGCGTTTCAATGTCGCCTATTCGCTCGATCCGCGGCTGGCCCGCTTCCTGACGGCAAGCCGCGAGCGGAGCGCGGCGGAGGCGAGCCGCGTCCCCGCCCCGGCGTTCAGCGGGATTCCTTGATCAGGCGGCCGAAGGTGGGCTGCACCGGCCGGGCGTTGTCCCGGTACAGGCGGGAAAAAATCGCGATCTGCTCGGCCGACAGCATGACCGGCTGCTTGAGGACCAGCCAGAGCACCCCCTCGGTGCAGGGCGGCGTGGTCAGCGAACCCATGAAGGTATAGTACGGCGTCCTTTCCGGCAGCAGCTGGGTCACATCGAGCACCAACCCGGGCGGCGACACCGGACTGTTGCGCTCTAGCGGCAGGTAGTTCCAGATCATCTGGACGAGCGGGTGCTCCCGGCCCTTCTCGAACTGCACCGCAACGATGGCGATCCGCCCCTCGGCGGATTTGTGCACGAAGTGCGCGCTCATGTCGAAGGTCTTGCCGTCGATACGGATCTCGGCGGTGCGGTGGAATTCGAGGTGCACCAGTTCGTAGCGCTCGCCGAGCAGGGTGAAGCTGCTGCCGCTGACGGCGACCTGGAGGGTGCGTCCAGTATCGATGATGCGGAACGGCGAGGGCCGGTAATTGAAGACGAGCGGCTCGAGGTCGACGCGGATGCCGTCGCGGATGTCGATCGGCGACTGTCGCCGTCCCTCCGCGCAGGTGGCATATTCCGGTTTCAACCGCCCCCAGTGGTCCGGCCCGCCCTCGCCCTCGTAGCTCCACGCCACCGGCGCACGCGGCGCCGGCGCTGCTGCCGGTTGCGGTCGGGCGCGTGGCGCCGCGACCGGCGCCGGCTGCGCGGGACGGGGGGCGATTGGCGCCGGTGCGGGCGCGGCGGGCTTTTCGGCACGCGCCTTGCCCTCGGTTGGCCCCGCCGCCATCGGCAGGGTGGCGCGGCGCACTTCCTTGCTGACCTCCTTGCGGATCATCGCCTCGTTGGCCTTGCGCAGATCGTCGGCGACCTCGCTGGCCTTGGTCGCGGCCTGGCTGGCCGCGCGTTGCGACTCTCCGCCGGGGCGCGGCCGGCAAACCTCGCGCAACAGCTTGTCGTCGAGCGAGCCGGAACGTACCGGCATCTCGATCGGCACCTTGATCTCTTCTTCACGCAACACCTCGCCCGGCGCCTGGAAATAGGTGCGCTTGATCGTGCTGTAGGACCGCGCGCCGCAGTCGTAACGGCTCAGCGCCTCGATGATCCGGTAGGAAGACGAGGTGCGGGCGTCGCTGATCGGCTTGTCGAGGACGATGCGGCCGAGCGCGGTCGCCTTGCCATCGGCGCCCTTCTGGATGCTGTCCCGGTCGATTTCCACCCGCCGTCCGGCCTCGGCGGACAGGGTCTGCCAGGTGGCCGCCGGCGCCACGATGGGAAGCGCCGCCAGCAGGCAGGCGACGAGCGGTCGGATAAGCATGGGTGATTTTCCTTGGAGACGGGCGCGGCGGCACTGCGAAAAGAACGGAAGGACCGGTAAAAACTTTAGCGCGCACGCTTCGACGAAGCGTCGCCCGCACCGCCGGACATCTGGTCAACGCGGTCCGATCCGGCGATACTCGAACCGATAAACCATAAAAATAACGCAGAAAGGCCGGAGGAGATGCTGCCGCGACGAAATGACCCGCCCGATCACCCCGCTGCCGCAGCGCACGGCCCGGACGCGCGCGCGCAGACCGACTGCCTGCGGCACCTGATGTCGCTGGCCGCCTCCGCGAGTTTTTCGGTCGGCATCGGCGCCATCCTGGTATCGATCTGGCTACGGGACTTCGTTCCGACACACGTCCTGGCTCCCTGGCTCGCCGCCATGCTGGCGGTGGCCGCCTGGCGCATCGTGCTCGCCCGGCGCCTGCTGCCGCTGCTGAAGGAGGCGCGGGAAATGCCCGCCGCCCGCCATGAGCGGCGCTATGCCCTCCTCACGGCAATCACCGGCCTGCTCTGGGGACTCGCCGTCTGGCTGCCGATGGACGACCCCGAGCACACCCGGCTGTTCGCCCTGACCGCCATCCTCTTCTGCGTGCTGCTCGTCAGCAGCAGCACGCTGGTCGCCAGCCGCCTCGCCTTCGCCGCCTTTGCGACGATGCTTGCGCTGCCTCTCGTCGCACGGCTGCTGACCCTCGACGACCAGATCACCTTCCTGCTCGGCGGCGGCGTCCTCGCCATGTGCCTGCTCGCCCTGACCTCCTTCCGGGTGCACCACCGGACGCTGGTCACCGCCCTGCGCAACCGCCTCCAGAGCGAGGACCTGCTGCAGCAGCAGCGGGTCATCTTCGAATCGGCGGGCGAAGGCATCGTGCTCCTGCACCCCAAGCCGGACTACGTCGTCGATTGCAACCGCCGCTTCGCCGAACTGCTCGGCTACCCGCTCGACGCCATGCGCGGCATGGCGCCCTGGCACTGGCACCCGGACCGCGAGCAATGGAAGCGCCTGGTCGCCGACTCCCTGCCGGTGATCGCGCGCGGCCACCCCTACCAGCAGGCCCTGCAATTGCGCCGCGCCGACGACACCCTGTTCTGGGGCGAGGTCACCGGCATGGCCGTCGACCCGGACAACCTGCGCGCCGGCACGGTCTGGATCGTCTCCGACGTCACCGCCAAGCGCGCAGCAGAGGCCGCCCTGGCCGTCAGCGAGGCACGCTTCCGCGACCTCGTCCGCCTCTCCTCCGACCTCTACTGGGAGCAGGACGCGCAATTCCGCTACACCCACTTCGACGGCTCGCCGGAAATCATGGCGAACATTCCGATCGACCAGCTGATCGGCCGGACCCGCTGGGAAATCGCCGGGCTGGTCGGCGTGCCCGAGGCACGCTGGAAGGAACACATCGAAACACTGAACCGGCACGAACCGTTCCGCGATTTCATCTACCAGCTGGGCAGTCATTCGGGACGGGTCCTGTGGTACAGCATCAGCGGCAACCCGATGTTCGATGCCGACGGGCAGTTCGTCGGCTATCACGGCACCGCCAGCGACATCACTTCGCGCCTGGAGACCGAGGCGCGCTTCCGCCATCTCGCCTACCACGACTCGCTGACCGGACTGCCCAACCGGCGCCTGCTGGAAGACCGCATCGGTCAGGCAATCCGCACCGCCCGCCGCGAGGAAGGGCAGCTCGCGCTGCTGCTCATCGACCTCGATCGCTTCAAGCCGATCAACGACACCTTCGGCCACGCCATCGGCGACCGCGTGCTGGAAGCCACCGGCGAACGGCTGCGCAACTGCGTGCGCGCGGCCGACACGGTGGCGCGCATCGGCGGCGACGAGTTCGTCGTGCTGCTGACGGCGGTCAGCACGACCGGCGACGCCCTCCAGGTGGCCGAGAAAATCATCGCCCGCATCGCCGAACCGATCGACATCGACGGCCAGCGGCACCAGATCGGCGGCAGCGTCGGCATCAGCCTCTACCCGGCGCACGGCGGCAGCGCCGAAGACCTGCTGCAGCACGCCGACCAGGCGATGTACCAGGGCAAGCAGCAGGGCGGCCGGACAGCGACGATCTATACGCCGTCCGGCACGACGTGAGGTATGGCTCAAAGCCTATTGAGATCGCCAAGGGCAAGAATGCCATCGAGGTGGGCAGCATCGACAACCTCGTTGACACGCTGTTGGCCGTGCGTGAGGCCATCTTGACTGGCGAGCTTGATGCGCAGATCGAAGCGGCCAGTGGTGCTGTCCGTGCAGGCTTCAAGAAGAAGTGAGGGACGGCTGTGAACACATACAAGGCAAGGGTGCGGGTTCACAGCCCATCGGGTGCCAGCATGATGACGGTGTGGGCACAGGTGGCGGCCAGCAATCCAATTCATGCGCGGCAACTGCTTGAGGCGCAGTACGGGCGTGGCAACGTGGTCGGGGTGGCGGTGCTGGCTTGAGTGTGGCCCTTTACCCTATGACTATGCGTCAGACTTTGTTCCGATTGACCCTCATCAAAGTGATATGGGCGATAAACCGGTAGCGTTTAAACTTTGGGAAATCAACAAGACGGCATAGCGAATGATCCCCTCTGGCAAACCATGCCGACTGTCGCCGAGGCTAATCCCTCTTGTGGTTTTTTTGATCGGCCTGTGCTCCACCGTAGTGCTTTACCAACTCATCGTCGAGTCCGTCGATCAACGACAACAGGTCTACTTCGACTTCCGCGCCCGGGAGGCTGCTGAGCGCATCGAGAACCGCATGGCCACCTACCAGCAGGTCCTGCGGGGCACGGCCGGGTTCTTTGATGTGCATGATGATGTCGGACGTGAAGATTTCCGAAGGTATTCCGATCGCCAGGCTCTGGACCAGTACCTGCCTGGCATCCAAGGCGTGGGCTTCGCCAGGGCCATCCGGCCTGCCGATCTGCAAACCCACATCGATCAGGTCCGCGCCGAAGGCTTTCCCTCTTACACGGTGCAACCAGCAGGCCAACGAGACCTGTATTCCTCGATCGTGTATCTGGAGCCGTTTTTGGGACGCAACCTGCGTGCCTTCGGCTTCGACATGTATTCAGAACCCGTGCGGCGCGAGGCCATGCAGCGCTCGGTAGATACGGGTGCCATCGCGCTTTCGGGGCATGTGCGTCTCCAGCAGGAAACGGGGGTTCAGGAGCAGTCGGGGTTCCTGATCTACCAGGCGATCTACGCTACTGACCAGCCAGCGGCAACCGTAGCAGAGCGCCGGGAACAACTGCGCGGCTGGGTCTATGCACCGTTTCGCATGACAGACTTCCTGCAGGGTCTCCTCGGAGAGCAGGAGCGTGACCTGATCATCGACATCTTCGACGGCGAAGAGATGGTTGAAGCGACACGAACTCACTTTGGCAGTTCAGGGCGTACCGATATCCGTCCAGGGTTTGAATCGGTGCATCGGCTGCGCATGATGGGACAAACCTGGACCGTCCGCGTGCATGGCAGCACGAGCCTTCTGCAACGGGTGGACAGAGGGCTACCGATCGTGATCGCGGTAACCGGTGTCTTGCTCAGTGCCATGCTGGCTGGGCTGATGTTTTTGCTGGTGTCGGGTCGGTCCCGGGCAGAAGCGGCGGCCCGCGCGATGACAGAAGACCTGTCTCTGGAGAGGTCTCGATTGAGTGCCATTCTTGAAGGCACCCGGGTCGGCACCTGGGAGTGGAATGTCCAGAGCGGTGAAACCGTCTTCAATGAGGAATGGGCGAGGATCGTTGGATACAAGCTCCAAGAGCTTGAGCCGATCTCCATCGTCACCTGGGCAAAGCTCACGCATCCGGAAGATCTGCAAAAGTCAGAACAGCTGCTCAAGCAGCACTTGGCGGGGGAGTTACCGTTCTACGAGTGTGAGGCCAGGATGCGCCACAAGGATGGGCACTGGATCTGGGTGCTGGACCGCGGGAAGGTGGGGAAATGGGATCGGGATGGCAAGCCTCTCATCATGTACGGTACCCATCAGGACATCAGCCGGTCCAGACAGGAGCTGGATACCTATCACCATCGAGCGCATCATGACGTATTGACCGATCTACCCAACCGGGTCTTACTCGGTGACCGCATACAGCAGGCGCTTGCATTGGCAGAGCGCGAGAACACGCATCTGGCTGTGCTGTTCATGGATCTGGATGGGTTCAAGTCGGTCAACGACACCCATGGCCACGAAGCGGGGGATGTAGTGCTAAAGACCGTGGCCCGCCGTCTCCTGCGTTGCATCCGTGCCTCCGACACGCTCGCCAGGGTGGGAGGCGATGAGTACGTGGCCTTGCTGCAACACGTCAGCGACGAACAGGAGGCGCTCAAAAAGGCCAGCCTGTTCATCTCGGAGGTCCGCCGACCAATCCCCTTGCCTGCGGGTGGCGAAGCACGAATTTCCATTAGTGTCGGTATCGCGCTCTACCCTCAGCATGGAACGACCATCGAGGTGCTCAGCGAGCATGCCGATCAGGCGATGTATCAGGTCAAGAAAGGCTCCAAGAATGGAGCCTTGGTGCATCAGGATAGCGGCTCGGTGTAGCTCTGCGTTCCCGTAGCGTTTAAACGCACCCTGATCGACAACTCCAGATCTTGTGTTGCCGGCGACAGCGTCCACGCATGAAGTTGGTCCATCACGACCGATCAGGCATTGACCGCCGATTGCTTCGAGCAACTGGCCCCACAGATGACCGCCAAGGGCTGGAAGGTCAACAATGCCTCCGTGTTCACAGGCACCAAAGAGGTGGAGGACAGCTTGTTGATTCCGCCCACCACATTGATTTCCGAGTTGCAAACCTGGGCCTCAGAGGTGGCAGCAACGGTGACCGAAGCCATCGATGGCTTGCACCACATCCTGCACGGCCTTGAAAACCATCAGGCAGTGTTGAGATCTTCTGCGGCACGGCCAGGGCTGGTGCTGGTAGTCGCTGATGTAAAACAGGGTCACGGTCAAGCAAGCAATGACGATCACTTGGGGGCCGGGGAATCGCCGAAGTCGGATGCTGGCGAGGAGGTTGATCAGGTCATTGACATGACCGAGTGCCTGACGTGGATTGGGGACACCATTGAGGCCAACCTGAACTATCCCGATGTGCTGCCCAAAGACGACGAAGCATAGTGGAATCAAGCCCTGGCAGCGGTCTTCGAGGCCTGGTGGAGCTTTCCAATCGGTACAACTTCACCGCCTTTCTGCCAAGCATCAAGCATGTCAGCCCACTGCTGCATCATCTTGGTTCGATCGGTCAGATAGTCAGCATGGTTGTACGTGCGTCGGACAGCATTCGGTTCAACGTGCGCGAGCTGCCGCTCAATCCAGTCTGGTGAGTACCCCATTTCATTCAGGCGAGTGCTGCCGGTTGTACGGGTAGCGTGAGGGCTGTATTTGCCCGCCCAGCCCAAGACGTTGAGCATTTGCCTGAACGAAGCAACGCTCATGGGCTTGCGCCTGTCGTCTCTGCCGGGGAACACATGTTCCCAGTGGCCGGTTACCCCGTGCAGGCCACGCAACATGTCAACTGCTTGCGTAGGCAAGGGAACGACGTGCTCCTTGCGCTTCTTCATGCGTTCGGCAGGAATTCGCCATGCCGCTGCGTCCAAGTCAAATTCTGACCACTTGGCCTCCACCGCCTCACTCGGGCGGCAAAGCGTCCACCACATCAAACGAAACGCACCCATGGTTTCATGCCGCGCACCGTGGCTGGCGAGGTCACGCAGCAACTGACCGATTTCGTCGGTGGTGAGTGGGCGCTTGTGTTGGGTCTTGTTGGTAGGCAAGGCCCTACGCACAGGATAGACGGGATCGCTGTCGGCCCGCAGCGTGGACACAGCAAGATCGAAGACACCAGCCATGGTGCGTTTGGCTTCAGCGGCGACGGATGGTCCGTTCTTCTTTTGGGCGGTTTTCAGCACATCCAAGACGTGTGCGGGGGTAACCTGCTTGATCGGCAACATACCGATTTTTGGGAAAACGACGCGCTGCAGCATGTCGAGGCGGCGCTTCTTGGTCACCTCCTCCCAGTCCTTCATGGATACCCACTCGCGGGCTACCGACTCGAAGGTGGTCGCACTCTGCTGTACCCGCTTGATTTTGTCGAGCTGACGTTGATGGGCGGGGTTGATGCCTTGCTTGACCAAGGCGCGGGCTTTGACCCTCTCTTCTCGTGCTTCTGCCAAGGTGAAGCGCCCACCAGCACGTCGCGCCACAGCTTCCTCTGCGGATTCGCCAGCTGGTGCGCTGACGTACTCGCCGATGGCGAAAACGCTCTCCTTCAGTTGACCATCTTTTTCAAGCTTGAAGCGGTATCGCCACGCTTTCACTCCGTTGGGCTTCACCTCTAGGTGCAGACCCTTGTCGTCCGAGAGCTTGTACGGCTTGGCTTTGGGCTTGGCGGTGCGGCATTGGGTGTCGTTCAGCATGGGTTCTCTCTGTCCTGAACCTCATACCCGCTTTTTGAAGTGGGTATAAAAAGGTCGTACCCACTAGCGTACCCGCTTTTTCTTGTGACAGGAAGACATGGGATGAGACAAACAAGGCGTAAAAAAACCCGCATTCACAGGGAGATGCGGGTTTTTTGAGGTCTTCTGAGACCCCGCGATGCAACAGTCCAGAGTTAGACGTTGAACAGGAAGTTCAGCACGTCGCCATCCTTGACGACGTATTCCTTGCCTTCGGCGCGCATCTTGCCGGCTTCCTTGGCACCCTGTTCGCCCTTGAAGGCGATGAAATCCTCGAAGGCGATCGTCTGGGCGCGGATGAAGCCGCGCTCGAAGTCGGTGTGGATGACACCGGCGGCCTGCGGCGCGGTATCGCCCTTGTGGATCGTCCAGGCGCGCACTTCCTTGACGCCGGCGGTGAAATAGGTCTGCAGGCCGAGCAGGGTGTAGCCGGCCCGGATCAGGCGATCGAGGCCGGGCTCCTCGAGCCCCATCGAGGCAAGGAATTCCTTCTTGTCGGCGTCCTCGAGGTCGGCGATTTCCGCCTCGATGGCCGCGCACAGGGCGACCACCTCGGCGCCCTCGGCCGCGGCATGGCTCCGCACGGCATCGAGGTGCGGGTTGTTCTCGAAGCCATCCTCGGCGACGTTGGCGGCATACAGCACCGGCTTGGCGGTAATCAGGCAGAAGGGCTTGAGGCTGGCCCACTCCTCCCGGCTCAGGTCGAGCGCGCGCACCGGTTTTGCTTCGTTGAGCTGGGCCAGGCATTTCTCGAGCACCGCGACGAGGATCTTCGCTTCCTTGTCGCCGGAAGCGGCCGGACGCTTGTAGCGGTTGATGGCCTTTTCCACGGTGCCGAGATCGGCGAGGGCGAGTTCGGTGTCGATCACCTCGATGTCGCGGATCGGGTCGACGCTGCCCGAGACATGCACCACGTTGTCGTCGGCGAAGCAGCGCACGACATGGACGATGGCGTCGGTTTCGCGGATGTTGGCCAGGAACTGGTTGCCGAGCCCCTCGCCTTTCGAGGCGCCGGCGACCAGCCCGGCGATGTCCACGAATTCGACGATGGCCGGCTGGACCTTCTGCGGCTTGACGATTTCCGCGAGCTGAACGAGCCTGGGATCGGGCACCTCGACGATGCCGACGTTCGGCTCGATGGTGCAGAACGGGTAGTTGGCGGCTTCGATGCCCGCCTTGGTCAGGGCGTTGAAGAGGGTGGACTTGCCGACATTGGGCAGGCCGACGATACCGCACTTGAGGCTCATGGTCGTATTCCTGAAAGGTCTAGGGGGTCTTGCCGTGCAGCTGCTGCTGGGCGGCGGCGTGCTCGCCGGCGGCCAGGCGCGGCCAGGCGAGCAGGCAACGGTCGAGCGCCCGGTCGATGCATTCCTGCTCCTCGCGGCGGGGCGCCTTCAGCACGTAATCGGCAACCACGTTGCGGTCGCCGGGATGGCCGATGCCCAGGCGCAAGCGCCAGAAGTCGGGGGTGGACAGGTGCGACTGGATGTCCTTCAGGCCATTGTGGCCGCCATTGCCGCCGCCCCGCTTGAGGCGGATGCCACCCGGCGGCAGGTCGAGCTCGTCGTGCACGACGAGGATTTCCTCGGGCGCGATCCGGTAGAAGCGCGCGAGGGCGGCAACCGCCTGTCCGGAGCGGTTCATGAAGGTCATCGGCTGCAGCAGCCAGAGCTCGCCGCTGCGGCCGACCTGGCCGTGGAACTTGCCCTGCGGGGCGAGTGTCGTCTTCAACTCGCGCGCCAGGCGGTCGACGAACCAGAAACCGACGTTGTGGCGGGTGTCCTCGTACTCGGCGCCGGGGTTGCCGAGGCCGACGATCAGGCGGAGTGCGGTCATGACGGGCGGTCACTCAAAGAAAACAGGCCGCCGCGGGCACGCTGTGCCAGGCGGCGGCCTGTCGGCGGGCCGGCTAGGCTCAGGCGGATTCGCCTTCGCTGGCGGCGGCGCCCTTCTTGGCCTGGATCAGGGCAACCACGCCGTCGTCGCCATGCACCACGGCCTTGACACCGGCCGGCAGCGCAAGCTGGGAGACGTGGATCGACTGGCCGGCGGCCAGATCCTTGAGATCGACCTCGATGAACTCGGGCAGATCCTTGGGCAGGCAGGCCACGTCGATTTCGTTCATCACGTGCGAGACGGAACCGCCGCTCAGCTTGACGCCGGGGGCGACGTCGGCGTTGATGAAGTGCAGCGGCACCTTCTGGTGGATCGGCTGGTTGGGGTCGACGCGCTGGAAGTCAACGTGCAGGACCTGCGCCTTGTAGGGGTGCACCTGGGCATCGCGCAGCAGGACCGCTTCGGCGGTACCGTCGATGTTCAGCGTCAGCACGGAGGAATGGAAGGCTTCCTTCTTCAGCGAGAGCAGGATGGTGTTGTGATCGAGTTCGATCGCCTGCGGGGCGGCGGCGCCACCGTAGACGATGGCCGGGACCTTGCTGGCGCGGCGCAGGCGGCGGCTCGCTCCGGACCCCTGCACGGTGCGCTTCTGCGCGTTGATTTCAAATTTCATGACAGCTCCTGGTTGATGCTAGACCCCGTCCGCGACCAGACGGGGGGTTGAGAAAAGGGTTGCGATCCGTGCGGGCCGTGCGCGACTCACTCGATGAACAGCGAGGAAACCGAGTCCTCGTTGCTGATGCGGCGGATCGTCTCGGCCATCACGTCGGCCACCGACAGCTGGCGGATGCGCTGGCACTGCTGCGCTTCGGGGCGCAGCGGGATGGTGTCGGTGACCACCAGCTCGTCGAGGTCCGAGGCGTTGATGCGCTCGACGGCGGCGCCCGACAGCACCGGGTGCGTGCAGTAGGCGAGCACCCGCTTGGCGCCGTTGGCCTTGAGCGCCGAGGCGGCCTTGCACAGCGTGCCGGCGGTATCGACCATGTCGTCCATCAGCACGCAGGTGCGCCCCTCGACCTCGCCGATGATGTTCATCACCTCGGAAACGTTGGCCTTCGGACGACGCTTGTCGATGATCGCCAGATCGCACTCGAGGCGCTTGGCCAGCGCACGGGCGCGCACCACGCCGCCGACGTCGGGCGAGACGACCATCAGGTCGTCGAAATTCTGCTTCCACACGTCGGCCAGCAGGATCGGCAGCGCGTAGATGTTGTCGACCGGGATGTCGAAGAAGCCCTGGATCTGCTCGGCGTGCAGGTCCATGGTGAGCACGCGGTCCACGCCGGAGGCGACGAGCATGTTGGCGACCAGCTTGGCGGCGATCGGCACCCGCGACGAACGCGAGCGGCGATCCTGGCGGGCGTAGCCGAAATACGGGATGGCGGCGGTGATGCGGCCGGCCGAGGCGCGTTTCAGCGCGTCGACCATGACCAGCAGCTCCATCAGGTTCTCGTTCGACGGCGCGCAGGTGGATTGCAGGACGAACACGTCCTTGCCCCGGACATGCTCGTGGATCTCGACGCTGACCTCGCCGTCGGAGAAGCGGCCGACGTTGGCGCGGCCGAGCGAGATGTTCAGGCGTTTGGCGATATCGGCGGCCAGCTTCGGCGTGGCGTTGCCGGAGAATACCATCAGGCTGTCATAGGCCATGTCGAGCATCCTGTGGCGCGGATCTCCTGCGCCGTAAAAAGCAACGCGGGCAGGTAGGATCTACCTGCCCGGCTCGTGGAGAATTCGGGTGGCTGGGGAAGAAGGATTCGAACCTTCGAATGCCGGAATCAAAATCCGGTGCCTTGACCAACTTGGCGACTCCCCAACTCGCGTCCGCCGGCTTTCACCAGCGAACGAGGCGCGCATGATACAGCAAAAATTTTTAAAAAACCAGCCGCTGGAAAAACCGGGCGGGAAATTCCCGTGCTCGGCTTCGCTCAGGTGGCCAGTCCGCGCAGGGGATGCGCCGCCAGACCCTGCGCCAGCCAGCCACGCATGCCCGGCGGCAGGCGGTGCAGCAGGGCGGCGGCGGCGGCGTGCCCGGAAAATTCGGCGAACACGCAGGCCCCCGAGCCGCTCATGCACACCCGGTCGGCCTCCGCCGCGTGCCCGGCCAGCCAGTCGAGATGTTCGGCGACCTGCGGGTTGCGGGCAACGGCGACCGCTTGCAGATCGTTATGCCCCTGGCCGGGCCGCAGCGGCAGATCGGCAAATGCAATGGGGGGGGTGTCGCGCCGCAGTTCCGGAGCGGAGAAGATGGCTGCGGTGGGCACCTCGACCGGGGGTTCGAGGACGACATACCAGGCCGGTGGCAGGCTGACGGCCCGCAGGGCCTCGCCGACGCCTTCGGCGAAGGCATTCTCGCCGAACACGAAGACCGGAACGTCGGCGCCCAGCGTCAGGCCGAGCTCCTGCAGGCGCTGCCGGGACAGTCCCAGCCCCCAGAGGTGATTGAGGGCAAGCAGCACGGTGGCTGCGTCCGAACTGCCGCCGCCCAGCCCGCCTCCCATCGGCAGGCGCTTGTCGACCGCGATGTCGACGCCCTGCCGACATCCCGTCGCCTGCTGCAACAGGCGCGCCGCACGCACCGTCAGGTCGCGCTCGGGAGGAACCCCGGGCAGGGCGCGCAGCAGCCGCACCTCGCCATCCGTGCGCGGCGCGAAACGCAGGACATCGCCGTGCCCGACGAAGCGGAAGAGGGTCTGCAGCAGATGGTAGCCATCGGCACGCCGTCCGACGACGTGCAGGAAGAGGTTGAGCTTGGCCGGCGCCGGGTAGGCGCTCTCCCAGGTCCAGACTGCCCGCGCCGGGTCACTCATCGCCGCCCCCCGTTCCCGCGCTCCCGCTCTCCGCCACGCCCCAGTCGTCGATGCGCAGGCGCAGGTCGAATCCGTCGGCCCCTTCGATCCGCAGTCCCTGCGGCAGGGCCTGCGGATCTTCGTCGGGATATTCGTAGCCGACCTGCCACCCCTCCAGAACGGCGCGCACCGGACGCCCGAGCGCATCGCTCGTCACGCGACCGCGCTGCGGATCGATCCGCCCGAGCAGCCAGTCGGCCAATTGCGCGACCGGCAACGGAAAGCCGAGCGCCTCGTGCAGCAGCGTGGAGACGTCCGCGGCCTGGCGCGTCGTGCCATCGCTGGCAATCAACCGCGCACTGCCCGCCTCGCTGCGCACCTCCGCCAATCCCTGGCCGAGCGGCGACGCCAGCATCAGCTCGTCGCTTCCGGGCAGGTGCCGCCAGGCGAGCAGGCCGGCATAGCTGCGTTCTTCATGGCGCAGGGTAAAGCGGGCGGAAAGCGTGAAGCGGTCGAGTGCCGCGCGGGCCGGCATGGCCCCGCCGGTTCCCGCCGTCGGCAGGGCGGCGCAGCCACCGAGGACGGCGCCGCACGCAGCGAGGGACAGCACGCCCAGGAGCCTGCGGCGACCCCGCGCCATCTCCGGGGAGAATGAAGGAGCGGGCACGGTCAGTCGCTGAATTTCCTGAGCGCCTCGCTCAACACTTCGTTGTCCGGGTTGCGCGCGGCAGCATCGCGCCAGGTACGGCGCGCTTCGTCCCGCCGGCCAAGATGCCAGAGCACTTCGCCGAGATGCGCGGCGATTTCAGGATCCGGCCGCTGACCATAGGCGCGTTCGAGATGTGCGAGTGCGCCCGCCAGATCGCCCGTCCGGTAAAGCACCCAGCCCATGCTGTCGAGGATGAACGGATCCTCGGGCGCCAGGGCCAGGGCCTTGGCGATCAGTTCGTGCGCCTCAGGCAGGCGGATGTTGCGGTCGGCCAGCGAGTAGCCGAGCGCATTGTAGGCCTGAGCGCTGTCCGGCTGCAGCTCGATCAGGCGCCGCAGGTGCCGC
This sequence comes from Rhodocyclaceae bacterium, assembly GCA_026646875.1. Lineage (GTDB taxonomy): Bacteria > Pseudomonadota > Gammaproteobacteria > Burkholderiales > Rhodocyclaceae > 66-26. The sequence continues at coordinate 16,546 of JAPKHL010000033.1, read as the reverse complement.
TCGAGCACATCGAGCTGGCCAAGCTTCTCGGCCAGCAGCGCGGTTTCGTACAGGAGCTCCGGTTGGGCGGGCTGCTCGCCGAGAGCCTTCTCGAGAAACTCGTAGGCCTCGCGATGGCGCTTGCCGTCGCGCAGCAGCTGCGCCTCGGCCAGGATCAGCTGAACGCGATCGGTCGGGGAAATCGCCCGGGTTTCCCGGACATGCGCACGCGCCTCCTCGAGCTTGCCCAGCTCGCCGAGCAGGCGGGCGCCGCGCAGGCGGGCGGCGAGGCGGTGCTCGCCGGCAACCACCTGAGCGTAGGCCGCCAGTGCATCCGCTGGGCGCTTTCCTTCCTCGGCGATCTGGCCAAGATAGAAATAGACGACGTTTTTGTCGGGAAAATCGAGCGTCAGCAGGTGCCGCAGCTGCACCTCTGCCCGCGCGATATCGTTCTGCTGAAGTGCCAGGATGGCCACCGGATAAACCACCTCGGGGTTGTCCGGATGGTCGCGCAGCAGCCGGTCGAAATGCATCCGGGCTTCCGGGTAGCGTTTTTCGGCAATCAGGGCTCGCGCCAGGTGCAAACGGACATCGCGCGCCTCGGGATTGGTTTCCAGAAAGCGCAGCAGCGCATCGACCCCCGCCGCGGGCGAATCGCGCGCCTCAATCTGGGCCGCCAGCAGCGCCGCCATTTCCCAGTCCGGACGCAACTCCAGTGCGCGCTGGATTTCGGCGCGCGCGCGCGCCTGCTCGCCAGCCGACGCCGCCGCCATGGCGACCGCGTAATGCGCCTCGGCAAGCCCGAAGAACGGGGCACAGACCCGGTCGATCAGTCGGAAGACGGCCTGCCGGTCGGGATTGCGTGCCAACATGCGGTTGAGCCCGAGCAGGTTTTCGGGCAGCGCGGCCTTGTCCAGCTCGAGCATGCGCACCAGGTGGGGGGCCATTTCCTCGAGCCGGTTGGACATCAGCAGGACGCTGCTCATCATCCGTTGCGCCTTGGCCGACTCGGGGTCGACCTGCAGCCATAGCTGCACGGCCTCGCGCGCCAGATCGAAGCGGCGGGCATGGCCGGCGACTTCGACCGTGCGCTCGAGCACGCCCGGATCGCGCGTGCGCAGAGCCAACGCGGCGTAGGCCTGCGCCGCCAGCTCGGCGTTGCCGCGCTGCAAGGCGATTTCGGCCAGCAGGACCTGATAGACGACCTGGGCGGTGAGAACGGCCTGCCGCCCCTCGACCGCCGGCGCGGCCGCCGGCACGGAGGATGTCGCGCCGCCATCCGCCTGCGCCGATGCGGTGAAGCTCAGCGCCAGCACGGCGGCCAGAAGGGAGCGGTACTTCGCTTTCATGATTTCCTTGCGAGCCCCGAAGCAACGGTTGTCCTGCTTGGAGGCGGATGCGTCATAATGGTTTCCAAGCATGTTATGGACTTTTGCCGGTCGCAGCAAATGCCCGAACTTCCCGAAGTCGAAGTCAGCCGCCAGGGCCTGCTTCCCCATCTGCCCGGCCAGCGGGCACGTGGCGCGGTGGTGCGCACACCCCGCCTGCGCGCGGAAATTCCGCCCGGATTGCCGCAACGCCTCGCGGGCCTGCCGCTGGAAACCATCGTGCGGCGCGGCAAGTACCTGTTGTTCGATTTTGCCAGCCGCCAAGGGGGGGGCTGGCTGATCCTCCACCTCGGCATGTCGGGCAGCCTGCGCCTCGTCCCGCCCGGTACACCGGCGCGAAAGCACGACCATTTCGACCTGCTGTTCGCGCACACCGTCCTGCGTCTGCGCGACCCCCGCCGCTTCGGGTGCGTGCTCTGGCACGAGGGGCCGGATGTCGAGCGTCACCCGCTGCTCGTCGTGCTGGGCATCGAACCGCTGGACGCGGCCTTCGACGGCGAGCGGCTGTATGCACTGACCCGCCGGCGCGAAACACCGATCAAGCCCTTGCTGATGGACAGCCACCTGATCGTCGGCATCGGCAACATCTACGCAGCCGAAAGCCTGTTCGACGCCGGCATCTCGCCGCTGCGCGCCGCCGGGCGCATCGGCCACGAACGCTGCCAGCGGCTGGCCGTTTCGATCCGGAGCATCCTGGCCCGCTCGATCGAACTGGGTGGCAGCAGCGTCCGCGATTACGTGCACAGCGACGGCGGCGCCGGCTGCTTCCAGCTGGCCTGTGCCGTCTATGACCGCTCCGGCGCGCCCTGCCCGCGCTGTGCGGCACCGATCCGCTGCATCCGCCAGGCCGGCCGCTCAACCTTCTATTGCCCGTGCTGCCAGCATTGAGGCAGCTCGATTCCACTTCAGATTCATCATGACATGTGCTTGATCCGGCAGTCCTTTGTGGTACATTGACCATCCCTTGGTTCGACCGGACACGAACATGACGCTCGCCCAACAATTTGCCGCCTACAGCGACTGGCGCCGCCACCTGTCGGCGGGCATCGACAGCTTCCGCGGCTGGCTGGCCGAGAACGATCTGGACGATGCGCAAAGCGAACTCCGCCTCGCCCATCTGCTCGAGAAGCTGCGCGAGGATCGCCTGCAGGTCGCTTTCGTGGCCGAGTTCTCGCGTGGCAAATCCGAGCTGATCAACGCCATCTTCTTCGCCGACTACGGCAACCGGATGCTGCCATCCTCGGCCGGACGCACCACGATGTGTCCGACCGAGCTGATGTACGACCCGGCCCGGCCGCCGTCGATCGAACTGCTTCCCATCGGCACGCGCGAAACCAACGCCAGCATCAGCGAGTACAAGCGCTTTCCGGACGAGTGGCAGGTCGTGCCGCTCGACATCGACTCCCCGGAAGCGATGCAGCAGGCTCTCCGCCACGTCAGCGAGGTGACGCGCGTCGATCGCGAGGTTGCGGCCAGGCTCGGTTTCGCCGCCGGCGACGAGGCCTCGGCGACATTCCGCATCGCCGAGGACGGAATGGTCGAGATTCCGCGCTGGCGCCATGCCGTGATCAACTTCCCCCACCCCCTGCTGCAACAGGGGCTGGTCATCCTCGACACCCCCGGCCTCAATGCGATCGGCACCGAGCCCGAACTGACGCTCTCCCTGCTGCCCAACGCCCACGCCGTGCTTTTCATCCTCGCGGCCGACACCGGCGTGACCCAGTCGGATCTGACCATCTGGCGCGACCACATCGGCATGCCCGGCGGGCGCCGAAGGGGCCGGCTGGTGGTCCTGAACAAGATCGATGGCCTGTGGGACGAACTGAAGACCCCCGGGGAAATCGAGGCGGAAATCGACAAGCAGGTCGATAGCTGCGCACAGACCCTCGACCTGCCCTCCAACCAGGTGTTTCCGGTGTCGGCGCAAAAGGCGCTGGTCGCCAAGATCAACGCCGACCCTGCCCTGCTCGAGCGTAGCCGGCTCCCTGCGCTCGAGCACGCCCTGTCGGCGGAACTCATTCCGGCCAAGCAGGAAATCGTCCGCGACGACACGGAGGCGGAATTCGGCGACCTCTACATGCGTACGCGCGGCCTGCTCGAATCACGCCTGGCTGGCCTGCGCGAACAGCTCAACGAACTCAACGAGCTACGCGGCAAGAACAAAGGCGTTGTCGAATACATGATGGGCAAGGTGCGCACCGAGAAGGAGGAATTCGAGGCCGGCCTGCAGCGCTACTACGCTGTGCGCAGCGTGTTTTCCCAGCTCACCAACAATCTCTTCGCCCATCTCGGACTCGATTCCCTGCGCTCGCTCACCCACAACACCCGCGCTGCGATGGTCGAGGCCACCTTCTCGAAGCAGCTGTCCGATGCGATGAAGAATTTCTTCCTGACCGCCCGCGCCAATCTTGGCAAGTCATCCGGCGAGATCAACGAAATTCTCGCCATGATGGAAGCCATCTACAAGAAATTCGCCGTCGAACACGGTCTCAAGCTGGGCACGCCGACCGGCTTCTCGCTGATCCGCTACGAGAAAGAAATCGACCGGCTCGAGCAATGGTGCGACACGCACCTCAACACCACCTTCCAGCTGCTGACGCACGAAAAGAACAATCTCACGCAGAAGTTCTTCGAGGAGGTCGCGGTGCAGGTGCGCCGGGCGTTCGAGCGCGCCAATCGCGATGCCGAATCCTGGCTCAAGGCGGTGATGGCCCCCATGGAAACCCAGGTGCGCGAGCATCAGATCCAGCTCAAGCGGCGCCTGGAGAGCATCAAGCGCATCCATCAGGCCACCGAGACGCTGGACGACCGCATCGGCGAACTGAATCACGTCGAAAGCAGCCTGGTTGCCCAGATCTGCACACTCGAACAGATCGGCAACACCGTGCGCAACGAGCTGCACCGGCAGGTCGGCACCGCCGACCAGGACAACGTCGCCTGCGCCTGACGCCACCATCACGCAATCCCGGCAGGCTTACCGGGGTTGCGAACCGGTGGCTCGGGCCGTTGCGGTACAATGGCACCTCACGGACGCGGCATGCGTCCTTTTTGATTTGACCCCCGCCCAGGAATAACCGTGGCCGCACACCGCTACGACAGGCTCCTCGACCCCGCTTCCGGGAATTCCCTGGCGCGTCTCGCGCACTGGATTCCGACCGGCGGCACGGTGCTCGAACTTGGTCCGGCGGGCGGCTATTTCACTCGCTACCTGAAGGAGACCCTCGGCTGCGTCGTCGATGCCGTCGAGCTGGATCCCGCGATGGCCGACGACGCCCGCCCGTGGTGCCGTCGCATGATCGTCGGCGACCTCGAAGCACTGTCCCTGAGCAGCTGCCTTGCCGGAAACACCTACGACGCGATCGTCATCGCGGATGTCATCGAACACCTGCGCGATCCGGCCCCGCTTCTACGCGAGCTGCGCACCCTGCTGACGCCGGAAGGCGCCTGCCTGATCTCGGTACCGAACATCGCCTACGGGGGCGTCATTGCCGAACTGATGCAGGAAGAGTTCGGCTACCGTCCGGAAGGCCTCCTCGACCGCACCCATCTGCGTTTCTTCACCTGGAAATCCTTTGCCGCCCTCCTGGAGGAAACCGGCTGGCACGCCTGGGACTGGAACGCCGTCAACCTCCCCTTTCTCGACAGCGAGTTCCACTTGCGCGTCGAAACGCTGCCAACGCCGCTGCGCAACCTGCTGCACGACCATCCGCGCCTGCAGTGCTACCAGTGGCTGGTTCGGGCAAGGCTGGCGCCACCGCCGGAACCCGCCGTCCTGCCTGAGCCCTGGACGGGAGATCGCTTTCCCCTCCGCCTGTTCTGGGCCGACGATCCCGCACACTTCGATTACACGCGAAGCGCGCTGACCTGGGGCGTGATCGGTAGCGAATGGCAAACGTGCAGCATAGACCTGCCGACCGATGCCGCAACCACCCATCTTCGCCTGCGTCTCGCGGACCGTCCGGGCTATGTACGCCTGTATGAGGTGACGATTGCCGACCGGCAAGGGAAAATTGTCTGGCGCTGGACGCCGGCGGACGGCCTGGCCGCGCTGGCCGGACAATCGATGGATATTCGGCTCGCCGCGGCCGGCGATCACGCCCTGGCCGTGTTGGACAACGCGGAATCCTGGCTGGATCTGGCCTGGCACGGACGGCAGGATCCGGAGAGCGGCACGGCGCAGCGGATCACCCTCAGCCTCGGCTGGCCGATGTCAGCCGACTTCCGGGCGGCCTCCGCCGCCTGGAACGACAGCCTGCACCCGATCCGGCAGGAAAACGAATCGCTCAAATCATTGGTGGCCTTGCGCGACAGCGAGCTGGCCAACCGCGACGCCAGCCTGGGCGATCTGCGTGAGCGTCTGACCGCGACCGAAGGACGCCTGCGGGAAGAAAGCTGCCGGCTCGGCGAATGCGCGGAGCAGGTCCGCCAACTCACCGAGCAGAACCAGCTGCGAACCGGCGAACTGCTGCAAATGCAGCAGACACTGGACGCACGCCTTGGACACATTGCCACCCTTCAAACACAGATAGCCCGGATGCAGACCCTCGCCTGGTGGCTGAAACGCCCGCTGCACTGGCTACGAAAACTCGTATGACCGCACCTTCGACCATCGATGTCATCGTCCCGATCTACAACGCCTACGAGGATGTCGTCACCTGCATCGCCAGCGTCAGGCGGCACACCCGCCCCGAACGCTACCGCCTGATCCTGATCGACGACAAATCCCCGGACCCGCGCATCGGCGCCTACCTCGAATCGCTGCGCGAAGAGCACGATGCCGGGATGCTGATCGTGCGCAACGAGCGGAATCTTGGCTTCGTCGGCACGGTCAACCACGGCATGGGCCTCAGCGCCGAAAACGATGTCGTCCTGCTCAATTCCGACACCATCGTCACGCCGGGCTGGCTTGACAAGCTTCGCCGCTGCGCCGGAGCGGACCCGCAGATCGGCACGATCACGCCGTTCTCCAACAACGCGGAGATCTGTTCCTTTCCCGTGTTCTGCCAGAACAACGATCTTGCCGGGCTTCCGGACATCGAACTGATCAACCAGGCCATGGAGATGGCCGCGCTGCCGAGCTACCCGGACATCCCCACGGCAGTCGGCTTCTGCATGTACATCCGGCGGGCCCTGCTCAGGAAAATCGGTTTCTTCGATGCCGAAACCTTCGGCCTGGGCTATGGCGAGGAAAACGATTTCTGCATGCGCGCGATCAAGGCGGGCTACCGGAACGTGCTGTGCGACGACACCTTCGTTGCACACACCGGCAGCCGCTCCTTCGATCAGAAGAAACAGGCGCTGATCGAAGCCAATACCCGTCTGCTGGTCGCCAAGCATCCGCATTATCCGGAACAGGTGCATCGCTTCATCGCGGCCGACCCCCTGCAGCCCCTGCGCAAGCTCGCCGGGACGATGCTGCGCATCCTGCAGGAGCCCGGGATGCACGGCGTGCTGCACATCCTGCACAGCCGCCAGGGCGGCACCGAAAGCCACATCCGCGACCTGATGCGTGCCGAGACCCGGCATTACCGCCACTACCTCCTGATCGTCCAGGAAAACCAGTGGCTGCTCGAGGACGGCAACGGCGAGCCCTGGCTGCTCTACGAGTTGCACCGGGGCGAGGACGAACCCTGGGCGGATCTGCTCAACGCCCTCTGCGCCACCCTCCGCGTTTCCCTGTGCCACGTCCACCACATCTCCGGGGCCCGCAACGGCCTGCTCATTGCCCTCGCCGGACTGCGCATCCCGTACGGCATCACCCTGCACGACTCCTACCTTGCCTGTCCGACGGTCACCCTGCTCAACCCGAGCGGGGAATACTGCGGCGGCGTCTCCGACACGGCGGCCTGCCAGCGCTGCGTCGACGCCCAGACGCTGTATCGCGGCATCCGCATCGCCGACTGGCGCGAGGAGCACCGCGCCCTGGTCGCCCGGGCCGCTTTCCTGATCGCCCCGAGCCGCAGTGTTGCCGATACCTTCCGCACCTACTATCCGGACACCACGGTGCAGATCATTCCGCACGGGACCGAGACCGAAGCGCTGCGCAAGGGCAGTCCCGACGGGATGTGCTCGGTCCTGTTGCTGCCGCACGACCAGCGCGAGGTCGTCGGCGTGCTGGGCGCGATCGGCCCGGTCAAGGGCGCCCGTCGCCTCGAGCGCCTGGTGGCCCGCACCAAGGCCCGCAAGGCGCCCTTGCGCTGGGTCCTGATCGGCTACACCGATCACCAGTACCAACCCTGGCAGGACAAGGAAAAGACCCTGACCATCCACGGCGCCTACGACAAGGGCGCACTGGCCGCGCTGGTCGAGCATTACCGCATCCGCCTGATGGTGTTCCCGGCCGCCGGACCGGAGAGCTTCAGCTACACCCTTTCCGAAACCTGGGCCCTGGGCTGTCCGGCACTGGTCCCGCCGATCGGCGCCCTGGGCGAACGGGTGAGCGAAACCGGCGCCGGATGGCTGATGGAGGACTGGCAGAACGAGGACCGCATCATCGACCAGATCCTCGCGATCTGCGCACCGGAAAACGCCGAGGCCTTCGCCCAACGACGGGCGCGGGCGGCCAGCGTAACGCTGCCCACCCTGGGCGACATGGCGGAAGCCACGGTGGCCGTTTATGCGGACCGCCTTGCCAGTCTCGCTCCGACACACCTTGCATGCGGCACTCCGCTGCCGATGGCTCGCCTGCTGGCCGCGGCCGAGGCGGAAAAGCGGAGCGCGCCCACGACCGATCTGCAGGGATGGAAGCACACCCTGCTGCGTCGCCTGCTGCATGTCGCGCTACGCATCCGCCATACCCGAGCCGGTCATTGGCTGTATCGGCAGATACCGGTACAGGTGCAGCAGCGCCTGAAGGCCTATCTCGTCGCCTGACGTTCCCCCACACTTCGCGAGCTGCCCTCCGCCCATGGCGTGATATGATGACGGGATTATCCGGCCACCCAGGAGAATCCCGTCATGAAGCATCCGGTCCGCGTTTTCACCCTTGCCGCCATCGCTTTCTGCGGGGCAGCGGCAACGACAGCCCAAGCCGCCCAGCTCGATGCCGTCGAGTATTACCACCCGGGGATGAACACCCGGGGATGAATCATTTCTTCATGACCGCATTCCCGCAGGAAATCGCCGCGCTCGACGCCGGCCAGTTTGGTGGATGGCAGCGCACCGGCCTGACGTTCCGCGTCAAGGAAACGCCGGAGGGGCTCCCGCCGCCGCAAGTGCGGCCCGTCTGCCGCTACTTTTCCGACAGCTTCGCCCCCCGGAGCTCGCATTTCTACTCGGCCCTGCCGGATGAATGCCAGCTGCTCGCAGCAAATCCACTCTGGCGCTACGAAGCCGAGGCCTTCTGGGTAAGCACCCCCGCCAGCGGCAGCTGCGGCAACGATGCGGCAGTCATCCGCTTCTACAACAATGGCGAGGGCGGCGCCCCCAACCACCGCTACGCCGCAAACCAGGCGACGGTTGACGCCATGAATGCCGCCAAGTGGGTGCGGGAAGGCCCGGTGTTCTGCTCGGAAGGCGTCGTCGAAGGCCGCTTCAGCCAGACGGACGCGCGCATCGACCCGCTGGCCCGCCTGCTGGGCGGAGAGTGGAATTTCCTGTACGACCAGTCACAGTCCCCCGGCAGCACATTGCAGCCGTTCTATTTCCGCTCCGTGCGCACCAGCAGTGGCGGTGTTTTTCGCGCCATCGGCCATGGCGGGGGCTTTGACAGCGCCCTCTATGGCGGCGGTCCGGCTCGCGTTTTCGTCAAGCAGGGTGAGCAGAACGGTGAGTACGTCATGCGCATGCAGAGTTGGGGGTACAACAACATGTGCAGCGTGACAACCTTCCGCTTCACCTTATCCGATGACAACACGATCAGCGGCACCGGGGAATCAAGTGGACTGGTGTCTGGCGACAAATGCACGGTCGACTACGACGGCACCTATGAGTACTCGGGCAACGTGCAGGCCTTTACCGGTACGCGGCAGTAACATCCTTCACCACCCCCCCGGGGAGTGATGGTGCAACGAGCGCCCCGGGGCAAGACCGAATCCTGTCATTCCGGATCACGGCCGGAAGCCAGTCCCTCCCGTTCTCACTGAATCCGCAGGCCAGCAACACTGGCTGGCAGTTCGTATCACAAGATGATGGGAAAAATGAAGAATGCCGCCCTTCGCCCGGAGGTGTACACCGGAGTACGGGCCTATGCGGCGATGTTTGTCGTGCTCTACCACGCCTGGTTTGGAGCAGCGCAGAAAAAGGTTTCGCTCACGCTGTGGGGTCATGCCCTGGACTTGACCCCCTGGATTTCCTACGGCTGGATCGGAGTTGACATCTTCTTCGCGCTGTCCGGCTTCCTGCTGACGAAACAGGCTGTTCAGCGGCACGAACGAGACCGGACGGCACGCCGCCGGCATGCCGTATGCGCAGTTCATTTTCCGGCGCCTGGTCCGGGTTTACCCAGCGTACCTGGCCTGCCTGAGCGGATTATCGATACTGGCCTGGCTCGGTGTGTATGGCCAAGTCCCGGAAGTGTTGAACATGGCGCTGCACATCCTCATGACACACAACTTCGTCGAGGAGTATTTCACCTCGATCAACGGCGTTTTCTGGACATTGCCGTTTGAATGGACTTTCTACCTGGTGTTTCCTGTCCTGTTCAAGATACTCACCGCATCCGGCGCCCGAGGGCTATTCATGGCGGCCTTCACCGTTGCCGCCGGGGCGAAGCTCTGGGTCGTCCTGATTCCGAGTCATACACCGGAATTTCATCTACCACTGCGCATCGAAACATTCGTTTGCGGAATGTGCGCCGCATACTACTGTGCGAACGGCAGTTTCAGGGAAAACCAATCAAAGGCAATCCTCGGCGCCGGAATCCTCTTCCTGTTGGCAACTCCGGCGGTTTACAGCACCTATCCCCACGGACGTCACTATTACGATCTGGTCGGACTGACGCGGCACTACTGGATCATGTTCAGCATAGCCGCGATCCTGATCGGGCTGCATGGCCGGAGGAATGCCGCATTCGCACTCTTCGACAACAGGGTCTGCATCTTCATTGGCGTCATCAGCTACAGCATCTACCTGCTTCACGTTCCCATTCTTGAGATATTGCCGATGCTTGGAGCAATCCCCGATCGCGCCGAACCCCGGGCAGGATACTGGCGTGTTCTTGTGGGCATGTCGGCGGCCACCATTGCTGTAAGCGCCGTCTCCTACGCCCTGGTCGAAAAGCCGTTTCTCGGAATGTTGTCCGCCAGCGCTGCCGCCAAGCGTATCACCTTGTTGACCATTCTCGTCTGGGGGCTGGCTCTCGTCCTCTTTTCCCTGCTTGCTGGATAAGGAGCCGACGCTTCGGCACAGCCCCCCAGCCCCCAAGTCGGCAACCCGGAGGCACCGCGTGATGTCTGCTCGGGTTCGATAGCGATTTAACACTTTACTTTGAGACTTTAGCTACGGATAATTGATTATATTGGGATAACCTTGGGAGTCACCATGAATATCAAGTCGGGGGCATGGCTGCTCGCCATGACAGTCGCCTGCGGAGCGAGCTTCAACGCTGCGGCGGCAACGAATGATGCCGTCGAGTATTACCATGCGGGCTTCGGACATTATTTCATCACCGCTTTCCCCGAAGAGGCTGCGGCCCTGGATTCCGGGAAATTCAGTGGGTGGGCCCGCACCGGCTACACCTTCAAGGTGGAAGCCGCCACAGCGAGCGGCTACAGCCCGGTCTGCCGTTTCTTCTCGACCAGCTTCGCCCCCAAGAGCTCCCATTTCTACACGCCGTTCGCATCGGAGTGCACTATCCTCAAACAAAATGCCAACTGGCAATTCGAGGCAAATGCATTCTTCGTTCAGGAGCCGGCCACCGACGGTTCCTGTCCGGTCGGCAAGACGAAGGTTTACCGGCTGTACAACAACGGTCTGAGCGGTGCCCCCAATCATCGTTACACGACCAGCACGGCCGTGCGCTCCGCAATGATCGCCCAAGGCTGGATCCCCGAGGGGCTCGGCGCGGAGGGCGTCGTTTTCTGCGCCGAAGGGGCCGGCGCCACCCCCACCGACCCCATGCTGGCGGATCAGAACACCCGGCAGATGGTCGGCGGCACCTGGACCTTCTCCTACGTCTACAACGGCACGCAGAGCAACGACGTCCTCAGCTTCACCACCGTGGTGAGCGATCCGTCCTCGGTGAATTCTCCCTACTATGCGCAAGGGACCAACCAGTACGGGCTGACCGCCACCGCCCGCTACAATCTGCAGACCGGCCTGATCGAAGTGCGTTCGCCGTTCGCCATTCCGGCGACCGATTATTTCACGGTGAATTTCACCAGCAGCAACAACCTCAGCGGTTGCTACTATTTCCTGCCCACGCTGTCCTCGACGCCGACCGGATCCTGTACCAGCGTCACGGGCATTCGCAGGTGATGCCAAACCTCGGGCGGCCAGTGCGGGAGAGATGATTTCCCGCGCTGGCCGCCCGTTCTTGCCGAGAGCCGTCCCTCCATGAACGTCAGCCACCGCCTTTCCGTGCGTGCGAGCGTTTGCGCCGCCAGCCTCGCCGTTGCCGGGCTGAATCCCGCCTGGGCAGACAACCCCGATCTGCGCAGCCAGCCCGAGCAGTTCGTCGTCCCCGCCACGACCAAGGCCGCGACGGCCACGCCCCGAATCGATCGGCGTGGCGCCAGCGTTGCCGCCCAGAGCATCCGCCTGGCCTCGCCGCTCCCGGCGGAAATCGAATCGCTCCGGAGGAACAACGCCACTCGGCACGGCACGCGCGGACTGCAGGTCGGGATTACCCGGGATGTCAGTGCGACGCGGAACGCCTCGCTGGCCCAAGGCCTCGTCTGGGAAACCCGGCCGGACGGCAGCCGCAGAACACGTATCGATGTCACATCTCCGGGGGCCAGCGCCCTGCGCGTTGCCTTGTCCTTCAGCCGACTGCCGTCCGACATCGCGATTTCGTTCCACGGCCAGGGCGACGATGCCGAAACCTTCGGGCCGGTTCGCGCCGCCACGCTTCTTGAACACGACAGCTACTGGTCGCCGGTGATCGATGGCGAGACGGCAACCGTCGTGATCGATCTCCCCGCCGGCCAGGCCGTTGATGCGCTGGCACTGACGATCCCGCGCGTCTCGCATCTGGTGTTCGATCCACGCCGCAATGAATGGCAGAAGGATACCGGTATCGGCGCCTCCGCCGGCTGCGAGCCGGATGTCGTCTGTTCGCAGCCGGACGCCAGCCTGCGCGCCACGGCCTCGAGCGTTGCCCGAATGATCTACACGGAGCCCGACGGTTCCTACCTGTGCACCGGCACCTTGCTTGCCGACAAGGACCCCGGTTCGCAGATCCCCTACTTTCTCACCGCCAATCACTGCATTTCCGACAATGCCACGGCGGCCACCCTGAATACCTACTGGTTCTTCGAAGCCTACGCCTGTGGCTCGAATCTCGCGCCCTACCAGCAGCAGCTTGCTGGTGGCGCGGTGCTCCTCGTCACGGACGAGGCCCTCGACAACACCCTGCTGCGCTTGAAGGAAACCCCACCCAGCGGGGCAACCCTGTCCGCGTTCGACGCCAACCCGATCGCGCAGACCATCGCCGCTGTTGGTATCCACCACCCCAAGGGCGACCTGAAGAAGCTCAACCGGGGGGCCGTCGTGGGCTACGGCAGCTTCAACGGACAGGGCAGCTTTGTCGACGTTCGCTGGGACGTGGGCGTCACCGAGGGTGGCAGCAGCGGTTCGGGCATCTTCACCAACAGCAATGGGATCTACTACATTCGCGGCGCGCTCAAGGGCGGCTCGTCGTACTGTGAATTTCCCGGCGGCCACGACCTGTATTCCCGGCTCGACTACGCCTGGCCACAACTGCAGGGGTATCTCGGCGCGGACGTCAGCAGCACGGTGGTCGTCGAGTACTATCACAGCGGTTTCGGCCACTATTTCATGACCGGCTTCCCCGAGGAAGTCGCGGCTCTCGACGCGGGCAATCCTGCAGGCTGGACACGTACGGGACAGACTTTCATCGCATCCAGCGCCGCATCCGGCGCGCTGTCCAGTGTCTGTCGTTTCTTCAGCACCAGTTTCGCGCCGAAGAGCTCGCATTTCTACACCGGCAACGCCAACGAATGCACCACGCTGAAGAGCAATCCGAACTGGCAGTTCGAGGCGATTTCCTTCCATACCGCCACACCCAGTGCCAGTGGCACCTGCGCCAGCGGCACCGTGCCTCTTTACCGTCTCTACAACAACGGCCAGGGCGGCGCGCCCAATCATCGCTACACGACCAGCCTGAGCATCCGCGATCAGATGATCCAGCGTGGATGGATTCCCGAGGGCTACGGCAGCCTGGGTGTCGTTGCCTGCGTCCGCTAGAAGATGGATGCTCACCGATAGAGATGATGCGTCACGTATTCCTGCCCTTGCTGCTGTCCATCGTTGCCTGCGCGCATGCCGTTGCAGGCCCCGTGGCCGATGCAGCCGCCGCAACGCCCGCAGGCGCTGCCCAGAAGACCTCGCAGGCACTGATCGAATCCCCCATTACAGTAGAAAACGCGGGATTCGAGGCAGCAATGGTCAACGGCGTACTGCCCGGCTGGCGGACTTCGCAGCACTACGGCGTCGAGGCTTATTCGATGACCACCGACCAGGCCAATGCGGCCCAGGGGTCCCGGAGTTTCCGCATGGAGCGGCTCCGGGAACAGGTTTACGGCCTGATCGAACAGATGATCCCTATCGGTGCGGAGCGTGGCGGAAAAACCCTGCGCTATTCCGCCATGCTCAAGACGGAGTCCGTCGGTAGCGCTGGCTGGCGACTGGTCGTCACTTTTCACGCGGCCACGGGCGCAATCATCGACCAGGCCCGCTCGACAGCCATGACCGGCACGCAGGACTGGCAACGGATCACCCTTGACGCAACCATCCCCGAGGGAACCCGAACCCTTGCGATCGGCGTGCTGCTGCTCGATGCCGGCACGGGCTGGATCGACGACATCACCCTGGGCACCCTTGTCGCCGCTCCCGCCAGGACCCTGGCCATCGAGTACCATCATGCGGAATTCGGGCACTATTTCCTGACGGCCTTTCCCGACGAAATCGCCGCACTCGATTCGGGAGCCCATGCCGGCTGGACGCGAACCGGACAATCCTTCGCGGTGCAGACGGCGCCGGCTGACGGACTGAGCGAGGTCTGTCGCTTCTTCAGCACCCGTTTCAGTCCGAAGAGCTCCCACTTCTACACCCCCGATCCGGCCGAATGCGCCACGGTGAAAGGCAACGCCGACTGGACGTTCGAAGCCGTCGCCTTTCATGCCCAGCGTCCGACGACCGCCGGCGTCTGCCCGGATGACCGGGTCCGGCTCCACCGCCTGTACAACCAGGGAATCGGCGGCGCGCCCAATCACCGCTACACGACCAGTTCGAGCATCCGCGTCGAGATGATCGCACGCGGCTGGATTTCCGAAGGCCATGGTAGCGAGGGCGTGGTCGCCTGCCTCCCGAACTGACTGCCTCCCCTGACACCCCCTCCTCGACGCAGCAAACGCTCATGCCCTCCATTCTCAGCCGGATCGCCTTCCCGGGCGCACTCATCCTTGCCGCATCGACAACCTCGCTCACCGGCACCGCCCTTGCCCAGGACGCCGCCCGGGTGCCGGGCAGCGGCACCGGAATCACCCTTGGCTTCGACAACAAGACGCACCTGCGTGGCGAGTTGTCGCACGTCTTCTCGGGCGATGATCGTTCCGCATGGATTGGAGAAGCCTGGTTCGGCAAGGATGTCGGCGGCGTCAAGCTGAACCGCCACTGGCTGCTGGATCGCACCGACGGGCAGGGCTACACGGTTGGCAAGCTGTTCGGCGCCTGGGACAGGAACGCTGCCGGCGACCAGAAGCTGACGCTGGGCGGGGGACAGGAACGGGAACACTGGTTCTGGGGAGCCTACGGCGCCTTCGGCCTCACCGACCGCCGCGAGGTGGGCACGACGGTCAGCAGCAGCCAGGAAACCATCAGCGGGACCGATCCCGCACTGGGGCCGTATCTCCAGAACATCACCACCACCACGACCACCCGCCTTTTCGAAAAAGCCTACGATCACGGTGTCGGTGCGCGAATCGGTACCTATCTCGTGCCGCAAGCGATCCGCCTGACTGCGGGTCTCGACCATGAATGGGGCACGACATCGGCAAGCCAGAGGACCTTTTCCGTTAGCGCCGAGAAATTCTTCGCCAACCGCCCCTACAGTGTTCTGCTCAATCTCGCCACGTCCGAGAAGCGCGGCGAGTTCGAAACGCTCAGTCCGAGAAGCGCGGCGAGTTCGAAACGCTCAGAAACGACCATCGGGTTGGCGTCTACTTCCGCTACGAGTTCGACCACCCCGCCCGCACTGCAGCCCGGAAGAGCACCGCAGCGAGTGCCTTGCCGGCACAACCGGCGCTTGCGATCGCCACGCTGGACAAGCCCGTCGCTGCTCAGGACCCGGTCCGCCGTGACGCCCCGGCCGCCGCCCCCGAACTTGCCACGATCGACGTGCTGTTCGAACTTGGCAAGGCCACGCTCTCCAAACAAAGCAAGGCGCGTCTTCGCGAACTCGCCGGCAAGGCCGCTGCAGCGGAAGGGACGTACCGCATCGTTGCCACCGGCCACACCTGCGATCTCGGCAATGAACGCTTCAACCAGCGCCTGTCCGAGGAACGCGCCGGAAACGTCCGCGACTATCTTGTCGAGCAGGGACTGGCAGGTGACCGCATCGCCGTCGAGGGGCGCGGCGAACTTGCGCCGAAATATCCCAACAACCGGGCCAACCGGGCCGCGAACCGGCGCTGCGAGGTGGCCCTGACGATCACGCCGCCGACCGCCTCCCCCGTATTGCCCGCCACGCCCGCCGCCACTGAGAACCCCGCCCGGCCGCAAGCCGCGGAAATGGCCGCCCCCGCCTTCAGCGAAGTCCAACCTGCCTGGGTCGCGCGTGCCGTATACAACACGGTCAGGCACAAGCAGGAAGTCGACGTCTACCGAACCCGGGAACAGAGCGTCACCACCTCGGCGGGCGACCGCACCTACATCAATCGTCCGCCGCAGGCCGTCAATGATGCGCTGGCCTGGTTTGGCAGCCGCATGCCCGCCATCGTCGACGTGCTCGCCAATGACACCGACCCCGATGGCGATCGCCTGACCGTCATCAGCGTGAC
>JAPKHL010000032.1 GCA_026646875.1 Rhodocyclaceae bacterium | reverse complement strand
CCGCCCGCCTCGCGCAGGATCAGGCTGCCGGCCGCGTAATCCCACAGCATCTGGCCGCCGTGCAGGTAGAGGTCGAGCCGTCCGGCGGCGAGGTTGCACCACTCGAGCGTCGAGCAGCCGAAATTGCGCTGCGAGAAATAGGGCGGGTCGATGGCGATGCGGTCGGCCAGTGGCTTGGGGATGCGCTTGAAGTCGACGCCGGCGACGCATTGCGCGATATCGCCGGTGACCTGTCGCAGCGGCAGGCGGCGGCCGTTGAGATAGGCGCCGTTGCCTTCCCGTGCGTAGAACATCTCGTCGCTGATCGGGTTGTAGGTCACCGCCAGCCGGGCGCGGCCGGCGGCCAGCCAGGCGATCGAGACGGCGAACCAGGGCAGGCCGTTGATGAAGTTGGTGGTGCCGTCGATCGGGTCGATGCACCACAGGCCGCGCGCATCGCGCATGCCCTCGTCCCAGCCCGCCTGCTGTTCGGCTCGCGTCATCTCCTCGGCGACGATCGGGCAGTCGCGCACCTGGCGCAGGCGTTCGGCGAGAAAGCCCTGTGCCGCGAGATCGGCCTCGGAAAACAGCGAGCCGTCGTCCTTGAGCTGGTGCCGTACGCGCAGGAAGCGCGGCAACACCTCCTGCTGGGCGACCTCGCGCGCCAGCGCGACGGTGGCGTCGAGCATCCGCTTCTGCTCGCTGCCGTCGGGCAGACCGGCCGGCGGCGCGCCGGGGGCGTCGGAAAGGTGGGCGGGCATGGTGGTCCGGGGCGATGGGGCAAGGGACGGCTGAGCGGGGATCGCCCTATAATAGCATGATGAATTCTCCCCGCTTTTTCTGCCCGGTACCCCTTGCCGCGGGCATTGCGATCGATCTGCCGGAGGGGGCCGCGCGGCACGCGGTGCGCGCCCTGCGGCTTGCTCCGGGCGATGCCCTGACCCTGTTCGATGGACGCGGTGGCGAGTACGCGGCGAGAATCGCGGAGGTCGCGCGCGCGCGGGTCGCCGTCGAAGTGCTGGCCTGGCACGACCGGGAGTGCGAGGCGCCGCTGGCGATCACCCTGGTGCAGGCGCTGCAGGTCGGGGAAAAAATGGACCTGACCGTGCAGAAGGCGGTGGAACTGGGTGTGTCGCGCATCGTGCCAGTGCTTTCCCGGCGCAGCGTGCTGCGCCTGGAAGGCGAGCGCGCGGCCCGGCGCGTCGAGCACTGGCGCGCCGTGGCGGCCTCGGCGTGCGAACAGTGCGGGCGCAACCGCCTGCCGGTCGTCGAGGAGATCACCGGCCTGGCAGCCTGGCTCGCGCGGCCGTGCGCCGGCGACACACTGCGACTGCTGCTGGCGCCCGGTGCGGCGGCTTCGCTGGCGACGCTGTCGCCGCCGCCGGGACAGACGATCGAGGTGCTGATCGGTGCCGAGGGCGGCCTTGCGCCGGAGGAAACGGCAGCGGCCGTGCAGGCCGGGTTCGTCGCGCTGAGCCTCGGGCCGCGGGTTTTGCGCACGGAAACGGCGGGCCTCGCGGTCCTCGCCGCGATCCAGGCGCGCTGGGGGGATTTCGTCGCCGCTGGCGAACGAATTTGACAAGGGGACGGGGATGTTCGAATCGGCGGAACTGGGGCATACGATCGACCGGAAGACCTTTCGGGAGGAGGTGCCGAAACTGCGGGCGGGACTGCTCGATGCGCAGTTCGATCTGCGCGAGAACGGCCGCTTTCCGGTGGTCATCCTGATCAGCGGGGTCGATGGTGCCGGCAAGGGTGAAACGATCCAGGTGCTCTACGAGTGGATGGACCCCCGCTATCTGTCCACCCTGGCTTTTTCCGAGCCGACCGACGAGGAGGCGGCGCGGCCGGTGATGTGGCGCTACTGGCGGGCTCTGCCGCCGAAGGGGCGCACCGGCATCTTCGCCGGTTCGTGGTACTCCGATCCGATCCGCGAGGCGATCGCCGGGACGCTGAAGAAGGGCGCGCTCGACCAGCGCATGGACCAGATCAACCGCTTCGAGGCGATGCTGGTCAATGAGGGGGCGCTGGTCCTCAAGTTTTGGTTCCATCTCTCCAGGGATGGCCAGAAGGCGCGCCTCAAGGCGCTCGAGAAGGATCCCCGCACGGCCTGGCGGGTGACCCGCGAGAGCTGGGCTCGCCTGAAGACCTACGATCAGTTGCAGGAAGTCGCCGGACACGTGCTGCGCACCACCAACACGCCGTGGGCGCCCTGGGTCGTCGTCGAGGGCACCGATGACCGCTACCGCTCGCTGACCGTCGGCAAGGTCATCCTCGACGCCCTGCAGAAGCGGCTTGCCGACACGCGCGACCAGAACTATCCGGTGGCGCCGCCCCTGCTGCCACGCATCGACAGCCTCGACGTGCTGTCGGCGCTCGACCTGTCGCAGAAGCTGTCGCGCAAGGACTACGAAACGCAGCTCGCCAAATGGCAGGGCCGGCTCGCCGAGCTGGTGCGCCGGCCGGCCTTCCGCAAGCGCTCGCTGGTGGTGATGTTCGAGGGCTCGGACGCGGCTGGCAAGGGGGGCAGCATCCGCCGCCTGGCGGCGGCCGTCGATGCGCGCCAGTGCCAGATCATCCCGATCGCCGCGCCGACCGAGGAGGAACGGGCGCAGCCCTACCTCTGGCGCTTCTGGAGGCATATCCCGCGCACGGGCCGGATCGCCATCTTCGACCGTTCGTGGTACGGCCGCGTGCTGGTCGAGCGGGTCGAGGGGTTCTGCGGCGAGGCCGACTGGTTGCGTGCCTATACCGAGATCAACGATTTCGAGCACGAGCTGCGCGAGGCCGGTGCGATCGTCATCAAGTTCTGGATGCAGATCAGCGCCGACGAGCAGCTGCGGCGCTTCCGCGAGCGCGAGAAGATCCCCTTCAAGCGCTTCAAGATCACCGACGAGGACTGGCGCAACCGCGAGAAATGGGATGCCTATCACCAGGCTGTCTGCGACCTGGTGGACCGCACCAGCACCGGCCTCGCGCCGTGGACGCTGGTCGAGGCCAATGACAAGAACTTCGCGCGCGTCAAGGTCCTGCGGACCGTATGCGAACGCCTGGAGGCCGCACTGAAGGGCTGCAAGGATTGATCCGATGAGCGATATCTCCCGTTTCGACGCAGCGCGTTCGGCCGATTTCGTTGCCTGGTTCCGCTCGGTCGCCCCCTACGTGAACCTGTTCCGGGGCCGTACCTTCGTGGTGGCCTTCGGCGGCAAGGCGATTTCCGGGCCGCTGGCGCGCACTCTGGCCTACGACGTGAACCTGCTGGCCGCGCTTGGCATCCGTCTGGTGCTGGTGCACGGCGCACGTCCGCAGATCGAGGAGGAGCTGCGCGAGAAGGGTCTGCCCTCGCTCTATCACGGGCGTTACCGGATCACCGACGCAGCGGCCCTCGATTGCGTGATCGACGCGGTGGGCAGCGTCTATCTCGAAATCGAGGCATTGCTCTCGCAGGGCCTGCCCGATACGCCCATGGCCAACAGCACGATCCGCGTGGTCGGCGGCAACTTCATCGTCGCCAAACCGGTCGGCGTGCTCGACGGGGTCGACATGCAGTATGCGGGCACCGTGCGCAAGGTCGACGCCGAGGGCATCCGCGCACAGCTCGGCATCGGCAACATCGTCCTGTTGTCCTGCATGGGCGCGAGCCCCACCGGCGAGATCTTCAACCTGGCGATGGAGGAGGTCGCCGAGGCCACCGCCATCGCGCTTGGCGCCGATAAGCTGGTGTTCCTCAGCGACAGCCGTGGCGCCACCGACATCGATGGCAAGCTGCTCGACGAACTGACCGCGGATGCCGCCGAACGGCTGATGAAGCTCGGCGACTGGCTGTCGACCGACCTGAAACGCTATCTGCCCTGCGCGGTACGGGCCAGCCGCGCCGGCGTCGGGCGCGTGCACCTGATCGGCTACGACGAGGACGGCACACTGCTGCGCGAGCTGTTTTCGCGCGACGGAGTGGGCACCATCGTCACGCGTGAATCGCTCGAGAAGCTGCGCGACGCGCGTCCGGACGACATCGGCGGACTGGTTGCCCTGATCGAACCGCTGGAGGAGGACGGCACGCTGGTGCGCCGTTCGCGCGAGCTGCTCGAGCGCGAGATCACGCACTTCTCGGTGATCGAGCACGACGGAATGATCGTCGGTTGCGCTGCGCTCTATCCCTATGGCGACCAGCAGGCCGAGCTGGCCTGCCTGGCCGTGCATCCGCAATACCGCCGCTTCGGCTACGGCGAGCAGCTGATGAAGCGCATCGAGACACGGGCCCGCGCAGCCGGCATCAAGCGCTTGTTCGTGCTCACTACGGTGACTTCGCACTGGTTCAAGGAGCGCGGCTTCACCGAGCGGCCGATCGAGGAGCTGCCGGACGAGAAGCGCCTGGTCTATAACCTGCAGCGCCGTTCGCGGGTGCTGATGAAGCCGGTCTGAGCGGGCCGGCCGGGCGGGGCGCGGTATAATCGCCGCGTTTCTTTAGCGACAGCTCACGGAGTGATTCCCATGGCAAGAATGGTCAATTGCATCAAGCTCGGGCGCGAGGCCGAGGCGCTCGATTTTCCGCCCTATCCCGGCGAGCTCGGCAAGCGCATTTTCGAGAATGTGTCGAAGGAAGCGTGGGCGCAGTGGATCCGCCTGCAGACGATGATCATCAACGAGAACCGTCTGAACCTGGCCGACGCGGCGCACCGCAAGTATCTGGCCGAGCAGATCGAGAAACACTTCTTCGGCAGCGGCGCGGACCAGGTGCAGGGCTACGTTCCGCCGCGCGGCTGAGCGCCGGCGAGCCCCTCCGCCTGTGGGCGGAAGGCGGGTGCGGAAACGACAAGGCCCCTCGCGGGGCCTTGTCGTTTTCAGGGAGGGCGCTCCGGCGATCGCGTCTCAGGCTTCGGCGATCTTGCGGTCGATCTCGTCGGCCGGCGCGTGGCGGATGTTCAGGCCCTTGACCATATAGACGACGTGCTCGGCGATGTTCTTGGCGTGGTCGCCGACGCGTTCGATGGCCTTGGCGATGCCCATGATGTCGAGCGAGCGCGAGATGGTGCGCGGGTCTTCCATCATGTAGGTGATCAGCTGGCGGACCACCGCGTGGTATTCGTTGTTGACCGTCTCGTCGAGATGCAGCACTTCCGCGGCGGCATTCACGTCGAGCCGCGCGAAGGCGTCAAGCGAGCCACGCAGCATCTTCAGCGACAGCTCGGCGATGTGGCCGAGCTCGACGTCGGGCACGCTGGCCGCGTGCTGGTCGTGCAGCAGGGTGCCGAGGCGGGCGATCTTGCGCGCCTTGTCGCCGGCGCGCTCGAGGTCGGCAACGCTCTTCAGCACGGTGAGGATCATGCGCAGGTCGATCGCCGTCGGCTGGCGCTTGGCGATCACCTGGTTGCAGGCGGCGTCGATCTCGATTTCCAGCTGATTGACCCGGCTGTCGTCGCGGATCACCGCTTCCAGCAGGGGAACGTCGCCGGCGTAGAGGCCTTCCATGGCCTTCTTGACCTGCTGCTCGACCAGCCCGCCCATCTGCAGCACATTGGTCCGCAGATGCTCCAGTTCGAGGTCGAAGTTCTTCGACAAGTGTTCGTTCATCAATCTGCCTCCTGCGTCGTTGCGCATCGCGAAACCTCCAGCTTAGTCGGCGAATGTGACAGGAACGTTTCAGTCCGCGCTCAACGTGCGCACGCCCTCGGGGGTGCCGAGCAGGCAGACGTCGGCCGGGCGCCGTGCGAAGAGCCCGTTGGTGACGACGCCGACGATCTGGTCGATGCGCGTTTCCAGCGCGACCGGGTCGACGATCTCGAGGCCATGCACGTCGAGGATCTGGTTGCCGTTGTCGGTAGTGAAGCCGGCGCGCAGGACGGGGCGGCCGCCGAGCCGGGCGAGTTCGCGCGCCACGTGTTCGCGCGCCATCGGAATCACCTCGACCGGTAGCGGGAAGCGTCCGAGCACGGGGACCAGCTTGCTGCCGTCGGCGATGCAGACGAAGCGGCGGGCGACTGCGGCGACGATCTTCTCGCGCGTCTGCGCGCCGCCGCCGCCCTTGATCATGTGCATCTCGACGGTGATCTCGTCGGCGCCATCGACGTAGACCGGAATGTCGGCAACGTCGTTGAGATCGAAGACGGGGATGCCGTGCGCCTCGAGTCGTTTGCGGGTGGCTTCGGAACTGGCGACGGCGCCGCGGATGCGGTCCTTGATGCCGGCCAGTGCGTCGATGAAGCAGTTGGCGGTGGAGCCGGTGCCGACGCCGACGATCTCGTTCTCGACGACGTATGGCAAGGCGGCGCGGCCAACGGCCTGCTTGAGTTCATCCTGGGTCATGTGCGCGGATCGAAAAGGGGGCGAATCCGGATTCTAGCGGAGGGGGCGCTTCCGCGGGCGGCTTCCGTGCCGGGGGCGCATGGGAGTGGCGCCAGACGGGATTCTTCGATGGGGTGTGGTGGGTCGTGAGTGATTCGAACACTCGACCTACGGATTAAGAGTCCGCTGCTCTACCAGCTGAGCTAACGACCCACGCCCTGGACAGCGATCGTTGGTGCTGCGGGAATTCCCTGGCGTCTGGTGGGTCGGGCGAGATTCGAACTCGCGACCAACGGATTAAAAGTTAACCGAACTGCGTTCTTCTAACCGCGCCACCCCTAGGGAAGGCCCGAATTATCAAGGCCTATGGGCGATCCGTCAAGAAGTTTTGATGAAAAAAGGTGGACCAGATGTGCACCAGACGGACTTGCATGAACCGGAAAAGGACCGGAGCAGGGGTGGCAGAGACCTCAGCCCGAGAAGAATCCTTTGATCCACTCGAAAATTTCCGCTCCAAACGCTCTGCCGGCTGCTGCAGCCAGAAAAGATAGCGTTGTGGCAAGCAGCGTTGTCTTCCAGTACTTCATCCACCATTTGCGCTTAGCCCAATCTAAAGCGGGGTGGTGGTAAAAGTCGGCTTCAAGTCTGAGGCAGTTGGCATACACGGGCTGCCAGGCATCAAAGGCCTTGATGGGACCGCTAGGATCAGTGTTGCCATTGCCTTCCATGCTGCGTGCGTTCGTGGCGCCCCTGCGTATCTCGGCAAACAAAGCGAGCAGCTTTTTGTCGGCTCTTCGTCGTTTCCCTACGGAAGTTTGGGATGACTGACATCCTTGGAATCGTGTATCCATCTGGGTTTTCCGAGGACACAGACAGGCAGACGAAATGGGAGCAGTCATCCCGGTGGGGATTTTGGGGTACGAGGGGCAAGTGATCAAGGAAGTTCGGGAGGACGAGGCGAGGGGCTGCGTCACGCTGGTGTGCCGGCGGGATCGGCGTCATCGCCCGGTCGATCCCCGGAGCGGGCGAACGGGTCCGGTCAATCGCTGGTTGCGGCGGACGGTGCGCGACATTCCGCTGGGCGGACGCCCGTGCGAAGTCGAGATCGAGTACGCCCAGATTTACCTGTCGCCGTCGTGCGTGCGGGTCGAGGCGCTGCCCTTCGTGGCCCCCGGCACCCGGGCGACGCGTCGCCTGGCCCGCCTGGTGTCGGGGCTATGCCGCCACATGCCGATTGACGCCGTGGCGCGCCATACCGGGCTGTCCTGGCACTCGGTGAAAGCGCTCGATGCCGCATTTCTTGCGGAAACGGTTGTCCCGCCGCGTCCTGAGCTGCTGGCCGACATTCGCTATCTGGGCGTCGATGAAGTCGCCCGGGCCAAGGGCCACGACTACCTGACGCTGGTCTATGACCTGCCCCCCGGGGAGCACTGCGGCCGCATCCTGTGGGTGAAGGAGGGACGCGATGCGGCAACTCTGCTGGCGTTTCTGGAGGCGCTCTCGCAGGAATGCGCCGCCGGGATCAAGGCCGTCGCCATCGACATGGGGCTGGCCTACATCGCTGCCGTGCAGAAGGGATTGCCGTCCGCGGCCATCGTCTTCGACCGCTTCCATGTCATGCAGATGTTCAGCAAGGTGATCCGCGACTGCCGCCGGGCCGAGTTCAAGGCGGCCAAGACCCTGGGCGATCTGACCGGTCAGCAGACCATCAAGGGCAGCCTGTGGTTGCTGCTGTCCAATCGCAGCACCCTCAAGGACTCCGACCAGGCTCGGCTGGATCTGCTGCTGGCGCAAAACCAGCCGCTGGCGACCCTCTATGCACTGAAGGAGCAGTTGCAGCGCCTGTGGCATCAGCCCGTCTCGCCAGCCGACATGGCGGCTCGCCTCGATGACTGGTGCGGCATGGCCAGGGCCGCGAAGATTGCCGGTCTGGGGAAATTCGTGAAGACCTTGCAGTCGCATCGTTCCGGCATCTGCGCCTATGCCGCGCACCCAATCACGACGGCCCGCCTGGAAGCCGGCAATGTCGCCATCGGCCTGCTCCGCCGCCGGGCGCGAGGCTTCCGCGATACCGGGTATCTCAAACTCAAAATCCATCAGCTCAACACGCCGGATCAACCGTCTTTCCTCTATGCCAATGTCCCGCCGACAGCCTCAGCAGCCCGGATGCCCACCGTATGAAAACGACGAAGAGCCAGAATGAAATTACTTTGGAGAGCGCGCCCGTTACGGCTTTGCGATCACGAGAACACCCTCACCGATCGGTTCCGAATGAGCAGCACTTTTGGTGTGATGAGCGATGACATCATCCACCTTGGACGGCTCCGCCTTGACCACGTCCCAGCACCACGTGCCGAAGCCGCCGCGTGCGTTGACCGCTCGCACCCAAGCATCCAGCGCTCGGCGTTTGGTACGGTTCTGGTCGGAGTCCTCACCCTTGATTTCCAGTGCCATGTGCTTGCCGTTGGCGAGGCGGATCAGGAAGTCTGGGACGTACTTGCGCCGGCTGCCGCGCCACAGGTAGTGGAGCTGAAAGCCGAGGTGGTCATTCTTGGCGTAGGCCGAAACATCGGTGCGCTTCTCCAGCACTTGTGCGGTGTAGTGCTCCCAGGTGCTGTCGACCACGGCATGGCTGATCTGTGACTTCGTCGTTTCCAGGCAAGGTTTCGTCGAGTACCACGTCCGCATCATGCGGGTAGAGCCGATCGGGAACTCGGGGTCGAACACCGGCTCCAGCCGTTCGGCATTTTCCTGGTGAACTTGCTCGATCACGTGCTGAACGATGTTGTCGATCGACAAGGCGATCAGAATCCGCTTGCGCAGCGGGTCCTGGTGGAAGAGCGACGGGATGTCGAGCTTGTCGGAGTTGAAGAACTGCTCGACCAGGCGGATCAGTTGCTGGATTAGCGACTCCCGGCCACCCGTAAAACCGTGCTGCAATGTCTCGAAAGCCTTGCGGGCAGCCACGAACAACAGACGTTGCAGGCGGAACTCCTCGGGCAGCTTCTCCAGGTCGATCGACACGGCCTTGGCAAGGTCGGCAGCACCGCCCAGGGCGGGTGCCATGTCGGCGCTGACGTGAATCTGAGCCGGGTCCAGTTTGAGCGGCGGCACCTTCGACCAGTCGACCACCAGTTCCGGACGGACAACGAAGTCGACGCGCAGCACGTTCGGCCAGGCAATCTCCAACTCGCTGCGGTCCTTGATGGATTCGATCTGGGTGCTGTGCTTCGGGGGCGGGGGTGGATCGCCACCTTCGCCATCCTGGAAGATGGACAGCGGCACACCGAAGACATTGACGAACTCGGGCAGGAACAAGGGACGCTCAACGCCATCCGGGCAGACGACCGGCTCGGTGTCGTAGGAGACGCGACGAAGACCACGGCCGATCACCTGCTCGCAGAGCAACTGGCTGGTGAACGCGCGCAGGCCCATGATGTGTGTGACGTTCTTGGCGTCCCAGCCCTCGGAGAGCATGGCGACAGAGATGACGTTCTGCAGGTCCTGGCCGGCGGTGTTGCGCTTGCCGACGTTGTCGACGATGGCGCGTAGTAACTCGCCCTTGTCGAGATCGAGCAGCGTCGCTTTTCTATCTGCTGAGAGGTTCGTGGAGTTGACGATGTCGTGAAGCTGTTTGACATAGTCAGGAGTACCTTTTAGATACTCGATCACGCGCTCTGGAACACCGGAAATGTCGAGTAGCGTTTCAAATTGTTTAGCGACTGGAAGGCTAGAAAATTTTTTGATGTCGGAATCGCTGTAGCCAAAGTGCTTGGCTAGCAGCGCTAGCTTGTCCGTATCTTTCTTGGACTTCTCGATAGTCCCGCTCAAGTCTCCTGGAAGCGTGATTGCCTTCAGAAGTACTCCAAGCTGGGCCTTGAGAAGGTTTTCTGATCCAACTTTCTCGCCAATCTCGGCTTTCTCAAGCACTTTCGAGTCAACTCGCAGCGTTTTCTCGGGCGCCTTTAGTTCGGGCCAGTAGGCATCGCCGTGTCGGAAGTAGTACTCGATGCGGGCAGATGTCTCTGTTCTGTTGCAAACGGTCAGCATCACAGGGGGGGATGCGTGTCCGCTGGTTTGCCATGCCTTCAGTGTTTCGCGCCAGTCCGCACCGAGCAGCGTGTAGGCCTCCTGCACGATCTGGGGCAGCGCCTCGTGGGGTTCGGCGCCGCGTCGGTTCAGATCCTCGCTGACTTCGGGTTCGCGGTAGAGGTGGTACAACTTGCTGCGGTAGGTCTGGGCGTTCGGCAAGGCGTTGTCGCGGATGACCACACGGGGGGTTTTCACCAGGCCGGCCTCGATGGCGTCATTCAGACCGAAATCAGAGACGACCCACTCGAACAGCGACGACTCGGTGCTGGTCTTGCCGGTGGGGGCGAACGGGGTGGCAGACAAGTCGAAGCAACGGATGATCCGGCGCATCTTGTGGATGCGATCCAGCCCCTCGATCCAGCGCGTCGCTTCGTCCAAGTCGATGCCAAGCTCTTCCGCGTCCTTCTTGCTGACCTTGACCTCGGCCGGCTTGCGGTAGGCGTGGTGCGCCTCGTCGTTGATGATCAGAATGTCCTTGTAGCCAGACAGCTTGCCGAGCACGCGCCGGACGTAGGCCTCGTCGCTCTCGGCGCCTTTCTTGACCACGGAGCGATCCTGCTCCTTCAGGGGCATCAGGCTGTGCCAGTTCTCGATGCCTAGTTCAACCTGGTTCAGCTTCTGGCGCAGCCCCTCGTTCGGGCACAGGCCGAAGATGTCGTAGTAGTTCTCTGGGTGGCCGGGTCGCAGCACCTGCAGCCGCTCCTTGACGGTGAGGCCAGGGGCAACAATGAACACCGTGCGCGAGAAATCCTTGTTGCGCTTCGGGTAGGTCAGGGCGTTCAGCACCTGCCACGTGATGATCATCGCCATCACTGTAGTCTTGCCGCTGCCGGTCGCCATCTTGCTACACAGACGCTCCCAGACGCCGCCATCGCCCGGTATGGCGATCCCCTGTTGGTAGTCGGGCGGTGCCTCGACGTGCCAGATCAGTGTCTCGATGGCTTCGATCTGGCAGAAGTAGAAGGCGTTCTGGCGGCTGGCGTCGGGGTCTTGCCAGTGCTCCAGCAACTGGCGGGTAACGGTGGTCACGCCGGGGTAGCCCGCTTCGCGCCAAGCATCGACCCGTTCCCGGATGCGATTCACGAGATCGAGTTTGACGGTACGGACGGTGTTGTTGCGCGTGTCGAAAATCTCGTAACCCGCAGGTCGTCGCCCGGTCTGGAGTTCCAGTTTGTTGTCGCTCTGGCGCAGCCAGTGGTGCGTCGGACGGACGAAGGGGGAGTTGATGATCAGGGACTTCGGTGCAGTCATCATCTGCCCCTTAGTTCAACGACATGACTTTGAGCGATTCGATGCCCCGGTCGTCCACGATCTTGACTGCGATCTTGCGGTTGTCGCCGGCCTCGAAGGGCAGGCTGACAGTGCCGTGGAACTTGTCCAGCTTGGACTCGTCTAGTTCCGCGCGGATGTTCTTCTTGAGCTTCTCCCAGCCTTCGCCTTTGCCGGCCATCGGGAAGAAAACCTGGCGGGGGAAGACGCTGCGCTCGTCGTAGTCGGTGTCGAGCGACCACATGGCGATCTTGCTCTTGCCGCCGGAGACCAGTTCGCCCTTGACCGTGTCGAAGTAGTCGAAGCCATGCACCTCGACCTCGTAGCGGCCGTCCTTGAGCGTACGGACCTCGACCTCGGGCTGGCCCATCAGCCAGAAACTCTGGTTGGACGACTTCGCCTTCTTCAAGTCTTCGGTCAGTAGGTCGGTGTTCATCTGGGCCTTCAGGGCGGTGATGCCCTTGAGGCCGTCGATGTCCTTGGCGGCTTCCGGGTCGAAGGTGAAGGCACAGAAGACGATCATCTTTGGCAGCGGGAACAGGCTGCCCGCCTCGTTCAAGGCGTTCGCCACCTGGCGCTGCTCCAGTGCTGCATGTTCAGGCCCGAAGCTGACGACCACACGCTCGCCACTGTCGAGGTGGCCGACGGCATGGAGGTTACGAATGTCGTTGTCCGAGGGGAGGGGTTCGAGGTCGGCGAACTTGAGCAACTGCCCGCCTTTCCCACGAATCCCAGCTTTCAGAAGTTCGTCTCGCCACTGATGCTGACGGCCGGACTCGCCCGTGCGGGCGATGCTGGTGTCGGCCTCGTCTGGGCCGCTGGCCTCGTCCAGCGCCTTGACGCTGGGGAAGGGGACCGCCTCGACGGTGAACGGGCCGGTGATGCGCAGGCGGTTCTTGGCGATGCTCGGCTGGTCGTAGAGGACTTCCTGGTCGGCGTGGGCGGCGATGGATTCGTCCATCAAGCGCTGCATGTGGCTGCGGGCTTGCAGGAACTTGTCGTGGATCATCGTCACGAACTCCGGCCAGCCGGCCGGTGGGTCAAAGGGTACTTCCCACTCCTGCAGGGTGTCGCCCTTGGCGAAGTCGAGCTTCTTCCCCTTGCGGCCACCTTCAGTGACGACGAATGCTTCTGCCGGGTGCTTCGCCAGTTCGGCATTCAGATGGCCGAGCAGTTGCTCGACAGCCGGGTGCATACGCTCGTAGATGCTGTCGATGTCGGGGTTGTTGGCGATCGACTTCAGGGTGACGTGCGGCACGGTCTTGTAGATGAACCCACCTTTCAAGCCTTCGTGCGGGTACTTCAGGTCGAAGTAGTCGAAGCTGGAAGTCATCAGGCGCTGCTTCGCCAGCGTCACGGCGACACGGGAGGTGTCGCAAGTGATCCAACGACGGCCCCACTTTTCAGCCACATACGCTGTCGTACCAGAACCGCAGGTCGGATCGAGGATGAGGTCGCCAGGATCGGTAGTCATCAACATGCAGCGTTCGATCACCTTGGGTAGTGTCTGAACCACATACATCTTCTTGAGTGTTTGGTTATCACCAGATGCCATGTCGTTCCAGACATTACCAATTGTCATCGCCGGAAAATCGTCCACTCGTCTGACATAGCACAGTGTCGCACCGACCGCGCGAGCAGAAACTCGCCTCGCCTTGGCTAGACGTGTGAGTCCATTGATTGACGTTTTCCAGTGCATCTGCGTGCCTGGGCTGAAAGACATCTGTTGAAACTCGAATGGAACTGATGTCAGCTCTCCGAAACCTTGGCTAACCAAATTATCTAAACGATAAACTTTAGCTCCAGGCGGCAGATCGCTAGGACTCTCCTTTTCGACCTTAGTCATTGTTCGGCGACGCCCGTCTTCCAGTTCAATCGCGGTGTATTCGTCAGTCCCTTGTTCTCCAAGCAACTTCGGCAGAAGAGGCTGGCGGAATTTAACTTTTGATTTGTCACGAGAGAACCAGATCAGGTAGTCGGTGATGTTGCTTAGCAACTGGCTGGCTTGCCCTGTCGTTTTGACGAAGGTGATCACCGAGCAGAAGTTTTCTGCGCCAAAGACTTCATCCATGATCTCCCTCACGTGATGAAGGTTCTCATCGGAAATCTGAACAAACACGCTTCCACTCTCATGCAGCAATTCGCGCGCCAGAAGTAATCTGTCGCGTAGATAGGTAAGGTAGGAGTGAATGCCGAGTTCCCACGTATCCCGGAAGGCCTTGATCATCTCCGGTTCCTGGGTCAGGTCGGCATCGTTCCGGTCCTTCACGTCGCGCTTGCCAACGAATGGCTGGAAGTTGGAGCCGTACTTGATGCCGTAGGGGGGGTCGAAGTAGATCATCTGCACCTTGCCGGCCATGCTCTCCTTCTGGACTAGGCTGTTCATCACCAGCAGGGAGTCGCCAGCAACCAGGCGATTCGCCCAGCCGCGCTCGTGGTGGTAGAAGTCAATGGCGTCGCGCAGGGGCAGGTTCTCGAACGGAGCGTCGAACAGGCCTGGTTGGATGGCCTTGGCTGCGCCCGAGCTCTTCCCTTCACTCTTCATCGCCTTGCGCACGGCGGACAGTATGCTGGCCGGGTCCACGCGCTCGTGGACGTGCAGGCTGACAGTGTCCACGTCGAAGTTGGTGCGTTCAGCCTTGCCCGCCCAGTTCAGGTAGGGGGTCTGCAGGTGCTTGAGTTCTTCCAGGGCGCCGCGCATGCGCTCGGTGTCGCCACTAGCCAGCGCTTCGTCGATGATGGCTTCGATGCGGCCGCGCTGGGAGTCGAACTGCAGGGTGGGGTCCAGATGGGGGTCGAAAGCCCAGCGGGTCTTGCCAGCCTCCGGGTCGGTGGCTGGCGTGACCATGCCGACCTCCGGGTTGTTCTTGCGCTTGTCCTGGTGGCGGTAGGAGATGATCTGGGGAGCCTCGTCACTGGCCCGCCTCGTGGCGGGCTGTGTTGCCTTGGGCGCGCCCGGCTTCGCTGCCTTGGCCGGGGTCGGCTCTGGAACGGGGGCCTCTTGATGCGCCAGCGAGAAGTCCTTGGTTTCCGTTGTCGCCAAGCGAACGGAACCACCGCGCCCTTGCCCTTTCAGCAGTGAACCGTCGGCGATCAGATCGGCATGTGCCAGCCAGTAGTCGGCTTCGCTTGCGCTCATGCCCTCAGTCTGGAGCAGTGCCTCAGCTTCCCGGCGCAGCGCGGTGTTGCCAACAGGGGTTCCATCTGCCGGAACCAGTGAAAGCATGGCGGCTTTGAGGCGTTGAACAACATCTGACATTCCCGGAACTCCCTTGCTGTGCGTAGCATCACTGCGAAAGCGGAGATTATCCGCTGACAAGGGGCTTATGTCATTCGCTTGTCTGGAGTGTTAGGTTCCGACCAGAAATGGACCAGACGGCGACCAGAAAACAAAAAAGCCAACCGACTGGTTGGCTTACTTGCTTGTTTTTCCGGCAGATTTTGGTGGGTCGGGCGAGATTCGAACTCGCGACCAACGGATTAAAAGTCCGCTGCTCTACCGACTGAGCTACCGACCCCCCGCAAAGGAAGCGCGCATTGTAGTGAGTGGGCCCGTGCGTGTCAAATTTCCCGCATGATTTTCCAGTACTGGTACTTCAGGGCGGCGACCGCGCCAGCGACGATGGCGGCGAAGGTGAGCAGGGAGCCCACGGCCAGCGTCGAGAAGCCGGCGATGCCCTGGCCGATCGTGCACCCCATGGCGACGATGCCGCCGAAGCCCATCAGGGCCGCGCCGATCAGGTGGTTGGCGGTGTCCTCGGCGTCGCGGAAGCCTTCCCAGCGGAAGCTGCGGCTGGCCAGCGCATAGCCGAGGCTGCCGGCGATGACGCCGAGCGCGCCGGCGATGCCGTAGCTGAGCTTGCGGCTGCTGTCCGACCAGAGCATCAGCAGTTCGAGCGTATAGGCCTGCGGGGCGACGAAGCTGAAGGATTCCATGCGCCCGGTGTTGGTGGCGATGAAGGCTTCCTGGAGCGTTTCGGGGTCCTCGGCGAGGTAGCCGAGGTGGCCGCTGACGTACCAGCCGCCGACTACGACCAGGCCGGTGACGAGGCCGCCGAGCAGGTTGTCCGCGGTGAGGAAATCGCGCCGCGCGAGGACGAAGGCCAGTAGTCCGCCGCCGATCAGCAGGGCGCTGACGGCGAGGGCAGTGCCGGCGGGCAGGCCGGCTGTGCCGAGCAGCGCCGGCAGGTCCTGGCCACTCGGCAGCCGCAACGCGACCGGTTCAAGCACGTTGACCCGGAAGACGCCGAGCACGCCGCGCAGCGTCATGTAGGCAACGATGCCCAGCACGATGAAGACGACCAGCGACTTGAGGTTGCCGCCGCCGATGCGGATCAGTGTCTTGCCGCCACAGCCCGAGGCGAGGACCATGCCGATGCCGAAGCAGAGTCCGCCGACGAGATGCGAGAGCCACAGCAGGGTGCTGCCGCGATAGATCGACTTGTCGAGGTCGATCAGCCCGGCGGCGTGCAGTGCGGCGCTGCCGAGCACCGCGACGGCAATGGCCAGCAGCCACATGCGCATGCGCGCCCAGTCGCCGATGTTGACGATATCCGAGACCGCGCCCATGGTGCAGAAGTGGGTGCGGTTGCCGACGGCGCCGAAGAGCGCGCCCAGGGCGAAGGACAGCCACAGGATGGCGGTGGGGGAGAGTGCTTGATCCATGGTCAGGCAGGCGGAGCGTAGAGGGGGGGATCGGGCACGCCGGCCTCGACGAAACCGGCACGGCGCAACCGGCAGGAATCGCAGACGCCGCAGGCGCGGCCTTCGTCGTCGGCCTGGTAGCAGGAAACGGTGAGGGCGTAATCGACGCCGAGGGCGGTGCCGCGCCGGATGATTTCGGCCTTGGTGAGATCGATCAGGGGGGCGTGGATAGTCAGGCGGGCTCCCTCGACGGCGGCGCGGGTCGCCAGGTTGGCCATTCTTTCGAAGGCGGCGATGTACTCGGGACGACAGTCGGGGTAGCCGGAATAATCGACGGCGTTGACCCCGACGAAGATGTCGCGGCTGCCGAGGACCTCCGCCCAGGCCAGGGCCAGCGACAGCATGATGGTGTTGCGTGCCGGCACGTAGGTGACCGGAATGCCCGGCTGCACGCCATCCACCGGAACGGCGATGGCATCGTCGGTGAGCGCCGATCCGCCGAACTGGCCGAGGCCGAGCGGCAGCACGCGCAGTTCGCGGGCGCCGAGCGCCCGCGCCACGCGCTGCGCTGCCTGCAGTTCGGCGCGATGGCGCTGGCCGTAATCGAAGGAGAGGCAGTAGCAGTCGAAACCGGCCGCGCGGGCCATGGCCAGGGTGGTGGCCGAATCGAGGCCGCCGGAAAGCAGGACGACGGCGCGTCGTGGAGCGTGGGCGATCATGGGCTGGCGACTATACCGGGTTTTACCGCCCGCCGGAATGGCGCCGCGCCGGCAGGCATGTCCGGTGGGGGGCGTGCCGGGTGCGGCTACTCGCCGGCGATCAGGGCCGACAGTTCGCGCTCGAGCAGCGCCGGATCGCCCAGGTTGAGTTCGACCAGGCGGCGCAGGTGGGTCATGCTGTCGATGTCGATGCTTTGACAAAGCAGGCCGGCGCGGCGCTCGCTGTCGCGGGCATCCACATGGGCGATGCGCATCTCCATGCGGATGTCGTCGTCGAGCGGGTCGAGCGGCAGGCGCAGGGTGCAGGCGTCGCCGGGCGAGAGCAGCGCTTCGGGCGGGGTGCGGACCAGGGCGCCCTTGAACGAGAGATCGAGCACCTGGGCGTCGAACTTGCCCTGGCCGGTGACCAACTGGGCCGGGGCGAGGAAGGCGATGCGGGCGTGCTGACGGCGTTCGATGTTCACGGCGGGCCTCCGGGCCGAATCTCACTTGCCCTGCATGTTACCCCAAAGGATCTTGTGCAACTGCAGCTGGAAGCGGACCGGCAGGCGGTCGGCGAGGATCCATTCGGCGAGCTCTGTCGGGTCCAGTTCGCCCTTGACCGGCGAGAAGAGTAACGGGCAGCGGTGCTCGAGCCGCAGCGTACGCACGTTGTCGCGCGCCCATTCGTAATCTGCCCGGTCCTTCAGCACGAATTTCAGTTCGTCGTGAGGTGTCAGGAGGTCGAGGTTTTCCATCCGGTTGCGTGCGGATTCGCCGGAACCGGGCGCCTTCAGGTCGACGATGCGCGAGACGCGCGGGTCGACGCCGGCGATGTCGAGCGCCCCCGAGGTTTCCAGCGAAACGTCGTGACCGTCGTCGCAGAGGGCGCGCAGCAACGGCAGGCAGGCCTTCTGGGCGAGCGGTTCGCCGCCGGTCACGCAGACCGTGCGCACCCCGAATCCGGCCACGGTGGCGCGGATCTCGGCGAGCGTCATCGTGCGGCCACCGGTGAAGGCGTACGCGGTGTCGCACCAGACACAGCGCAGCGGGCAGCCGGTCAGGCGGACGAAGACGGTGGGCAGCCCGGCACGCGAGGTTTCGCCCTGGAGAGAAAGGAAGATCTCGCTGATCTTCAGCGAGATCGACGACGTGCCGCGCACGGGGTTACTTCTTCTTCAGGCGGCTCTTGGCGGTGGCCGCCGCCGGGCTGTTCGGATACTTGATCAGCACCGCCTCGAGCGAGGTCTTGGCGCCCTTGGCGTCACCCAGCTCCTGCTGGCAGGTGGCGATGTTGATCAGGGCGTCGGGAGCCTTCGGACTTTCCGGCCAGGTGGCGAGCAGCAGACGCTGCGCATCGATCGCCTTCTTGCAGTCACGCAGCGCATAGTGCGCATTGCCCAGCCAGTACTGGGCGCTCGGGGCCAGTGCGCTGCCGCTGTGCGACTTGGTGAAGGCATCGAATGCCGTGGCGGCCTCCTTGACCTTGCCGGCCTTGAAGAGGTTGAGCGCGGCTTCGTATTCGCGGGTTTCGGCTGCCGGATCGGCAGCGGGAGGCGTAGGCGGGGTGGCGGCCTGCGGCGCACCACCGGCGGAGCCCTCCGGTGCGGGCGGCGGGGCAGCCTGCGTTTCCAGCTTGCGCAGGCGGCTGTCGAGATCGATGTAGAAATCCTGCTGACGTTTCTTGGCCGATTCGAGCTCGTAGCCGAGGGTCTCGAGCTGGCCGCGCAGGCGGGCATTCTCCTCGCGCAGCGATTGAATCTGGTTGGCCAGTTCGAGCTGCGCGCGGGCGCCGGAATCCAGTCGCTCGTTGGTCTTGATGCTGAGATCGTCGACCCGCCGGCGCGCTTCCTCGTCGTCGAACAGGCCGGCGTGCGCCTGCTGCAGGCCGGCGACGGCCAGCAGCAGGGCGAACGCCGCCGGACGCAGCCGGCGGACGTGCGGGCGGTGGATGGAGGAGGTTCCGGCCATCTCGCGCGTCCCGGACATTTCTTAGAATTCGCCGGTGTAGAGCATGTCGGCGCGGCGGTTCTCGGCGAACGCGGCTTCGTCGGTCCCGGTGTTCTTCGGTTTTTCCTCGCCGAGACTGACCGATTCGATCTGGTCTTCGCGGGCGCCCAGCAGGACCAGGGCCTTCTTGACCGCGTCGGCGCGCTTCTGGCCGAGGGCGAGGTTGTATTCGCGGCTGCCGCGCTCGTCGGTGTTGCCCTGGATCAGCATCTTGAACTGGCGGTTATTGACCAGGAATTTGGCGTGCGCGGCGACGAGATCCTTGTATTCGCCCTTGACGTCGAACTTGTCATAGTCGAAGTACACGCTGCGCTTGGACAGGATGCTCTTCGGATCGGTCAGCTCGGCCGGCAGGCCGCGACCATCCACCCCGCCCGCGGTCACCGTGGCGACGCCGGCGCCGTCACGCGATTCGACGGGAGCGCCCGCCTGCTCGGGGCCGCTCGGCGTCGAGCTGCAGCCGGCCACCAGGACGGCGAGAAGGGCGGGGATGATCAGGTGTTTCATTGCGGTTTCT
Organism: Rhodocyclaceae bacterium; assembly: GCA_026646875.1. Taxonomy (GTDB): domain Bacteria; phylum Pseudomonadota; class Gammaproteobacteria; order Burkholderiales; family Rhodocyclaceae; genus 66-26. The sequence goes on along the minus strand of JAPKHL010000032.1, from coordinate 6,292 downwards.
CCTGCTTCTGTAAGCGTGAAAGGGAACTACTTGGTGAACGGGCCCCAGGCCGGCTCGCGTACGTCGCCGGCGGGGATGGACAGGCGTTGCTTGATGCGGCCGTCGATGGAAACCGCGGAAAGGACGCCGCGCCGGCCGGCTTCCGAAGCGATCAGGATCATCCTGCCGTTCGGCGCGAAGCTCGGCGATTCATCCTTGTGCGAATCGGTCAGTACCTGCACCTGACGGCTGGCGAGATCCATCACGGCGAGGCGGAAGCCGCCGTCGCGCCGGCTGATGAAAGCCATCGTGCGGCCGTCCGGCGAGATGCGCGGGGTGACGTTGTAGCTGCCTTCGAAACTGACGCGCTGGACTTCGCCGCCGCCTGCTCCGATGCGGTAGATCTGCGGGCTGCCGCCCCGGTCCGAGGTGAAATAGATGTGCTGCCCGTCGGGCGACCAGCTCGGTTCGGTGTCGATGGCCGGGGAGGAGGCCAGGCGCTGTACGCCGGAGCCGTCGGCATTGACGGTGAAGATCTGCGAGCCGCCGTCCTTGGAGAGCACGACGGCCAGCTTGCGGCCGTCCGGCGACCAGGCCGGTGCCGAGTTGGAGCCCTTGAAGTTTGCCACCACGACACGCTTGCCGGTGGCCAGCGAGTGCACGAAGACGATCGGCTTCTTGTTCTCGAACGAGACATAGGCGAGGCGGGTGCCGTCCGGCGACCAGGCCGGCGAGATGATCGGTTCCTTGGAAATCAGGGCGGCCTGCGCGTTCTGCCCGTCGGCGTCGGCGATGTGCAGTTCGTAACGGTTGACGCCCTGGCGAACCACGTAGGCGATGCGGGTGGAGAAGATGCCGGGCTCGCCGGTCAGCTTTTCGTAGATGGTGTCGGCGATGCGGTGGCCGGCGGCACGCAGCATCGGCGTCGAGGTGACGAAGGCGGCACCGGCGAGGACCCCCTGCTTGTTGATGTCGTGCAGGCGGAAGCGCGCTTCCATGCGGCCGTCGCCGCCGCCGATGCTGCCGGCGGCCAGCGCATCGGCCCCGCGCGATTTCCAGCTGGCGTAGTCGGGGGCCGAGGCTTCGGTGAGCGCCGCACCGCTGGTGTCGATCAGGCGGAACAGCCCGCTGCGCTCGAGGTCGCCCCGGATCACCGAGGTCAGGGCGCGCGAGACGCCGGCCTCGCCGCCGAAATCGGCAATGGCGACCGGAATCCGGTTGGCGCCGGCGCCGGTGATCTCGATGGTCAGTTCGGCCCGGGCGGGGGCCTGCAGCAAGAGCAGCGCGCCGCAGGCGGCGAGACCGGCGTGGCGCAGTGATTGCAGGAGACGGGTCATGGGCGGTGTGGGCGGACGAAGAGTCCGCGATTATAGCCGCTTGTCGCCGGAAGGGTTTGTAACGGAAGGTAATTTTTCCGGGACTGCCCGGCGGCCCTCACTCCTCGAAGGGGCGATAGGGAATCTTCAGGGTGCGCTCGAAGAGTTCCGGCTGGTCGGGCTTGGGCAGCGGCGAGGATTTCAGGATGGCGCGCTCGATCGCCGCGTCGAGCTGCGGGTTGCCGCTCGACTTGCGGACCTTGACCGAGAGCACCTCGCCCGAAGGCAGCTGGTTGACCTCGAAGACCGCTTCCGGGTTGCCCTGCAGTCCGGGCGGCAGAACGATGTTGCCGCGGATCTTGCCGCGCACCTTGGCCGCGTAGTCGGCAATGCCGCGGTTGCGGGCGGCGGCCGACTGCTCGGCCTTCAGCTGGGCCAGCTGGCTGGCCTCGGCGGCGGCGCGCGCGCGTTCCGCCTCCAGCCGTTTCTGCTGCTCGAGCTGTTTCTGGTCGCGCTTGAGTTCCTCGTCGAAGTCGATGCGCGGACGCTCGGGCTCCGGCTTTTTCACCTCGGGTTTCTTCGGCGGCTCCGGCTTCGGTTCGGGTTTTTTCGGCGGCTCCTTCGGCTTCTTCTCATCCTTGAGGACGATGTCCGCCTTGACCGGCGGTTTCGGTTCCGGTTTCGGCTCGGGGCGCGCCTCCGGTTTGGGTTGCGGCCGGGGCTCGGGTTTCGGCTCCGGGCGGGGGGGCGGTGCGGGCGGCGGGGCGCCGCGCCACATCTCCACCTCGACCGACGAGGGGGCCTGGCTCTTCCACTGCACGCCGAGGAACAGCGCGGCGATCAGCGCCAGGTGGACGGTCGCGGCAAGCGCCAGCGAGGTCCATTTCGAGGGTTCGTGCCGTGGCGCGGGATGCACGGGGCTACTTGCCGCTGACCTGGACGTTCAGCGCAACGCGCCTGACCTGCTGCCGCTGCAGGTCGTCCATGATTTCGAGCACGGCTTCGTACTTGACGTTGCGGTCGGCCGAGATGAGCACCGGCTGTTCCGGATTGCGCGCCTGCGCCTCGAGCACCGCCTGTGCGAGGTCCCGGCGGTTGAGGTCGCGCTCGTTGCCGCTGCGGGCGAGATCGCGCAGCGCCAGGGTGCGGTCGGCGCGGATGATCACCTCGAGTGGTTTTTCTGCCTGCTGTGCGGCCTTGCCGACGGTCGGCAGGTCGATGTTCGCAGTGGTCATCATCGGCGCCGTCACCATGAAGATGACGAGCAGCACCAGCATGACGTCGATGTAGGGGACGACGTTGATTTCGTTTTTCAGTCGGCGCGGGCGCATGGGGTCGGTCGGCGGTTAGCGCATCTGGCGTTGCAGGATGTTCGAGAACTCTTCCATGAAGGACTCGAAGCGGGTCGCCAGGCGGTCGATGTCGTGGGCGAAGCGGTTGTAGGCAAGCACCGCCGGGATGGCGGCGAAGAGGCCGATGGCGGTGGCGACCAGCGCCTCGGCGATGCCGGGCGCGACGGCAGCGAGCGTGGCCTGGCCGACGTTGGAGAGGCCGCGGAACGAATGCATGATCCCCCAGACCGTGCCGAACAGGCCGATGTACGGACTGACCGAACCGGCCGAGGCGAGGAAGGCGAGATGCGATTCGATGGCGTCCATCTCGCGCTGGTAGGTGGCGCGCATGGCGCGGCGCGAGCCATCGACGACGTCCTTCGGGTCGAGGTTCTTCTGGCTGCGCAGCTTGGCGAATTCGCGGAAGCCGGCCTCGAAGATGCGCTCCATGCTGCCGGTGTCGTGCCGGTTGCCGACGGCGTTCTGGTACATCACGTTGAGATCGCCGCCGCTCCAGAAATCGCGCTCGAACTGCTCGGTCTGGCTGCGTGCCGTCTTCACCGCGAACCACTTGCGGAAGATGTAGTACCACGACATGAAGGAGACGCCGGCGAGCAGCAGCATCACCGCCTGGACGACGGCGCTGGCGTTGAGGATCAGGTGCAGGATCGAGAGGTCTTGCGTGACGTTCATTGCGGGGTTTCCAGTCGGGAACGCAGGGACGGGGGAAGGGCGGTGGGGCGCATGCGCGCGGCGTCGACGCAGGCCACCTGCACGCGGGCGGAAAGCAGCGGCGCGTGCTCGTCGTCACGGCGGACGTGCTGCTCGAAGCAGATCTGCGCATGGCCGATGCGCGCGACGGCGAGGTCGACCGTGAGCGCGTCGTCGAGGCGCGCGGGGCGATGGTAGTCGACATCGACATGGCGCACCACGAAGGCGATGCCGGGGTCGCGCAGCAGCGCCGACTGGTCGACGCCGAGGTTGCGCAGCCATTCGGTGCGGCAGCGCTCGAGGTATTTCAGGTAGTTGGCGTAATACACCACGCCGCCGGCGTCGGTATCCTCGTAGTAGATGCGCACGGGGATGGCGAAGATCGGGGCGGGCGGCGCGACCGGGCGGGTTTTCATGGGCCGCGATTTTACCCGAAGGGCGCCGCTGGCGCGTGTAACGGTTTGTTTTCGCGCGCCGGCCACTCAGCCCGCGCGGCTGTCCTCTTCCTCGTAGCGGCGCAGCTTGCGCCACAACGACACGCGGTCGATGCCAAGCAGCTGTGCCGCGAGCGCCCGGTTGCCGCCGGTGTGCTGCAGGGCTTGCTCGATGTGCCGGCGTTCCATCTCGGCGAGCGGGGCGATTCCGGCGTCGGCCGCTGTCAACGCCGGAACACTGCCGCGCTCGCCGAGTCCGGGCGGCAGCAGGTCGGGGGTGATCGCGTCGCCGCGGGCCAGCGCCACGCCCCGCTCGATGAGGTTCTCCAGTTCGCGGATGTTGCCGGGGAAATCGTGCGCCAGCAGGCGCTCGAAGGTTTCGGGGTGGATTTCGGAGACTGTCTTGCCCATGCGCAGCGCGAAACGCGAGAGAAAGTGCAGGGCGAGCAGCGGAATGTCGCCGCGCCGCTCGCGCAGCGGTGGCAGGTGCAGCGTGACGACGTTGAGCCGGAAGTAGAGATCCTGCCTGAAGTGTCCTTCGGCGACCCGGGCCGCCGGGTCGCGGTTGGTCGCCGCCACGAAGCGCACGTCGGCGCTCAGAGGCTGCGTGCCGCCGAGGCGGTAGTACTCGCGCTCCTGCAGCACGCGCAGGAGCTTGACCTGCATCGCCGGCGACATTTCGGTGACCTCGTCGAGGAACAGGGTGCCGCCGGCGGCGGCCTCGATCAGGCCGCCCTTGGCGCCGGCGGCGCCGGTGAAGGCGCCGCGCTCGTGGCCGAAGAGCTCGTTGGCCAGCAGTTCCTCCGACAGGGCGCCGCAGTTGATCGCCACGAAGGGGCCGCCGGCCCGCTGGCTGTGTTCGTGCAGGTGGCGTGCCAGCAGTTCCTTGCCGGTGCCGGTGTCGCCGACGATCAGCACGTTGCAGTCGGTCGGCGCGACACCGCTGGCCACCGACAGCAGTTCGTGCATCGCCGGCGCGTTGGAGAGGATGCGCGTGCCGCCGGTGGCCTGGTCGAGCGCCGCCTTGAGCGTGGCGTTCTCCCGCTTGAGCGCCACCTTTTCCAGGGCCTCGCGCACCACCTTGCGGACCTCGGGCAGGCGGAAGGGTTTCTCCACGTAGTAGAAGGCGCCGTTCTTCATTGCCTCGACGGCCGATTCGGTATTGGCGTGCGCCGTGATCACCACCACCTCGGTGTCCGGCGAGCGTTCGCGGGTGCGGCGCAGCAGCTCGAGGCCGTCGATGCCCGGCATGCGCAGATCGGTGAGCAGCAGGTGGTAATGCGCCCCGGCCAGGCAGGCCAGCGCTTCCTCGCCGTTCGCCGCACAGTCGGCGCGCAGGCCTTCGCGCTCGAGCACATGGGCGAGGTTGCGGCGGGCGATGGCCTCGTCGTCGGCGATCAGCACGCGGGGGGAGTCGATGCTCGGGCTCATGCGGTTTTCTCGGGAGAGTCCTGCGGCGGGATGTGGACGCGGAAGCGGCAGCCTTGGCCGGTCTCGCTGTCGACCGTGACGCTGCCGCCGTGCTGGCTGACGATCTCGTGCACGATGAAGAGGCCGAGGCCGGTGCCCTGGCCGACGGGTTTGGTCGAATAGAAGGGATCGAAGATGCGCGGCAGCGCCGCCGCGCTGATGCCGGGACCGTCGTCCTGCACGCTGACGGTGACGCCACCACGCTCGTCGGGAGCCGCGGTGAGGACCACGCGACCCTGCAGGCCGGCGGCATCGACGGCGTTCTTCAGGAGATTGAGCAGCACTTGCTGGAAGCGCTGCCGGTCGACGTCGACCGACAGGCCCGGCGGGATGCGCAGGTCGATGCGCGGCTCGCCCGCCAGCTCGCTGCGCAGCAGCAGCAGGACTTCGTCGAGCAGCGGCCGCAGCGTCTCGCTGCGCCGGGCGAACTGCCGGTCGCGCGCGAAATCGAGCAGCGTGTCGACGATGCGCTGAGCGCGCAGAACCTGGCCGTCGATCAGCCCGAGCAGTTCGCGCGCGGCCTCCGGTGGCATCTCGCCGAGCTCCTCGAGGAGGATCTGGCAGGAGGTGGAGATGTTCGACAGCGGGTTGTTGAGCTCGTGGGCGACACCCGACAGCATGGTGCCGAGCGCGACCAGGCGCGAGGAACGTGCGACGTTCTTCTGTCGCGCCTCCAGTTCCGACAGCATCCGGTTGATTGCCTCGGTCAGCGATTCGACCTCGCGGTCGCCCGAGAAACGGTCGAGTCGGCCGGTCTCGCCGCTCGCCACCCGGCGCAGGCTGCTCTCGATGCGGCGCAGCGGCCTGGCCACGCTGCGCGTGACCAGCGCGCCGGCGACCAGCGCGAAGAGCAGGGCGGCGACGATCGACCATTGCAGGTCGCGGTGGTGGGTGGCGATCGCCGCGTCGAGCCGGCTGCGCGCGCGCGAGTCGAGTCGCTCGCCCAGGTTGAGCAGTTCGCCGCCGACCTCGACCAGCGCTTCGACGGTTTCCGGCGAGGGGCGCGCCCGGCGGTCGGCTGCGGCCAGGTCGGCGAGCAGCTGGCGGTAGC
>JAPKHL010000031.1 GCA_026646875.1 Rhodocyclaceae bacterium | reverse complement strand
CCATCCGGCAGCTGCAGTTCGAGGCGGCCGTGCGCCAGGCCTTCCAGCAGGTGCAGCACGTGCTTCGCGCTGCGCGGCAGCGCGGCCGGATCGGGCAGCGCCAGGGTATCGGGCAGGGAGTTCATCGCGTGGTCTCCTCGAGCGGCGGTTCGGGTTTGCGGAAGAAGGGCGCGCGCTTTCGCCACAGCAGCAGCGCCTGCCAGTGGATGCGCAGCACGACGCCGAGCGTCAGCCACGGATAGCGCAGGAAGGCGCGCAGCAGGGCGCGCCCGGTGAGCGGCTCGGCGCGGCCGTACAGCGCGGTCTGCAGGAGTTCGCCGCCGGCGTCGGCGAGATTGACGACCGACTGGCGCCAGGCCACGTCACCGTGCGCGCCGGGACCGGCGCGGAAGCGGAAACGGTACTGCCCGGCGATGGCCATGAACGGCGAGACGTGGAAGACCTTGCGGCATTCGAGCCACTCGTCCTCGCCCAGCGCCTGTCCGTCGGCGCGGGCGAGCAGGTAGTTGTGGCGCTCGCCGAAGGTGTTGTTCACCTCGGCGAGGATGGCGCGCAGGGCGCCGTCGCGGTCGTGGCAGAACCAGAAGCTCACCGGATTGAAGACGAAACCGAGCACGCGCGGGAAGCACTGCAGCCAGACCGCTCCGTCGGCGGCGATGCCGGCCCCGGCCAGGCGTGCGCGCAGCCAGGGCAGCAGCGGCGAGCCGTCGCGGGCGCCGTGGTCGGCGTCATGGAAGCTGAACAGGTTGAAGCGGTTGTGCGAGAACAGCCAACTACGTGCGCCGCCCAGCGCCGCCGGACCGCTGCCGCAGTCGCGCCCGGCGGCGTCGGCCAGCGGCAGCGCGCAGAAATAGACCGGGTAGACGAAGCGGTGCGCCACCGGCCGCAGGCGCCGGTGCATCACCCGCCCGAACAGGAGACGGGCACGGGGCGGATCGTTGTGCGTGCCGTTCATGCCGGTCTCCCGCTCACGCGGCGCCCGCGGTGGCTTCGGCGGGCGCGACGGGCGACGCGGAGGTCCCGCCCGCCGTGCCGTGCCCGGCGCCCTGCCAGGGCGCCGGGCAGCCGAGGGCATTGGCCACGCGCAGCGCCGAGCACAGCCCGTCCTCGTGGAAGCCGTAGCCCTGCCAGGCGCCGCAGAACCACAGTCCTGCGCGGCCCGAGCGCGCGATCAGCGCCTGCTGGGCGGCAATCGCCGGCGCGTCGAAGATCGGGTGGGCGTACTCGAATTCGGCGATCCGCTGCGCCGCTGCCGGTTCGCGCAGCGGATTGAGCGTGACCACCACCGGCCGCTCGAAGGGCAACGGCTGCAAGCGGTTGATCAGGTAGGACACGCTGACCGGACGCGCATCGCTGTCGTCGCCGCCGCTCGACAGATAGTTCCAGGCCGACCACAGCGCGCGGCGACGGGGCAGCAGGGCCGCATCGGTGTGCAGCACGGCACGGTTCGGGGCATAGCGGATGGCGCCGAGCAGGGCGCGCTCCTCGGCGCTCGCCGAGGGGCCGAGCAGCGCCAGCGCCTGATCGCTGTGGCAGGCGAGCACCACCTGGTCGAAGGGCAGCAGCGCCTCGTCGGTGACCACGCTGAGCCCGTGGCCCGGCCGCGCTCCGCGCAGGATGCGGCGCACCGGGGTGGCGAGGCGGATGTCGCCGACACCGGCGGCCAGCCGCTCGACGTAGCTGCGCCCGCCCCCCGCGACGGTTCGCCAGCGCGGCCGGTCGAGGATCTGCAGCAGGCCGTGGTTGTGACAGAAGCGCACGAAGGTGGCGAGCGGATAGTCGCGCATCCGGCCGGCCGGGCAGGACCAGATGGCGGCGGCCATCGGCAGCAGGTACCAGTCGGCGAACTGCCGTGAATAGCCGCCGCCGGCGAGGAAGTCGCCGAGCGGACGGTCGTCGCCGGGATGTGCGGCGAGCCAGGCGGTGCTCTCGCGATTGAAGCGCAGGATTTCGCCGAGCATGCGCCAGAAGGCCGGCCGGAGCAGGTTGCCCTTCTGGCCGAAGACGGTGGCCAGGCTGCTGCCCGCCCATTCGAGGGCGGGCCGCTCGAGACTGACCGAGAAGGACATCTCGCTCTCGACGCTGTCCACCCCGAGGTGCGCGAAGAGGGCGGTCAGGTTGGGATAGGTGCGCGTGTTGTACACCAGGAAGCCGGTGTCGACCGGATGGCTGACCCCGTCGAGCGCGACGTCCACCGTGTGGGTATGCCCGCCGAGGCGCGGCGCCGCCTCGAAGAGCGTGACGGCATGCCGGCGCGCCAGCAGCCAGGCGGCCGCCAGGCCGGCGATGCCGGCCCCGACCACGGCGATGCGTTGTTTTCCCGACATGCTCCGCCTCCTTCCGCTCAGGGATTGATGCCGCTGATTTCCGCGTAGGCGGAGTGGTTGTGGATCGATTCGAAGTTCTCGGACTGCACCGTCCAGGCGGCGATGCGCGCCTCCCGGCCAAGCCGCAGGGCGATGTCGCGCACCAGGTCCTCGACGAACTTCGGATTGTCGTAGGCCCGCTCGGTCACCCATTTCTCGTCCGGCCGCTTGAGCAGGCCGAAAACCTCGCATGAGGCTTCCTCCTCGGCGATGCGCACCAGCGCCTCGACCGACATCTCGGCGCGCAGGCGGGCGCGGATGGTGATGTGCGAGCGCTGGTTGTGCGCCCCGTACGCGCTGATTTCCTTCGAACAGGGGCACAGGCTGGTCACCGGCGCGACCACCTCGAGGGTCAGCTCGGGGTAATGGTTCTCGCGCTTCTCGATCAGCAGCCGCGCCTCGCAGTCGAGCAGGCTCTCGACCCCCGACACCGGCGCCGCCTTGCGGATGAACCAGGGAAAGGCGAGGTCGATGCTGCCGCTGCGGGCGTCGAGACGCAGCAACATTTCCTCGAGCATGCGGAAGAGGCGGTCGGGGGTCAGCGGCTGCCGCTTCTGTTCGAGAATCTCGACGAAGCGCGACATGTGCGTGCCCTTGACCTCGGGCGGCAGGCCGACGGCCATGGCGATGGTCGCCACGGTGTGACGGACCGTGCCGTCGTCGGCAACGAGCGCGAGGGGATAGCGCAGGCCGCGCACACCCACCCGGTCGATAGCGATGCGGCGGGTGTCGGCGCTGCCCTGGACATCGGGAAGGAAGAGCTTTTCGGGTGCATTCATGACGGATTCTCCGGGACGAAGGGGGCACCGGACGGTGCGCGGGAAGGAAACGGATGGCCGGCAACGGCGCGATGAGCCCCATGCACGCGCAGCATGGCGGCGAGATCGTCCGCGTTTTTGTCCACGACAAGCCCGGCCGCCGCAGCGCACTGCCCCGCCGGCCCGGCCGTGCCCGCGAGGGGGCTCGAGGCCGCCGCAGCGGGCCATGCCGGAACTGCGGCGACCGGGCTGTCCGCTTGAACTGGCGCACCGCCGGCCAAGGTGACGAGGAGCATCAACTTGTTCATGTTTTGTCCTGGACAAATCGCTTCAATGTGGCTACGATAGCCTCACAAAAACCGACTGTCAACGATTTTTACCAGATTTGTCCTGGACAAAATGAGCGCACCCGCAATGACCATCAGCGCCGTCGAGCGCGACACCGGCATCGGCAAGGAGACGCTGCGCGTCTGGGAGCGGCGCTACGGCTTCCCCGCGCCATCGCGCGACGCGCACGGCGAACGGCTCTACCCGGCGGCGCAGGTGGAGCGCCTGCGCCAGATCAAGCGCCTGATGGATCTCGGCTTCCGTCCCGGCCGGCTGGTCGGCGCCAGCGACGAGGAACTGGCCGCCCTCTCGGCGCCGGCGACGACCGTCGCCGCCTCGGCCGGTGCGGCAAGCGGCGGCCCGCTCGCCGCCGCGCTGGAGCGCATTCTTGCCAGCATCCGCACGCACGACGCGGCGGCGCTCCGCCAGGCGCTGGCGCAGGCAATGATGCGGCAGGGGCTGCACGGATTCGTGCGCGAGACGGTGGCCGCGCTCAACGTGGCGGTCGGCGAGGCCTGGATGCGCGGCGAGATCGAGGTCTTCGAGGAACATCTGTACACCGAGCAGATGCAGGCCGTGCTGCGCCAGGCGATCGCCAGCCTGCCGCGTCCGCAGCCCGGCCGGCCGCGCGTCCTGCTGACCACGGTGCCCGAGGAGCAGCACGTGCTCGGGCTCCTGATGGCCGAGGCGCTGCTCACCCTGGAAGGGGCGGCCTGCACCTCGCTCGGCACGCAGACGCCCCTGCTCGACATCCGCCGGGCCGCCGAGGCGCAGCGGGCGGACATCGTCGCCCTCTCCTTCTCGGCGGCCTTTCCGGGCCGCCAGATCGGCCCGCTGGCCGCGCAGCTGCGTGCCCTGCTTCCCGCTCCGGTGGCGCTCTGGATCGGCGGCAGCGGCGCCGAGCGGCTGCCGCCCAGCGCCGGCGTGCGGGCGCTGCCCCGCCTCGACGACGCGGTCGCCGCCCTCGCCGAGTGGCGCGACGGACACCCCGCGCGGGACTGAGCGCCCCCCCCGGCTGGCAGGGCGGGAAAGCCGGTAGAATCGCAGCCTCCGTCTCCGGAACCCGCCATGGAACATCCCGCCCCCGGCTTCGAACAGAAGATCGTCGCCCCCGACCAGCTGGCCGCGCGCGTCGCCACCCTGCCCCGCCCGCTGGTCTTCACCAACGGCTGCTTCGACATCCTGCACCGCGGCCACGTCACCTATCTCGCGCAGGCCCGCGCCCTCGGCGCGGCGATGGTCGTGGCGCTCAACACCGACGCCTCGGTGAAGCGCCTGGGCAAGGGCGACGAGCGGCCGGTCAACGCCCTGGCCGACCGGCTGGCGGTGATGGCGGCACTCGAATGCGTGACCCTGGTCACCTGGTTCGACGAGGACACGCCGCTGCAGCGCATTCTCGACTGTCAGCCGGACGTGCTGGTCAAGGGCGGCGACTGGCCGGTCGCGAAGATCGTCGGCAACGCCGAGGTGAGCGCACGCGGCGGCCGCGTCGTGTCGATTCCCTTCATCCACCAGAAGTCGACGACCGCACTGCTGGAGAAGATCCGGCGGCTGTGACGGCAGCGGGCGCGGGGCGCCCGCACGTGTCGCCGCTGCCCGACGCGCATCGGTACGGTGGGCGGCGGCGCCTCGGGCGAACCGTTAAGAATCAATGCACTGGAATCTGGCACGTGGCTTGCAGAAGGGCAGGAGCCTTTCCGTTTTTCCTGCCAGGAGACATGCCATGAGTGCCATGACGACGTGCATCTCAACCGGACACCCCGAAACCTGCCGACGCTCCGGCGGCACGCCCCCCGAGCGTGGCGCCGCCACGCCGGCCGGCCGGCGTGGCCGGCACTGCCTGGTCCGCTACACCGGCCCCCTGCCGGGCGCGCTGCGCGGTCCGCGCACGGGCAGCCTCTACCGCTTCACCGCGTCGGCCCGGACGGCACTGATCGACACGGACGATCTCGACGCCCTTGCGTGCCGAGCTCGACGACGCGGTTGCTCGGAATGCGGAAGAAGCTGGTGGCGCTGCCGGCATTGCGGAACATCGCGACGAACAGCTTCTCGCGCCACAGGGCCATCTCGGAGCCGAGCCGGGGAATCAGCGTCTCGCGCCCGAGGAAGAAGGAGGTTTCCATCATCTCCACGGTCAGCCCCTGCGCGGCGCAGAGGGCGAGCGCGCGGGGGATGTCCGGCTCGTCCTTGAAGCCGTACTGGACGATCACGCTGTAGAAATCGCCCTTCAGCCGGCGCACCTCGACGCGGTCGATCTCCGGCACATAGGGCACGTCGAACATGTGCACCGAGACGATCACCACCCGCTCGTGCAGCACCTTGTTGTGCATCAGGTTGTGCATCAGCGCGTGCGGCACGCCGTCGGGGTCGGCGTTCATGAAGACGGCAGTGCCGGGCACGCGCACCGGCGGCGAGACGGTCAGGGCGTCGATGAAGGGCGCCAGCGCGATCCCCTCGCCCGAGAGGCGGTCGGCGAGCAACTGGCGGCCGCGCTTCCAGGTGGTCATCAGCACGAAGACGACGGCGCCGGCGGCGAGCGGGAACCAGCCGCCGTCGGGAATCTTCAGGATGTTGGCGAACAGGAAGACCACCTCGATGACCAGGAAGCAGGCGAACAGCGCCATCGCGCGCGGCCAGCCCCAGCCCCAGACGCGGGCGGCAACGAAGGTGGCGAGCAGCGAGGTGATCACCATGTCGCCGGTCACCGCGATGCCATAGGCGGCAGCAAGGTTGTTGGTCGACTTGAAGCCGAGCACCAGCACCACCACCGCGGCGAAGAGGCCCCAGTTGATCGCCGGCAGGTAGATCTGTCCCTGCTCGCGCTCCGAGGTGTGCTGCACCTCGAAGCGCGGCACGAAACCGAGCTGCATGGCCTGCCGGGTCACCGAGAAGGCGCCAGAAATGACGGCCTGCGAGGCGATCACCGTGGCCAGCGTGGACAGCCCGATGAGCGGATAGAGCAGCCAGTCCGGCGCCAGGTGGTAGAAGGGGTTCTCGATGGCGCCAGGTTCGGCGAGCAGCAACGCGCCCTGTCCGAAGTAGTTGAGCAGCAGCGCCGGCAGGACGAAACCGAACCAGGCGAGCCGGATCGGCGAGCGGCCGAAGTGCCCCATGTCGGCATAGAGCGCCTCGGCCCCGGTGACAGCAAGCACGACAGCGCCCATGGCGACGATGGCGACGGCGCGGTTGTCGATGAGGAAACCGATCGCCCAGGCCGGGTTCGCCGCCCGCAGCACGCCCGGGTGGGCCGCCAGGCTGAGGCTGCCGAGCACGGCCAGCGTCGAGAACCAGAGCAGCATCACCGGACCGAAGAGCTTGCCCACCGCTCCCGTGCCGCGCCGCTGGAAAAAGAACAGCAGGAACAGCACGCCGAGGGTGATCGGCAGGATGAAGGGGTGCAGCACCGGTGCCGCGAGGTCGAGCCCCTCGACGGCGGAGAGCACCGAGATGGCCGGCGTCACCATGCCGTCGCCGTAGAACATGCCCGCGCCGAGGATGCCGATCAGCAGGATCACCCGCTCGCGGCGCGGATCGCCCTGCGCGTCGTGCAGGGCCAGCGCGATCAGGGCCATGATGCCGCCCTCGCCGCGGTTGTCGGCGCGCAGGATGAAGGCGACGTACTTGACCGAGACGACGATGATCAGCGACCAGAGGATCAGCGAGAGGATGCCGAGCACATTGTCCGGCGTGAGCGGAATCGGGTGATTGCCGGCGAACACCTCGCGCATCGTATACAGCGGGCTGGTGCCGATGTCGCCGTAGACGACGCCGAGCGCCGCGAGCGCCAGCGCGGCCTGTGCCGATCTTCCCGGGGCGGGGGTCTGGGGATGCATGCGGGACTCCGGTTCGTGGTGGGGTGCCGCGGGACGCGGCGCGTCCTTCGCCGCTTCAGCCGCCGAGCGCCGCGCGCAGGGAGGCGAGCTCCGTCTCGGATTCGGCGAGCAGGGCGTCGACGGCGGCAAGATCGCAGGGCATCTCGGGTGCGGGCTCGCCGGGCGGGAGGTAGGCCGGATCGCGCCAGCCGCCCCGGTGGTTGGCCAGGCGGTTGGCCAGGAAGAGCAGATCGCCGAGCGACCGCAGTTCGCCGATGTCGGCGAGCGGTCGCGCGATCTCGTGGTCGCGCACCGCGTCGAGGACCGCCTCGGGCTGGCCGAGGGCGGCCAGCAGGGCGTGGCCGATGTTGTCGTGCCATTGCACCAGCAGGGCGTGCAGGCCGGCCTTGTCGGCGATCAGCTCGGGAAAGTTCGCCGCCCGCGAGAGCAGGTAAAAGACGCCGATGTCATGCACCAGCCCGGCGAACATGGCCTCGTCCGGATGAATGCGCGCACACTTGCGGGCCAGCACGCGGCACAGCGCCGCAGTGTGGATCGAATGCTGCCAGAGACGCTGCGAGAGTCCCTCGAAGGGTGCCATCTTCTTCGACTCGAGCAGCTGTTCCATGGCTACCGCGAAGGAGATGCTGCGCACCGCTTCCATGCCGATCCGGCCGACCGCCGTCTTGACGTCGGCGATGGGCCGGCCGGAGGGATTGAGCGCGGCGGAATTGGCCATGCGGATGATCTTGGCGCTCATCAGCGGCTCGGCGCCGACCAGCAGGGCCAGCTGGTCCAGCGTCAGGTTGGGATTCTTGAGCGCGCTGCGCACCTGGAAGGTGATGTCGAGAAAGGTCGGAAAGACCACCTTCTCGCTCGACAGGTCGCGCGCGATGTCCTCGAGGATCGCAAAGCCGGTCTGGTCGGTCATCGCACGGTCCGCATCGTTTCTTCGCTCCGGGTGGAAGCCGGATCAGAAGGGAATGTCGTCATCCATGCTGTCGAAATCGGGAGCCTTGCGCGCCGGCGCCGAACGCTGGCCCCCGCCACCGCCCTGCGAGGGCATGCTGCCGCCGAACTCGGCCTCGCCGCCCGAATAGCCGCCGCCTCCGCCGCCGCCCCCGGAACGGCCGCCGAGCATCTGCATCTCGCTCGCCTCGATCTCGGTGGTGTAGCGCTCCTGGCCTTCCTTGTCCTGCCACTTGCGGGTACGGATCCGTCCCTCGACATAGACCGCCGAGCCCTTCTTCAGGTATTGCCCGACGATCTCGGCGAGCTTGCGGTAGAAGACGACGCGGTGCCATTCGGTGATCTCGCGCTTCTCGCCGGTGGCCTTGTCCTTCCACGACTCGGTGGTCGCCAGACGGACGTTGGCGACGGCATCGCCATTCGGCATGTAGCGGGTTTCCGGATCGGCGCCAAGGTTGCCGACGAGAATCACTTTATTGACCGATGCCATGTTGCCTCCCAGATGTGAACGATGCGCGATTATCCCGGATTGTTCATCGGGGCGCGAGATGATGGTGCGGCGATTTGCGAGCGAATCGCCGCCGACGCGACAAGCCCATGGCCGCTCCATGGGCGCGGAGCGGCGGCGAGGTGCCGCAAAACGCCTTGCCCGCGTTCGCGCAGGCCCTGCGGGCCGCCCGCCGGATGCTTCGGGATCATCGGGGCTTGGTGCTGCCCTGGCTCTGCGGCATGCGCGGTGGCGGCACCGTCATGCCGAGCGCCAGCAGCAGCCAGATCGCCCCGAGGCCGGCACTGGCCAGCCAGACGGCGGTGGGTCCGGCGAATTGCGCGAGGGCGCCGCCCAGGGCGCCGCCGAGGAACAGCCCGAAGGACTGGGTGGTGTTGTAGACACCGAGCGCGGCGCCCTTGGCGTGTGGCGGGGCGATGCGCGAGATCAGCGAGGGCTGCGTGGCCTCGAGCACGTTGAAAGCGACGAAGAACAGGGCCAGCCAGATGGCGAGCGACAGCAAACCGTTCCCGGCCAGGGCGAAACCGGCCTGCACGGCGATCAGCAGGGCGATCGCGGCGGCGAAGACGAGTTTCATGCGGCCATGCCGCTCGGCGGCGATGATCGCCGGCACCATCACCGCGAAGGAGGCAAGCACGGCCGGCAGATAGACCTTCCAGTGTTCGCCGACGGGCAGGCCGCCGGCCTGCACCAGCGCGGTCGGCACCACCACCCACATGGCGGTCTGCACCAGGTGCAGGGCGAAGACGCCGAAATTCAGGCGCAACAGCTGCGGATGCACGAGCACCTCGCGGAAGCGCGCGGCCGGCGGCGCGGCCGGCAGGGCGGGGGCCGCCGGCACCACGCGCAGCACGACGACGATGGCCGCCAGCGACAGCAGGCCGGTCAGCACGAAGATGCCGGGCATGCCGATGGCGGAATAGAGCAGCGGCGCGCCGACCATCGACAGGGCGAAGACGAGGCCGATCGACGAGCCGATCATGGCCATCACCTTGGTGCGGTGCTGCTCGCGCGTCAGATCGGCGGCGAGCGCGGTGACCGCGGCGGAAATCGCGCCGGCCCCCTGCAGCACGCGCCCGGCGATGACGCCCTCGATACTCTGCGCGGCAGCGGCGACGAAACTGCCGATGGCAAAGAGCACAAGACCGAAAACGATCACCGGCTTGCGGCCGAAACGGTCGGAGGCGCTGCCATAGGCGATCTGCAGGAAGGCCTGCGTGAGGCCGTAGGCGCCGATCGCCAGCCCGACCCGCAGGGCGTCGCCGCCGCCGGACAGGGTACCGGCGTACACGGCGAAGACCGGCAGGATCAGGAAGAGCCCCAGCATGCGCAGGGCGAAGATGGCGGCCAGGCTGAGGCCGGCGCGCTTTTCCTCGGGGCTCATGCGGCTCGGGTCGGGGGGGGACATTGCGGGGAGTTTTGGTGCGCTGCGGAAGAGTTGCGTATATTAGCAGGTTTGCGTCTCCCTCCCGCCCCACCCCGACTCATGGAAGAAATCCGCATCCGCGGCGCGCGCACGCACAATCTGAAGAACATCAACCTCGACCTGCCGCGCGACCGGCTGATCGTGATCACCGGCCTCTCCGGCTCCGGCAAGTCCTCGCTCGCCTTCGACACCCTCTACGCCGAGGGGCAGCGGCGCTACGTCGAATCGCTGTCGGCCTACGCGCGGCAGTTCCTGCAGCTGATGGAGAAACCGGACGTGGACCTGATCGAGGGCCTCTCGCCGGCGATCTCCATCGAGCAGAAGGCGACCAGCCACAACCCGCGTTCGACGGTCGGCACGGTCACCGAGATCCATGACTACCTGCGCCTGCTCTTCGCGCGCGCCGGTACGCCGTTCTGCCCGGACCACCGGCAACCGCTGGCGGCGCAGACCGTTTCGCAGATGGTCGACCATGTGCTGGCGCTGCCGGAGGATACCCGGCTGATGATCCTCGCGCCGGTGGTCGCCAACCGCAAGGGCGAGCAGCTGGAGCTGTTCGCCGAGCTGCGCGCGCAGGGTTTCGTCCGCCTGCGCGTCGACGGCCGCATCCACGAGATCGACGCGCTGCCGAAGCTGGCCAAGACGCAGAAGCACAGCATCGACGTGGTGATCGACCGCCTGAAGGTCCGCGACGACATGCGCCAGCGCCTGGCGGAATCGTTCGAGACGGCGCTGCGGCACGCCGACGGCCGCGCCATCGCGCTGGAGATGGATAGCGAGCGCGAGCACCTCTTTTCGGCGAAGTTCGCCTGCCCGGTGTGCTCGTACGCGCTGCAGGAACTCGAGCCGCGCATCTTCTCGTTCAACAACCCGATGGGCGCCTGTCCGAAGTGCGACGGCCTCGGCGTGATCCAGTTCTTCGACCCCAGGCGCATCGTCGCCCACCCGGAGCTGTCGCTCGCCGCCGGCGCCATCCGCGGCTGGGACCGGCGCAACCAGTTCTATTTCCAGCTGCTCGGCTCGCTCGCCGCGCACTACGGCTTCGACATCGAAACGCCCTGGCAGGCGCTGCCCGAAGCGATCCGCCAGATCGTCCTCTACGGATCCGGCCGCGAGGAGCTGCCCTTCAGCTACCTCAACGAGCGCGGCCGGGCGAGCGTGCGCACGCACGCCTTCGAGGGCATCGTGGTCAATTTCGAACGGCGCTACAAGGAAACCGATTCCGTCGCCGTGCGCGAGGAGCTCGCCAAGCTGATCAGCAGCCGCACCTGCCCGGAGTGCGACGGCGCCCGCCTGCGCGAGGAAGCGCGCAACGTGCGCATCGGCAGCGGTCCGGGCGCGCTGACGCTGCACGAGATCAGCCGCCTGCCGCTGGGCGCGGCGCGCGACTACTTCGGCACGCTGGCGCTGAGCGGCCACAAGGCGCAGGTGGCCGAAAAGATCCTCAAGGAGATCGTCAGCCGCCTGCAGTTCCTGATCAACGTCGGCCTCGACTACCTCTCGCTCGACCGCTCGGCGGAAACGCTCTCCGGTGGCGAGGCGCAGCGCATCCGCCTGGCCTCGCAGATCGGCTCCGGCCTCACCGGCGTGATGTACGTGCTCGACGAACCGTCGATCGGCCTGCACCAGCGCGACAACGACCGCCTGCTGGCAACGCTGCGCCAGCTGCGCGACATCGGCAACACGGTGATCGTCGTGGAGCATGACGAGGACGCCATCCGCAGCGCCGATTACGTGGTCGACATCGGTCCCGGCGCCGGGGTGCATGGCGGGGCCATCGTCGCCGAGGGCACCCCCGAGGCGGTGGCCGCCAATCCGGCATCGATGACCGGCGACTACCTCGCCGGCCGCCGTCGCATCGAGGTTCCGGGCAAGCCCCGCCAGCCGGACACGGAACGCTGGCTGCGCGTGCTCGGCGCGCGCGGCAACAACCTGAAGGACGTCACCCTGGAATTGCCGGTCGGCCTGTTCACCTGCATCACCGGAGTCTCCGGCTCCGGCAAGTCGACGCTGATCAACGACACGCTCTACGCCGCGGCGGCCAGGCACCTCTACGGCTCGACCGCCGAGCCCGCCGCGCACGAGGAGATCACCGGCCTCGACCACTTCGACAAGGTGATCAACGTCGATCAGAGCCCGATCGGGCGCACCCCGCGCTCCAACCCGGCCACCTACACCGGCCTGCTGACGCCGATCCGCGAACTGTTCGCCGGCGTCCCCGAGTCGCGCGCGCGCGGCTACGGTCCCGGCCGCTTCTCGTTCAACGTCAAGGGCGGCCGTTGCGAGGCCTGCCAGGGCGATGGCGTCCTCAAGGTCGAGATGCATTTCCTGCCGGACATCTACGTACCCTGCGACGTCTGCCACGGCAAGCGCTACAACCGCGAAACGCTGGAAATCCAGTACAAGGGCCGGAACATCCACGACATCCTGCAGATGACCGTCGAGCAGGCGCGCGAATTCTTCGATGCCGTGCCGGTCATCGCGCGCAAGCTGCAAACGCTGGTGGACGTGGGGCTTTCCTACATCACCCTCGGCCAGAGCGCGACCACGCTCTCCGGCGGCGAGGCGCAGCGCGTCAAGCTGGCGCTGGAACTCTCCAAGCGGGATACCGGCCGCACGCTGTACATCCTCGACGAGCCGACCACCGGCCTGCATTTCCAGGACATCGAACTGCTCCTCAGGGTGCTGCACCGCCTGGCCGACCATGGCAACACCGTCGTCGTGATCGAGCACAACCTCGACGTGATCAAGACCGCCGACTGGGTCGTCGACCTCGGTCCCGAGGGCGGCGGCGGCGGCGGCCGCATCCTCGCGGCGGGCACCCCGCAGCAGATCGTCAAGGTCGCGGACAGCCACACCGGCCGCTTTCTCAAGCCCCTGCTGGCACGCGCCCGGACGCGCTGAAACGGCCGCCAGCCGGTGTTTTGCGGCATTGCAGCACCCGGCGGCGCGCCGCCGGGGCTGGAAAACGTGGTTTTTTTGCCGAAAAAAACGTATTCACCCTGCAAGCCCCCTTCCCTCGCAGGCCTTGAAATGCAAGAATTGCAGCGGAGTTGCATCCTTAACAACCACTGGAGATACGACATACCATGAACAAGTCTGAGCTGATCGACGCCATCGCCGCCCGCACCGAACTCTCCAAGGCCGCCTCCGGGAAGGCTCTGGACGCTGTCATCGACACCATCGTCGAAGCCGTTGCCAAGGGCGACGGTGTCACCCTCGTGGGCTTCGGCACCTTCAAGTCGGCCGCCCGTGCCGCCCGCGAAGGCAAGAACCCGAAGACCGGCGAGAAGATCAAGATCGCCGCGACCACCGTGCCGAAATTCACCGCCGGCGCCACCTTCAAGACCACCGTCGCCGCCGCCAAGGGCAAGAAGAAGAAGTAAACCGCCAGATGTGGCGCCCGCGTGCGCGACGTAAAAGGGCTTGCGATACCGCAAGCCCTTTTCGTTTTGGGTACCGCCCCGTGCCAGCTCCCTCGGGGGGAATCCAGATTTTCTCGATCCGCGCACGCAGCCGATCATGACGACACATCACGCTGCGATAGGCATGCTGGTCCGTGACGGCATCCGCGCCAGCGGCCGCCGTCTCCCCACAGACCCCGAAGCCGTTCCGGCTTTCACCGAGGAGGAGACCATCATGAGAAAACTCGCCTGCACCGGCTGCCTCGCCGCCGCCCTCGCCCTGCCCGCCCCCGGCGCCCTGGCCGACCAGGACACCAGCGGCATCGCCTTTCCCGAGGGCTACCGCACCTGGCATCACCACCATTCGACGCTGAACATGAAGGGGCACGACCCGGACGGCAACGTCGGCATGCAGCACGTGTACGCCAATCCCGCCGCCGTCGCCGGCCTGAAGAGCGGCAAGTACGCCGACGGCGCCGTCTTCGCCGTCGACCGCTTCGCCTACGCCGAGGGCGACAACCACTCGATCGCCCAGACGACGCGCAAGGTCGTCGCGGTGATGGTGAAGGATGCCCGCAAGTACGCCGAAACCGGCGGCTGGGGCTTCCAGGCCTTCAAGGGCGGCGACCCCAACGTCCGCGCGGTCAAGGACGGCGGCAAGGCCTGCTTCACCTGCCACATCCCGCACGCCGACAACGACTACCTGTTCACCCGCGGCCTCAACTGAGCCAGCGGACCCGGGCCAGCTCCGCCGAAACCGCCCCGGCGCGGATGCGCTGACGGAAAAGAAAAAGGCCAGACTGAGTCTGGCCTTGGAATTCTTGGTGGCCGAAAGGCTATCAAATAAGCCTTGCAACCACATGATTTAATTCAGAAACACAAAATTTAACCAATGAAGCTACCGTCAAAGTTACCGTCACTACCAATCCTTGACCTCGCTGTGGAGTCGTGGCGCCGCCCCGCCTGACAAAGTATAAGCCCCTCCACCAGCAGATGAAAAAAATTTCTCACGCGGGGCATCCGGGCGGTCGATTATCTCTAAGGCATATAACCTAAAAGGCAAACAGGCGCGGGCTACCGCGTTGCCTGATCGTGCAGCATGGTATTGATGAACGTCTGATACGGCATCCCGGCCAGCGCAGCCCGTTCCCGCAGCAGGCCAAGCAGACCCCGAGGAATGCGGATGCTGATCTTCTCTGACGGCCCGGTCGTGGGGTCTTCCTTCTTCCGCCGCGATGCCCGCAGTTGGGCTTTGGCGGCCATCAAGGCTTTTGCCTGATCCATCAGGGCGGTAACCATGGCGGCCTCTTCTGGTGATGGATCGGGAATGTCCGGCATGGTGTCGGGCAACCAGCTTGCGTCCAACAAGTCATCAGTGTTCAGGGTGTCCATACGATTTTTCTCTACCTTTCACTTTCAATCACTTCATCAGGTTGTATCCATGCCTCTTGAGGGCGTCCACTTCGGGCCGGGGAGGGCTGGGAGAACGCGGTACGTGCCGATTTCCTGCCTTCCCGGTTTTTCTCAGGTCTCGTCTTGGTAGATGGTCAGATCGGGGAGAGCTGGATAGTCGGCTTGATGAAGGTCGTGAAGGATGGGGAGAAGATCGGTATGGGGAGTGATGCCGCAAACTACCTTAATGCAGCAATAGCGATTAAGTAGATATTGTTAATACTCTTCTGGCGGGGAGTCGCAACTCTCCCTAACCCAGCCAATAGCCGGGTTAGTTTCACGACTGCCCCAATACCTCTTCCGTATGGGTCCGTCCTTCGGACGTCGCATTCTCTCGACCCATGACGTCCCGAAGGTCCGTCGAACTTCATGTGTCTGTCTGACCCGGCTGCAACGTGCCCTTTTGAGGCCAACTCTACCGGATGCGGGCGCTACGTCAGAAATCCCTCTGCGCCCCGCCACACTGCTTACGTGTAGCTCTACGACCGCGCCGGAGCGTCCAGATACCGACACAACGCGGAAGATGCGAATTCATTATAGCCAGCGCGAAATGCAAGACGCCCCGGCTGGCAGAATTTAGTGCTTGGTCAGTCCCTCCGCCGCAATTCGTCCCGAATGTCTTCAAGGGCGCGGGTTTGGCGACGTTGCTCATCCCGGTGTTCCGATTCCCGGCGCTCCCGGTCGAACCGATCCAGCGTGCGGCGAGTCTGTTCGTCGTTGCGCTGCCGAATGGGGGCACACTCCCGGTCGGAGCCTGAGCAGACATAGCGACCATCCCCGACGTAGTTAACGCGGGGTTCTGCATGTGCGACAGTCGCAGCAGCGGCGACGAGGATCAGGGCGATATGCTTCACTGGTGACTTACTTTCCAAGACAACCGGGAAAAGTGCGAACCTTTCCCGGTGATCCTGTTACATGGCCTCGGTGACTACCGTCTGGCCGGTGTAGTCATTGACCAGCACGAACGGCACGCCCGCTGCATTGGTGCCGGTGTGGGTGACTGCATGGCCGGCGTCGTGGGTGTTCGTAATGGTGGCTGCTTCGAGGTAATCGGCCGTCTGCTGCATGGTGAGTTGCTTCATGGGAACTTCTCCTTACAAGTGAGGGGTGGGCGCGAGGGCTGGGAGGAAAAGGTACGCGCTGCCCCTCCCTGCCTTCCCTCCCCGGTTAGTGAATCGCGATGGGTTTGGCCTTGACGTGCTTCCAGTCCCGTTCATCGTCAAGGTCGATTTCGACCTCTACCGCCTGAATTGGAGCGTCTTTCACGGCCTCACCTGTGTCCGAGTATAGCTGCCGGACTTTGGTGATGAATTCGGCGATGGATGCCGGGTGATAGATCGGGCGAGGGCAACCGGCAGACAGAACTCCCACAGGAAGCAGGCGAACTCCGCCTATGTCGGTTTTGTCGGCCCGCATGTCGGCGAGGCAGTCGGACCAGTCACGCATTGGGCCAAGCGCCCGGCGCAGGATGTGGGCCACTTCAGCGGCCCGGAGCGCCTTGATTTTCATTCGTCGCCCCCGTTCGAGGCAGCAAAGGTCATGTGAACCCCATCCTTCATGCGTGATTCAATGAGCAGCACAGGGTCTGCTGGCGTGTTCAGTTCGTTGAACCCAAAGCGGATGATGTGCCCGCCGCAATCCACTGCCCACACCTCACGGATATGGCCTTTCAGGTTTTCAAGGTCGCTGTCGTCGAAAAACTTCGACCGTTTGACGTATTCATGATCGAAGGCTTCATCGGTCGGCTGGAACGGGTCAAGCCGCTCCGCTGAAATCGCCTCCTGAAGTCCCTTGCGAATTGCAGCGGCCTTCCTGAGGTGCGGGTGGGTGGCGACGGCCTCTGCTGCCCACTCTACCCATTTTATGCCGCGTTCGTCGGCGATACGGTCGAGGGCTGCCCATTCGCCGGACGTTAAGCGAATGCTGGTGCGCTCGCCGGTCGAACCAAGAGCCGCTGTTCTAGTGCTAGGTGTCGTCATGTTCCTATCAGACCAATTTTCAATGACGCCACTATATCAGAAAACACCATATCGCACAAACTACTTGTGTCGTTCGGTGCCGAATGGTATCTTGTGTCGTATCTAAACGGTCATTTAGAAATGACACAACCGAGGAAAATCATGAAGCCAGTCGTCATCTATCGCCGGGTCTCGACCAACGAACAGGGAAAAAGCGGCTTGGGTCTGGAAGGTCAAGCCGCAACGCTGGCCCGCTTCTGCGAGTCCGAAGGGTTCGAGGTTGTCGCTGAGTTTCAGGACGTTGCCAGCGGCAAGCTGCCCGTTGAGGCCCGCCCCGGCCTAGCTGCCGCTCTTGAGAAGGCACGCAAGCTACGCTGCCCGGTGATCGTTGCCAAGCTGGATCGCCTGTCTCGTGACGTAGCGTTTATCTCCGGGCTGATGGCGCGCGGCGTGCCCTTCATCGTTGCAGAGCTTGGCGTCGATACTGATCCGTTCATCCTGCACCTGTTCGCCGCCCTGAGCGAGAAAGAGCGCCGCATGATCGGGGAGCGGACGAAAGCTGCACTGCGGGTCAAGAAGGAGGCTGGAGCATTGCTGGGCAACCGAACGAACCTTGCTGATGCCCGTATCCTGGCCGCAGAAGCCAAAACTGCCGCTGCCCGTGCATTTGCTGATCGTGTCCGCCCTGAGATTGAGAGGATGCGGGCCGGTGGCGAGAGCTTGAACAAGATCGCCGCCCGTCTGAATGCAATGGGGGTGCCTACCGCCCGTAGTGGCGCATGGACTGCAAGGGCGGTAATCCGGGTGCTAGCGGCGTGAGGGGCGGGCGGGGAGAATGCAGTACATCTCCCCTGTGACCACTGGCGGCCACCTTCGCCGGTTACATCAACTGAAGCTTCGTAAGATTGGCTTTCTTCTTCAGCTCACTCTCGGCTGCGTCGATGCGATACCCATATCGCTGTTCGCTGGTTTCACCAGTGCGGGGCCGCAAATCATCAAGCAAGGAAAAAAGACTGGCTGCGTAATCATTCACCGCTCCCATAGCCTCCTTGTTCCCCTTAATACTTGCCTTCAACTGGCCGTATCGCGTCTGCGCTTTGGCTTTTGCATCTTCAATACAACCGCCAAGCTCATCTGAAGCCTCGGGGTTATATTTTCCCAGACTGATGCCGAGCAAAATATTGCGTGCCTGCATACTGCAAGTAAAAATATCCATGTCGGCTACTGCCGTCAGTGAGTTGAATAGCTTCGGCGGACTATCTTCACTTGCAAGAACAGCAGAGGCGTTCGCCCCGCCTGAGTTAGTTTGAGCCGATACGGCTCCAAATCCAGCAATCAAAACCCCGGCAATCAAACATCGAAAAAACATCATTGGCATTATCCCCTTGAACTATGTCACGATTAGTGCGTGGCTGATAAGAATACACTGACTCACAGTTTGAGGGGTGACAACATCATCCCTCAGAGCACGCTTCGGACAACGGGTGCGAGAGCTACGGAAGGCATCCGGGCTGTCGCAAGAGGCGTTCGCCGACAAGTGCGGCTTTGCCCGCAGCTACATGAGCCGCGTAGAGCGAGGCGGCGCGAATCCGTCCCTAGATGCTATCCAGATAATTGCCGACAGTCTAGGGGTTCCGGTGGAGAGACTGTTCGAGACACAGGAAGCGCCGGCAAGCCTTGTGGACAACCCGGATGGTGGGGTTCCTGCCCGAAGGGCTGAAAACGCAATGGAGCGCGACTGCGCAAGCCCGAGATGCCTGGCGGGGCGGCGCACGAGGGCTGGGAGAATGCGGTACGTGCCGATTTCCTGCCTTCCCGGTCAATGGCTGGCAGCGGCGCAGGTCGCCAGCCAAGCCTCAAGGTCTTCATGGCGCCATACCACACGGTTTTCGCCGATCCTGATCGGCTTTGGGAAGGTGCCGTCCTTCACGCGCCGATAGACGGTTGCGCGGGAAAGGGAGGTAAATTGCGTTACCGCCTTCAGCGGCAAGAGTGGGTTGATGATCTGCATGTCCGTGATCCTCACAAGTGGGCTTGTTGGTCACGGAATTGCCTGTCCGTTGACAAGGACTTCCCGGCTCATGTGTCCGGCGGCTCCAGACTCTGCGATTACAGAGCGTTCCCGAATGCATAGATTGGCAACGTCAATTCGCTACCGCACCGCCTTTCGTCAGTCTGCCCAACACGAACCAGACTGCTTGAGACTCAATGCACCCGCAAGAGCAGGCATGACCCATTATAGCCGCCGAAAAACCGAGACGACCGCCGTCAGCCAAAATTGACCGGCTCAAGCAATGCTTCCTCGCCAGCTTTGAGCCTGTCGAGATAATCAGCCCATTGCTGCATCATCTCCCGCCGATGCTTGATAAATTTCGTCCTGTTGTAGGCCGCGCCCAGCGCATCCGGGACTTTGTGGGCCAGTTGGTGCTCAATCACGTCTCGGTCGAAGCCCAGCCCCTCGTGCAAAATCGTTCGCGCCATCGCCCTGAAGCCATGCCCGGTGTGCTCATCACGCGTGGAATACCCGGCACGACGGAGCGCCATGCCGATAGCGCCGCCGCTCATGGGCTGGTCACTATCCCGTGCACCAGGGAAGACGTAGCGCCCCCTGCCTGTCAACGGGCGAAGTTCGGCCAAGATAGCCAGTGCTTGCCGGGACAAGGGAACAGCATGTTCCGTCTTGGTTTTTGTCACGAGGTAACGCCATTCTGCCGCGTCCACATCGATGTCGCACCATTGCGCGGCGCGTAGCTCTCCGGGGCGAACGAACACAAGCGGAGCGAGGCGCAGGGCGCACTTCACCACGAATCCGGCGCTAACCTCATCCATCGCCCGCAGCAACTTGCCGGCTTCTTCGGGATCGGTGATGGCCGCAAAGTGCCCGCTCTTGGCTGGCGGCAGTGCGCCCTTCAGGTCCGCTGCGATGTTGTGTTCGGCCCGGCCTGTTGCGATGGCGTAGCGAAGAATTTGTCCGCAGTTTTGCAGCGCCCGGTGCGCGGTGTCGATTGCGCCGCGCTCCTCGATTCTCCGCAAGCAGCCGAGCAATTCGGGCGCCCTGAGTTCGGCAATGGGCTTGCCGCCAATCCAGGGGAACAGATCGTTCTCCAGGCGAGCAATGATCTTGTCCGCGTGGCTCTTTGCCCAGTTCGGCGAGTGCTTGCCAAACCATTCACGGGCGACCACCTCGAAGCTGTTTGCTGCCCGCTCGTCCCTGGCGGCTTTCTGCGCCTTGCGGTTCTCGCCGGGGTCGATGCCGTTGGCGACCAGCTTGCGGGCATCGTCTCGCCGCCCTCGTGCGTCGGCTAAAGTCACGTCGGGATAGACGCCCATCGACAGTGTTTTCCGCTTGCCGTCGAAGCGGTAATCGAACCGCCACCATCTGCCGCCGTTCGTGGTGATGAGCAGATACAGCCCCTTTTCGTCAGTGAGTTTGACGAGCTTCTCGCCGGGCTTGGCTTTTCGGATTGCGGTGTCGGTAAGTGCCATGACGGTAACAGGGTTTGACGGTAGCTGAGTTGCCGTCAAATCTACCGTCAGTTACCGCCAGATTGCAAGAGATGTCGTGAGACAGGGAAAGACGACAAAAAGGCCGGAACCCTTGATTTCTCTAAGTGTTCCGGCCCTCATGAGACTGCGTGAGAAGTGTTCTTGGTGGACCGAAAGGGGATCGAACCCTCGACCTCCGCATTGCGAACGCGGCGCTCTCCCAGCTGAGCTATCGGCCCTCGAAGGGGCGGATTATACCCGTCTGCCGGCAGTTTTCAATTGCCGGCGCCGCACACGGCGCGGCGCAGCCGGTCGGCGACCGCCGCCCACTCCGGGGCGGCGGGGATGGCTTCGACGACGATCAGTTCGGCGTCGGCATGGTCGAGTTCGCGCAGGGCGGCGTAGAGGTCGTGCGCGTAGCCCGCCGGATCGGCCGGCAGCATTCGCCAGGCGTGCGGCATGCCGGCCTGCGGCGGCTGGCTGTGGCACAGGGCGGCGCAGCGGCGGCCGCTGTGGCGCTGGGCGTTGAGGAAATCGAGCAGGCGCTCGCCGGCAACCATGCGCATCGGCGTGCGCGGCGCATAGTGCGCCTCCAGCGTGCCCGAGGCGCGCGGCGCGTCGGCGCCGGGCTCGATCGGGCGCAGGCCACAGGCCGCCTCGATGCGCTGCGCGGTGATGTGGCCGGGACGCAGGAGGCGGGGCGCGCCGGCGGACAGGTCGACGATCGTCGATTCGATGCCGACCGCGCAGGGGCCGCCGTCGAGCACCAGCGCGACGGCGTCGCCGAGCTCCTCGCGCACGTGCGCGGCGGTGGTCGGGCTGATGCGGCCGAAGCGGTTGGCCGAGGGGGCGGCGATGCCACCGCTGCCGCCGGCGGCGGCGAAGGCACGCAGCAGTTCAAGTGCCAGCGGGTGGCCGGGCACGCGCAGGCCGACGGTATCCTGCCCGCCGGTGACGGCATCGGGCACGCCGGGGGCGCGCTTGAGGATCAGCGTGAGCGGGCCGGGCCAGAAATCCTCGGCCAGTTCCCAGGCGAGGTCGGGAATCTCGCGCGCCCAGCGGTCGAGGTGGGCGGCACCGGGCAGGTGCACGATCAGCGGATGATCGGCCGGGCGCCCCTTGGCGGCGAAGATCCTGGCCACGGCCTGCGGGTTCGCCGCGTCGGCGCCGAGACCGTAAACCGTTTCCGTCGGAATGCCGACCAGCTCGCCGGCCTTCAGCAGCTCGACGGCGCGGGCGATGTCCGCCGGATCACTCATCCTTGATGCCGATGGCGGCGCGCGCTGCCATCGCGGTTTTCACGGCGCGGTCGAAATCGCTGTCGATCACCGTGAAGTGCGCCATCTTGCGGCCATGGCGCGCATGGTGCTTGCCGTAGAAGTGCAGCTTGAGGTTCGGGTAGGCGGCGAGTGCCGACCAGTCCGGCTCGCGGTAACGTTCGCCGGCGGCGCTGCGTTCGAACCACAGATCGCCGAGGATGTTCACCATCACCGCCGCCGAGTGCGCACGCGCATCGCCGAGCGGCAGGCCGCACAGCGCGCGCACCTGCTGCTCGTACTGGCTGGTGACGCAGGCATCGACGGTGTAGTGGCCGCTGTTGTGCGGCCGCGGCGCCATCTCGTTGACGTAGAGCTGCCCCCGGCTGACGAAGAATTCGACGCCGAGCGTCCCGACATAGCCGAGCCTCTCGGCGATCAGTTCGGCGTATTCGGCAGCGCTGTCGCGCAGGCAGGGCGAACTGCGCGCCGGAGCGATGGAGACGTCGAGAATGCCCTTGCGATGGCTGTTCTCGGCGGCCGGAAAGCTTTTCACGGCGCCGCTGCCGTCGCGCGCCAGCACCACCGAGACCTCATAGTCGAGCTTGAGCTTCTGCTCGAGGATGCAGGTCTCGCCCTTGAAGGCGCGGAAGGCGGCGAGCGCCTCCTCGCGGTCGTTCACCACGGCCTGGCCCTTGCCGTCGTAGCCGAAGCGGGCCACCTTGAGGATGCCCGGAAAGAGGCCGGCATTGGCGTGGCGCAGATCGTCCTCGCACTGCACCGGCGCAAAGGCGCCGTGCGGCAGGCCGTGGTCGCGCAGGAAGGTCTTTTCGGCGATGCGGTTCTGACAGACGGCGACGGCCGCCGCCGACGGGCGCACCGGCACGAACTTGGCGAGATAGTCGAGGGTGCCGGCGGGAACGTTCTCGAATTCGGTGGTGATCGCGGCGCAGCCCTGCGCAAGCAGGTCCAGCGCGGCGTAGTCGTCGTAGGCGGCCGGCAGGTGGCGGTCGGCGATGCGACCGGCCGGGCTATGCGGGTCCGGATCGAGCACCCAGACCCGGTAGCCCATCTCGTGCGCGGCCGAAACGAAGAAGCGGCCCAGCTGGCCGCCGCCCAGCATGCCCAGCGTCGCCGGCGGCAACACGGGGCCCTGCGGGGGAGCCCCGTCCATCGTCCGCGCGCTCGCGTCGCGCTCCAGCTCCTGACTCCTCACGCCTGACTCCTCCGCGAATCCATCAGACTTCAGGCAGCTTCATCGCCAGCACCTTGTCGGTCTGGGCCTGACGGAAGGCGGCCAGTTTCCGCGCCAGCGCGGCATCCTCGTTGGCCAGCATCGACACCGCGAAGAGCGCCGCATTGGCGGCGCCGGCTTCACCGATGGCGAAGGTGGCGACCGGGATGCCCTTCGGCATCTGCACGATGGAGAGCAGCGAGTCCTGGCCCGAAAGCGCCTTCGACTGCACCGGCACGCCGAGCACCGGAATCGTCGTCTTGGCGGCCAGCATGCCCGGCAGGTGGGCCGCGCCGCCGGCGCCGGCGATGATCGCCTTGAGGCCGCGCTCGGACGCCATTGCGGCGTAGTCGAAGAGCAGGTCCGGGGTGCGGTGTGCCGAAACCACGCGGGTCTCGAAGGGCACGCCGAATTCCTTGAGGATCACGGCGGCCGCCTGCATGGTCGGCCAATCGGAATCGGAGCCCATCACGACGCCGACCAGGGGATGCTTCGGTGCGCTCATCGCACGCTCCTTTCGGCGGCCTCGAGGGTGTTGGCGAGCAGCATGGTGATGGTCATCGGGCCGACGCCGCCGGGCACCGGCGTGATCGCGCCGGCGACTTCCCGGACGCCGTCGAAGTCGACGTCGCCGCACAGCTTGCCCGCATCCGGCCCATCCTGCAGGCGGTTGATGCCGACATCGATGACCACGGCGCCGGGCTTCACCATGTCGGCGGTGACGAACCGCGGGCGGCCGACGGCGGCGACCAGCACGTCGGCGCGCTTCGTGTGGAAGGCCAGATCCCGGGTCTGCGAATGGCAGATCGTGACGGTGGCGCCGGCCTGCAGCAGCAGCATGGCCATCGGCTTGCCGACGATGTTGGAGCGGCCGATGACGACGGCCTCCTTGCCCTTCAGGTCGATGCCGGCGGCCTCGAAGAACTTGGTCACACCGTAGGGGGTGCACGGGATGAAGCGCGGCTGTCCCTGCATCAGCGCGCCGACGTTCTCGGCGTGGAAGCCATCGACGTCCTTCGCCGGCGCAATGGCCTCGAGCACGCGATCGCTGTCGAAGTGCGCGGGCAGCGGCAGCTGCACGAGGATGCCGTGGATTGCCGGGTTGGCGTTGAGTTCGGCGATCTTCGCCAGCACCACGTCCTGCGCCACGTCGGCCGGGTAGACGATCTTCTCGGAATGGAAGCTGGCCTTCTCGCAGGCGGCGACCTTGTTGCGCACATACACGGCGGAAGCCGGGTCCTCGCCGACCAGGATCACCGCCAGGCCGGGGCGCGTGCCGCGCGCGGCGAGCGCCTCGGCGCGGGTTTTGAAATCGGCGCGCAGGGTCTGCGCGAGCGCGTTGCCGTCGAGAATTCTTGCCGTCATGGTGTCGTGAGCCGCTGAAAATCAAAAAGCAAAAACGGGAAAGGCGTGGAGCTTTCGCTCCCGCCTTTCCCTTTGATCGAGCGCGGATTTTACCGCAAAACGGCAGGCGCTTCAGGTTGCCGCGCAGCAGGCCTCGCTTTCGCCGCGCAGGGCCGCCTGCGCGGCCGCGCGGCCGGCGGCGAAGGCCCGCCGGTTGAGTTCGACGAGCTCGGGCTTCTTGCTGGCGAAGCGCTTGAGCACGCACTGCTCGAGCACCTCGGCCGGAAAGGAGAGCTGGTCGGAAATCGCGCCGAGCATCACGGTGTTGCCGAGACGGATGTCACCCAGCTCGCCGGCGATGCCCGAGGCATCGAAGGCGTAGACACGCGTGCCGGCCTCGCGCATGGCGGCGACCGGATCGTCCGGGTAGGTGTACAGGCCGATGTCGACCACCGGCGGCACCAGGCGGCCGGTGTTCATCAGCGCCAGTCCGTCCGGACGCAGCATGTGCCGCCAGCGCATGCCCTCGGCAGCCTCGAAGCCGAGCAGCACGTCGGCCGTTCCCGGAGAGATCTGCGGCGACAGCACCCTGGGGCCGAAGCGCAGGTGCGAGGAAACCACGCCACCGCGCTGCGCCATGCCGGCCACCTCGGTTTTCTTGACGTCGTGCCCGAGCGCGATGGCCGCCTCGGCGAGGATCTCGGTGGCGGTCATGACCCCTTGCCCGCCGGTGCCGACGACGAGGATGTTGGTGATTTTCGACATGGCGACCTCAGCTCTTCTTCAGCATGTTGATGACCGACACCTTCTCGGCATGCACGATGGCGTCCGGCGCACAGGGCTGAACGCAGAGGCCGCAACCGGTGCAGGCGGCGGTCTCGATGCGCACGAAGGCGAGATCGACCTCGCGTCCGCTGGCCTTGGTCACCCGGTCGCGACGGGTGACGTGGATGGCCGGACAGCCGATGTCCACGCAGTTGCCGCAGCCGGTGCACTTGTCGTCGATGACGGTGTAGGGCTTGAGCTTGTGGTAGTCCTTGATCAGCACGCAGGGCTGGTTGGTGATGATCACCGAGGGCTCGGGAATCCTGGTTTCCTCGCGCAGGCGCTTGAACAGCGTCGGCAGCTCGTAGGGATCGACCACATGCACGCGCTCCTCCCTGACACCGAGCGCCTTGACGAGCTGCGCGAAATCGACGCGCGGCGCCGGATCGCCATGGATGTCGCGTCCGTTGCCCGGATTGTCCTGGCCGCCGGTCATCCCCACCGCACGGTTGTCGAGCAGCAGCACGGTCACGTTGCCACGGTTGTAGACGATGTCGAGCAGGCCCTGCATGCCCATGTGCAGGAAGGTCGAATCGCCGATCACGGCGACGATCTTCTTGTCTTCGTCGGACTCGCCGCGCCCCTTGTCGAGGCCGAGCGCCATGCCCATCGAAGCGCCCATCGAGATGCAGGCGTCGAGTGCGTTCCAGGGATGGCCGAAGCCGAGCGTGTAGCAGCCGATGTCGCCGGAGATGGTGACGTTGCGCAGCTGCGCCAGCGTGTAATAGACCCCGAGGTGCGGACAGGCGACACACATCGTCGGCGGCCGCGGGAAGACCGGCAGCGGTGCGGCGATCTTCTCGACCGGCGCCGGCTCGCCGAGCAGGCCGGCGATGGCCGGCCGCAGCACGTGCGGCGCCAGCTCGCCGGACAGCGGCAGGATGTCCTTGCCGGTCACCGCGATGCCCTGCGCCTTGAGTTCGGTTTCGACCAGCGGCTCGACCTCCTCGACAACGACGAGGCGCTCGCACTGCGCCGCGAAGGCACGCACCTTCTCGAAGGGCACCGGGCAGGAGAAACCGAGCTTGAGCACCGGCGCATCGGGGAAGGATTCACGAACGTGCATGTAGGCGGGGCCGGAGACGACGAAACCGACACGGCGGTCACTGCCCGGCTCGACGACATTGAGCGGCGAAACCTCGGCCTCGGCGCGCAGCAGCCGCTCGCGCTCGAACATCTTGGGCAGGCGGCGGGCAGCGGCACCGGGCACCATCACCCAGCGACCGACGTCCTTCTTGAAGCCGGCGCCCCGGTGTGTGCGGCGTTCGCCGACGGTGACCAGCCCCTTGACGTGACAGATGCGCGTGGTCATGCGCAGGATCACCGGCGTTTCGAATTTTTCCGAGAGCTCGAAGGCCGCCAGCGTGTAGTCGTAGGCTTCCTGCGAATCGGCCGGCTCGAGCACCGGCACGTGCGCGAAGCGGCCCCAGAAGCGCGAATCCTGCTCGTTCTGCGAGGACGAAAGCCCCACGTCGTCGGCCACCGCAATCACCAGCCCGCCGACCACGCCGGTCAGGGTCAGTGTCATCAGCGCATCGGAGGCGACGTTGAGGCCGACGTGCTTCATCGCGCAGAAGGCGCGCGAACCGGCCATCGCCGCCCCGAAGGCCACCTCCAGCGAGACCTTCTCGTTGACCGACCACTCGGAATAGATGTCCGGATAGGTGGAGATCACCTCCAGCATCTCGGTCGACGGCGTGCCCGGATAGGCCGCGGCCACCTTCACTCCGGCTTCCCACACGGCACGCGACACCGCGTCGTTGCCGGACATCAACAACCGGCTTTGTGCCGGCGCAGGCATGACTGCCGCCATCGTCTCTCCTCGGATCGAATCGAAATGTGTCAAAAAGAACGTGGAAATTAAACAATTTGTAACGCTTTCACGTTGACCCAGATCAATTCCACGTTGCCGGCAGGGGCAAGCGCGCTGCAGCGGGGGTGGGCGCGGGCGGGCGGTACGGGTTAACCGTATTGCACATCGCAAAAAGCACTCTTACAATGCGGAATTGATGCGTTGCGGTACTTCGCTTCCGGACAACGTATTACCCTTGGCCCTGCCGCCCCTCGCGGTGCGCAGCTACCCCGTTCTGCAGACTAGGAGACAAGTCATGGCAGCTCTACCCGACAAAGCACAGGCGAACGCCGCACCCGACATCCGGCAGGACGCCGACCCCTCGGAAACCCGCGAATGGCAGGACGCCCTCGGCGGCGTGATCGAGAAGGAAGGCGCCGAACGCGCTCACTTCCTGATCGAGCGCCTGATCGAGCAGGCGCGCGAGGAAGGGATCGACATCCCCTACAGCGCCAACACCGAATACATCAACACGATTCCCGCCGACCGGCAGCCGAAGTACCCCGGCAACCCCGATCTCGAGCTGAAGATCCACAGCTACATCCGCTGGAACGCCATGGCCATGGTCGTGCGCGCCAACAAGCACACCAACGTCGGCGGCCACATCGCCTCATTCGCCTCCGCCGCCGCCCTGTACGACGTCGGTTTTTCATGGTTCTGGCACGCGCCGACCGAGCAGCACGGCGGCGACCTGATCTTCTTCCAGGGCCATTCGGTGCCTGGCATCTACGCGCGCGCCCACCTGCTCGGCCGGCTGACCGACGAACAGATGGACAACTTCCGCCAGGAAGTCGACGGCAGGGGCATTCCCTCCTACCCCCACCCCTGGCTGATGCCCGATTTCTGGCAGTTCCCGACCGTCTCGATGGGCCTCGGCCCGATCCAGGCCATCTACCAGGCGCGCTTCATGAAGTACATGGACAGCCGCGGCCTGATCGAGGCCAGGAACCGCAAGGTCTGGGCCTTCCTCGGTGACGGCGAGACCGACGAGGTCGAATCGCTCGGCGCCATCGGCATGGCCGCGCGCGAGAAGCTCGACAACCTGATCTTCGTGATCAATTGCAACCTGCAGCGCCTGGACGGCCCGGTGCGCGGCAACGGCAAGATCATCCAGGAACTGGAAGCGGAATTCCGCGGCGCCGGCTGGAACGTCATCAAGCTGATCTGGGGCACGCACTGGGATGCCCTGTTCGCCCGCGACAGGAAGGGCATCCTCAAGCGCCGCATGATGGAAGCCGTCGACGGCGACTATCAGACCTTCAAGGCCAAGGACGGCGCCTACGTGCGCGAGCACTTCTTCAACACGCCCGAGCTCAGGGAGCTCGTCGCCGACTGGACCGACGAGGAAATCTGGCAGCTCAACCGCGGCGGCCACGACATCTTCAAGATCTTCAGCGCCTACAAGGCCGCTGTCGAACACCAGGGCCAGCCGACGCTGATCCTCGCCAAAACGATCAAGGGCTTCGGCATGGGCCAGGCCGGCGAGGCAATGAACATCTCGCACCAGCAGAAGAAGCTCGACCATGACGCGGTACGCCGCTTCCGCGACCGCTTCGCGCTGCCGGTCCCGGACGACAAGCTCGACGAGATCCCCTACCTGAAGTTCGCCGAGGGCTCGCCGGAACTCACCTACATGCGCGAGCGGCGGATGGCCCTCGGCGGCTACCTGCCGCAACGGCGCAAGAGCGCCGCCGCGCTCGAGGTGCCCGGACTGGCCGCCTTCGAGGCCCTGCTCAAGGCTTCCGGCGAAGGCCGCGAAGTCTCGACCACCATGGCCATCGTGCGCGTCCTCAACATCATGCTCAAGGACAAGCAGATCGGCCGGCACGTGGTCCCCATCGTCCCCGACGAATCGCGCACCTTCGGCATGGAAGGACTCTTCCGCCAGATCGGCATCTGGAACCAGGAAGGCCAGAAGTACGTTCCGGAAGACCACGACCAGCTGATGTTCTACAAGGAGTCGAAGACCGGACAGGTGCTGCAGGAAGGCATCAACGAGGCCGGCGCGATGAGCGACTGGATCGCCGCCGCCACCGCCTACTCGACGCACGGCGTGCCGATGATCCCCTTCTACATCTGCTACTCGATGTTCGGCCTGCAGCGCACCATGGATCTCTGCTGGGCGGCAGCCGACCAGCGCGCGCGCGGTTTCCTGATCGGCGGCACCGCCGGCCGCACCACGCTGAACGGCGAAGGCCTGCAGCACGAGGACGGCCACTCGCTGATCCTCTCCGGACTGATCCCCAACTGCGTCAGCTACGACCCGACCTTCTCCTACGAGGTCGCCGTGATCATGCAGGATGGCCTGCGCCGCATGTACCGCGAGCAGGAGGACATCTACTACTACATCACGGTGATGAACGAGAACTACGAGCACCCGGAAATGCCGGCCGGGGCCGAGGCCGACATCCTCAAGGGCATGTACCTGTTCCGCAAGGGCGCCGTGGACGATGGCCGCAAGGCCGCCCCGCGCGTGCAGCTGCTCGGCTCGGGCACGATCTTCCGCGAGGTGATCGCCGCCGCCGCGCTGCTCAAGGACGACTGGGGCGTCGACGCCGACCTGTGGGGCTGCCCGAGCTTCAACGAACTGGCGCGCAACGGCAACGACGCGCAGCGCTGGAACCTGCTCAACCCGGCCGAGAAGCCGAAGCGCTCGCACGTCGAGCAGTGCCTCGACGACACGCGCGGCCCGGTGGTCGCCGCCAGCGACTACGTGCGCCTCTATGCCGAGCAGATCCGCCCCTTCATCAACCGCCGCTACGTCACGCTCGGCACCGACGGTTTCGGCCGCTCCGATACCCGTGAGAAACTTCGCCATTTCTTCGAGGTCGACCGCCGCTGGATCGCCCTGGCCGCGCTGAAGGCGCTGGCCGACGAGGGAACGATCGAGCGCGGCACGGTCGCCGCGGCCATCGCGAAGTACGGCATCGACGTGAACAAACCCAACCCGATGTCGGTTTAAGGGAGCGCAGCCATGAGTCAACTGATCGAAGTGAAGGTGCCGGACATCGGCGATTACAGCGACGTGCCGGTGATCGACGTCTGCGTCAAGGTCGGCGACACCGTCGCGGTCGACGATGCGCTGGTCACGCTCGAGTCCGACAAGGCGACCATGGACGTGCCCGCCGCCGCCGCCGGCGTCGTCCGCGAGATCCGCGTCAAGCTCGGCGACAAGGTTTCCGAGGGCACCCCGGTGGTCGTGCTGGAAGCCACCGGCGCGGGTGCCGCCGCCCCGGCCCCCGCGCCGGCGGTGGCCGCCCCCCCTCCGGCCCCACCCGCCGCCCCCGCAGCTCCGGCGACGCCGCAGGCTGCACCGGCCGCCCCCGGCGGCATGGTCGAGGTCCGGGTGCCGGACATCGGCGACTACAGCGACGTGCCGGTGATCGACGTCTGCGTCAAGGTCGGCGATACCGTCAGGGTCGACGACGCGCTGGTCACGCTCGAATCCGACAAGGCGACCATGGACGTGCCCGCCTCCGCCGCCGGCGTCGTCCGCGAGGTCCGCGTCAAGCTCGGTGACAAGGTTTCCGAGGGGACCCCGGTGGTCGTCATCGAAACGGCAGGCGGCAGCACCACCGCCGCCTCGCTCGCCCCGCCGGCGGCAGCGGTCGCCGCCCCGGCGGCGGCGGCCGCACCCGCCCCGACCGCGGCTCCGGCCCCCGTCTCCCCCACGCTACCGGCGGGCGCCCGCACGCACGCCAGTCCCTCGGTGCGCGCCTTCGCCCGCGAGCTCGGTGTCGATCTGGCGCAGGTTGCCGCCAGCGGCCCCAAGGGCCGCATCCTGCGCGAAGACGTCACCGCCTTCGTCAAGGGCGCGCTGCGCGCCGGCCCGGCACCGGCCGCCGCCACGGCGAGCGGCGCATCGCCCGGCAGCGGGCTCGACCTGCTGCCCTGGCCGAAGGTCGACTTCAGCAAGTTCGGCCCGGTCGAGGTCAAGCCGCTGTCGCGGATCAAGAAGATCTCCGGCCAGAATCTCGCCCGCAACTGGGTGATGATCCCGGCCGTGACCTATCACGAGGACGCCGACATCACCGACCTCGAGGCCTTCCGCGTGGCGATGAACAAGGAATACGAAAAATCCGGCGCCAAGATCACCATGCTGGCCTTCCTGATCAAGGCCTGCGCCTCGGCGCTGAAGAAATTCCCCGAGTTCAACAGCTCGCTGACGACGGCCGAGAACGGCGAACTGAACCTGGTGCTCAAGCAGTATGTCAACATCGCCTTCGCGGCGGACACGCCAAACGGCCTGGTCGTGCCGGTGATCAAGAACGCCGACCAGAAATCGGTCATCCAGCTCGCGCAGGAATCCGGCGAGCTCGCCAGGAAGGCCCGCGACGGCAAGCTCGCCCCGGGCGACATGCAGGGCGCCTGCTTCACCATCTCCA
The DNA here is from genome assembly GCA_026646875.1 of Rhodocyclaceae bacterium. Taxonomy (GTDB): domain Bacteria; phylum Pseudomonadota; class Gammaproteobacteria; order Burkholderiales; family Rhodocyclaceae; genus 66-26. Next base: position 295 of record JAPKHL010000031.1, on the reverse strand, counting down.
GCCTCGGCGGGATCGGCGGCACCTACTTCGCGCCGATCGTCAACGCGCCGGAAGTGGCCATCCTCGGAGTCAACCGGTCGGCGATGAAGCCGGTGTGGAACGGCCGCGAATTCGAGCCGCGCCTGACCCTGCCGCTGTCCCTGACCGCCGACCATCGCGTCATCGACGGCGCGCTGGCCACCCGTTTCAACGTGTATGTCGCGCAGCTGCTGGCCGACATGCGGCGCGTGCTGCTCTGATCGGGAGAATCGACATGAGCCAGATCATTGAAGCGAAAGTGCCGGACATCGGCGAC
>JAPKHL010000030.1 GCA_026646875.1 Rhodocyclaceae bacterium | reverse complement strand
TACATCGACAAGCGCACCGGACAGAAGATCGAGACGGATTTCTAGACGCCCGTCGCCGGGCATGCCGTTTTCCGATAACGATACAGTTGGCTCAACGCGAACGGCTACAACATCAACATAACGGTTCAGTGAGGCAGGTCGATGAAAAAGGCATGGATTGCTTTAGTCGTGTTTTACCCGCTTTTGGCCGCCTGCGCGGGGACGAGCAAACCTGATACGGATCGGGAATTGCGCGGGATGGGTTTTGTTGTTGTATATGAACTTGCGGACACTGCAACGCCGAAGGAAGGCGTCGCTGCAATATCGGACACTGGCTACCGATTGTTTGGTCCATCCATACTCAATCACCAAAATGGCGGCGTGAACACGATTGGAGGCGGTAGCAAAATCTCCTTCCCCCGCTGGGTGGATGTGACGTGGCGGGAAGGCATGACGGCAAATTTGCCGGATAGAAAAACAGGTCGATATACAACCGGCAGGGAAGTTGGCAACTACCGCATCGACGTGCTCAGTCGCATCCCCAGGGAAGTCTTCGACTACGCAAAAAAACGCGGGGCAGTGCGCCTGCAATTCCGCATCAAGGACGACGGCGTCCTGTTTGCCTGGGATGTGCAGATCAGCGGTGGTGGCCGGTTTTATTACGCCATGCACGGTGGAGATTTTCCCTGCGATCCGCTCCCCCATCTCCCGCACCCAGGGTGCACCTCCGGCACCCTTGAAGAAGCGCCATGGTTCAACCCGAACTGGCTTGGAGGGAAGCGGTAGGCTGATCATCGTCGCCACTCCGGCCATTCACGACAAAAGCAGCAATTTGCGACCGGGGGAATCGGCCCGGGCGGGCTTAGTCTGCGGTGCCGGCCAGACCGGGGAACGTGACGCTGCGGCCGTCGTCCCCGGCGCAGTCCGCCGCGCCCGCCGCCAGCATTTCGACACCGCGCGCGAAGCTGGTGACGCCGGCGCTCTTCAGGTAGATGCATGGCTTGTTGGTGCGCTTGCAGAATTCCTTGAGCTTCCAGTAGGCCGAGTGGCTGACGCAGCCGGCCTGGCAGACCACGGCGTCGGCGCTGGCCAGCGTGGCTTCGAGGCGGCGCGGGTTGTCCTCGATGCCACCGTCGTGGTGCAGGAAGCGTCCGCCAAGCGCCTCGACGAGCCCGCGGTAGTGGCCGACGAGATTCTCCCGCCCGCCGATGCACAGCAGGCAGCGCCCGGCCAGCCGCGAGGCCGCCTGACCGCCGGGGCAGGCGGCACAGTCGGTGAGCGTGCCGCAGGCGGCCTGCGGGGCGACCAGCCGGGCCAGCGCATTCTCGGCCGCCTCGCGCTCCAGGCGTATCTCCGCAAGCTCGCTTTCCAGCGCCTCCAGCCGACGCTGCAGGCCGACGCGCTCGCCGCGCTGCGCTTCGAGCTTGCGCTCGGCAACCTCGGCGCGTCGCCGCCATTCGGCCTCGGCGCCACGCGATCGCTGCAGGTCGGCCCCTTGCGATTCCAGCCGGCGACGCGCGGCTTCGTGTTCGCTGGCCGTGCAGCGGGCCTCGGCGAGCCGCGCATCGCGCACGCGCAGCTGCAACTCCAGCTCGCCCTGCCGCCGTTGCGCACGTTCGCGGTCGCGTCGGGACTCGGATTCGAGACGGGCAAGCTCGCCCTCCAGCGCGGCCAGCCGCCGCAGATCGGCACGGTTCTGGCCGCCCACCTGGTGCGAGAGCATGTGGATGTCGCCGTAGATATCCTTGTCGGTGATCTCGTCGCAGGCCGGATGCGTCAACGCGGCCCACAGGGCGCCGGCCACCTCGCCGGCGGCCATCGCCTCGCGCCAGCGGACGAGCAGCTCGGGGCCGCTGGCGGCCTGCGCGAAGCGGGTAACGAAGGGCGCGTAGCGACGCTCCAGTTCGCGCTGGATGATTTCGGAAAACTCGCCGCGCTCCTGCGCCTGACCAACCGCGTAAACATGCAGCGCATAGTCGCTGGTGCTGCGCGCCTTCAGCCCGGCGCGGCGCGACAGGCGCCGCAGCTCGTCCATCGGCAGGCAGGTGCCGACCACCGGGCAGTGGTGCCGGTGATTGAGCTCCCACAGCTTGCGCCGGCGCGAGCCGTTGCGCGCGCCGGTCGGCAGCGCGGGCACCTCGACGTTCAGCGCGGCGGACAGCGGCCGCAGCGCGAGCTGCGGCGCGATGCCCGGCGGGTCGTTGCTTTCATCCTGGGCAGTGTGCAGGCACATGGCGGATTCCTCGTGTGGGCGGTGAAGCGGCGTATGCTCGAACCGGTGGCGACGATGGCGGCTCAGTGCCGCCGGGCGCTGCCGGGCGCCTGCGCCAGCGGGCACCACTCGCGCTCTAGATGCGCCGCCAGCTGGCGCAGCACCGGATCGGCGGCAGGATGGGCGCGCAGGGTGCGGCAATGGCTGACGATGCAGCCCGCGACATGCGGACAGCCCCGGCAGCGATAGGCGTTGAGCAGCAGGATCAGGCCGGCGACGATCATCTCCGGCCGGCTCGCCGACAGGCCGGCCTCCCGCGCCTCCGCCTCGCCGGATGGCCGGCGCGCTTCGCCCGGAGGGGATTCCTTCTGGAGTGTTCGGCTCATCGCTGCATCCATCCCACGCGTGGCGGCTGATTCATCGTGCATTGATGATAACAATTCGCATTTACAAAAACAAGCGCGGGCACCGGTCCGCCCTTTCCGGCACGGTTTTCGCAGCCTTCGCGCTCCGTCTCTGCCCTTGATGCATATCAAACACGAACCATTATCATTTGTTAAACTATCCAGCTTTCGATCCCCGTCGCAAGCCAGCCCACGCCAGCCAGCGCATCCGTCACCCCAGGAGACCCGCCATGCCCCGCCCGCTGCGCCCGCTGACCGCCCCGAACCCGCTCACCCTCGCCGTCCTCGCGGCCTGCGCCGCGCTCGGCGCGCACGCCGCCGAGGAAGCGCCGGCGCTGTCCACCGTCACCGTCACGGCCAAGGGCTATGCCGCCGACGACCTGCAAACGCCGGGGTCGAGCGCGGCCTTCGAGCGCGAGGAGATCGTCGCCAGCGGCGCGCAGAACGTCGGCGAACTCCTGCGCGGCGAACCCGGCCTCGCCGTGGCGAGCGATGGCGCGCAAGGGCAGAATCCGGCGATCCGCGGGCTGAAGCGCGAAAGCGTGGTGCTGCTGGTCGACGGCATGCGCCTGAACTCGGCACAGCCGGCCGGCGCCATCGCCTCCTTCATGTCGCTCGGCCTGGCCGACCGCGTCGAGGTGGTGAAGGGCCCCTCCTCGGTGCTCTACGGCACCGGCGCGCTCGGCGGCGCGATCAACGTGCTGCTGCCGCAGGCGCGTTTCGAACCGGGCGTCCGCTTCGATGCCGCGGCAGGCTACGACAGCGCCAGCAAGGGCCTGCGCGGCACCGGCGTGGTCAATCTCGCGCAGGGCGACCACGCGCTGATGGCCGGCGTCTCGCTCGCCCATCTCGACGACTACAAATCGCCGAACGGCACCGTGCCGCGCACCGGCTACGACTCGGAAAGCTTCATCGGCCAGTACCGCTTCCGCATCGACGGCCAGCAGCAGCTGCGCGCCTCCTACCAGCAGCACACCGACGAGGATGTCTGGTATCCGGGCTCGACCAAGTTCGTCAATCCGGTGATCGGCAGCACCACCGTCCGCTCGCCGAAACAGGAGCGCACACTGGCCGAGCTCGGCTACAGCCGCAAGGGCGCGGGCGAGGCGCCGCTGAACATCGACGTGCGTGTCTGGCGGCAGGAGATGGAACGGCAGATCTGGTCCCATGCCTCCGGCCTCGGCCGCGAGAATTCGAAAACCCGGGTCAGCTTCACCACCGACGGCCTCGATGCGCGCGCCGACTGGCTGGCGCATCCGCAGCACCTCGTTTCCTTCGGCGCCAACGCCTGGCGCATGGAGGCCTCGCCCGAGCGCTACGTCGCCGGCGCGGCGCCGACCTTCACGCTCGGCCGCAACGATCCGTTCAGCAACGGGCAGATCGACGCGCTCGGCGTCTACGTGCAGGACGACATGCGCTTCGGCAAGCTGAACGTGCTCGCCGCGCTGCGCCACGACACGGTCGAAGGCAGCGCCGCCTCGATGAACAACGGGGCCGTCACCGGCGGTCTCGCCCGCCGCGACAGCGCCTTCTCCGGCAGCCTCGGCGCCATCTACGAGATTTCGCCGCTGCTGCGTCCCTACGTCACCCTCTCGCGCGGCTTCCGCGCCGGCGAGATGCGCGAGCGTTACGAGGCCTCGCCGCGTGGCGACGGCTATTACTATGTCGGCAATCCGCAGATCAAGCCGGAAACCGCCACCCAGCTCGAAATCGGCGTCAAGGGCCAGAACGAGCAGGCGGCCTGGCAGGTCGCCGCCTACCGCAACCGCATCAGCGACTACATCACCGGCCGCGTCACCGGCGCGGTGATCAACGGCATGCAGGTGAAGGCCACCGAGAACATCGGCCGCGTCACCCTCACCGGCTTCGAGGCGCAGGGCCGCCTCCGGGTCGCCGCCGGCCACTGGCTGAACGCCGGCCTCTCGGTCCTGCGCGGCGACAACGACACGCTCGACGAGCCGCTCTTCCAGATGCCGGCCGACGAGCTCTCGCTCGGCTGGGAAGGCCGCGTCGCCGAAGGCTGGACGGCCGACGTGACCGGCCGCTTCGTGCGTCGCCAGGACCGCGTGGCGACGATCTTCGCGCAGGGCACCGAGAACGCCACCCCCGGCTTCGTCACCGCCGACCTCGGCGCCACCTACCGCTGGCAGAAGCAGAGCCTGCGCGTGGCGCTGAAGAACCTCGCCGACAAGGCCTATCACGAACACCTCGCCGAAGGCGTCTCCGGCCAGGAAATCCTGGCCCCGGGCCGCAGCCTGCAACTCACCTGGAAAGGCAGCTTCTGATGCGTCATCTCGCTCCGCCGAACCCCGGAGGCCGGCCGTGAGCGGCCGCGCCTTCCGGCTTTCCCGCCTGCTCGGCGGTGGCCTGCTGGCCGCCGCCGTGTTCGCCTCGGGCGCCGCCGCGGCCGCCGGCAAGCTCGAACGGCTGACCCTCTCCGGCCCCTTCGCCGCCGTCTCCTTTCCGCTGATCCACATGGTCGACAGCGGCGCGCTGAAGGACGTGGCCGAAACGGTCGAGTTCGTCCCGTGGAAGGACCCCGACCAGCTGCGCGTGCTGGCCATCGACGGCAAGGGCAAGGTCGACTTCATCGCCATGCCGAGCAACGTCGCCGCCAACCTCTACAACCGTGGCGTCAAGCTGCGCCTGATCAACATCTCCACCTGGGGCGTGCTGTGGCTGGTCTCGCGCGACAAATCGCTGAAGACGCTGGAGGATTTCCAGGGCAAGGAGGTGCTGATGCCCTTCCGCGCCGACATGCCGGACATCGTCTTCCAGACGCTGGCCGACAAGGCCGGCCTCGACCCGAAGAAGAACTTCCGGCTGCGCTACGTCGGCACCCCGCTCGACGCGATGCAGCTCCTGATCGCGCGGCAGGCCGATCATGCGCTGCTCTCCGAGCCGGCGGTGTCGATGGCCCTGCGCAAGACCAAATCCTTCCCGGTCAGCGTCATCGCCCCCGAACTCCACCGCAGCGTCGACCTGCAGCAGGAATGGGGCCGGCTCCTGAAGCGCGAGACGCGCATTCCGCAGGCCGGCATCGCCGCGATGGGCCAGGCGCTGGCCGACCCGGCGCTGATCGAGCGCTTCCAGCAGGCCTACGCCGCCTCGCTGAAATGGTGCGAGGCCAGGCCCGAGGAGTGCGGTGCGCTGGTCGCAAAACGCGTCGACATGCTCACGCCGGAAGGCGTCGCCGACTCGGTGCGCGCCGACAACACCGCCTTCGTGCCGGCGCACGAGGCCAAGCCGGAACTGGAGTTTTTCTTCGCCCAGCTGCAGGCCCGCCAGCCGGCGCTGATCGGCGGCAAGCTGCCGGACGACGGCTTCTACCACGCACCGAAGAAATGACCCTCCTCCGCGCCTGGCTCACCGGCATTCCCGCCTACCTGTGGAGCGGCTGGGGCGCCATCGCCAGCCTGTTCCTGCTGCTCGCCGCCTGGGAAGGCGCCAGCGCCGTCCATGGCGCGCTGATCCTGCCCGACCCCGGCACCGTCTTCGCCACCCTCGCCGGCCTCGTCGACAGCGGCGCCGCCTGGCCGGAACTTGCCGTCACCGCGCGCCGCGCGGCGACCGGCCTAGCGCTCGCCATCGCCGCCGGCAGCACGCTCGGCATGCTCGCCGGCATCTCGATGACGGCATCGATGATGTCGCGCCCGCTGGTCACCGTGCTGCTCGGCACGCCGCCGATCGCCTGGCTGGTGCTGGCCATGCTGTGGTTCGGCGCCAGCGACGGCACACCGGTGTTCACCGTCTTCATCGCCTGCTTCCCGGTGATCTTCGTCGGCGCGCTGCAGGGCACGCGCACGCTCGACGGGCACCTCAGGGAGGTGGCCACGGTCTATCGCCTGCCGCTGCGCATGAAGCTCTTCGACCTCTACCTGCCGCACGTCGTCTCCTATCTTTTCCCGGCCTGGATCACCGCGCTCGGCACCTCCTGGAAGGTGGTCGTGATGGCCGAGCTGCTGTCCTCGGCCGACGGCGTCGGCGCGGCCCTGGCGGTCAGCCGCTCGCACCTCGACACGGCCGCGACACTGGCCTGGATCGCTGCCGTGGTGCTCACGCTGCTGACGGTCGAATACCTGCTGCTGGAGCCCGTCAAGCGCGAACTGGAAGGCTGGCGCCGGCAGGAAACCGAAGGAGGAGCCGCATGACGCGCGCCCTCGCCATCCATGGACTCGGCCATGCCTACGCCCTGCGCACGGTGCTCGAGGACATCGACCTCGAGCTGCCGGCCGGCCGCACGGTGGCGCTGGTGGGCCCCTCGGGCTGCGGCAAGACCACCCTGCTGCACCTCTGCGCCGGCCTGCTGACGGTGCAGAAGGGAACACTGGAGAACGGCTTCCTGCGCCCGGCGGTGATGTTCCAGCAGCCGCGCCTGCTGCCGTGGAAGACCACGCGCGACAACATCGCGCTCGGCCTCAAGGCGCTCGGCGTGCCGGCCGGCGAACGGCTGGCGCGCGCCGGAGCGGTGGGGCGCTCGGTCGGCCTCGACGAGCTGGCGCTCGGCCAGTTCCCGCACGCGCTCTCCGGCGGCATGCAGAGCCGCGCCGCCCTGGCCCGCGCGCTGGCCCTGGCCCCCGACCTGCTGCTGATGGACGAACCCTTCTCGGCGCTCGACATCGGCCTGAAATCCCAGCTGCACCGCCTGCTGCTCGAGCATCAGGCCGCGCACGGCCTCGCCGTGCTGATGATCACGCACGACCTGATGGAGGCGGTGCGCCTCGCCGACACCCTGCTGGTGATGGCCGCCGAACCGGGACGCATCGTGCATCGCGTCGAACTGGCGACCCCGGCGCGCCGGCGAGGCGACGCCGAGGTCTACCAGACCACCGCCCGACTGCTGCAACACCCGGCCGTCTGTGCGAGCTTCGGCCTGGAACCACCGGCGCCCGCGGAGAACGGCACCGGCGGCTGCACCGTGCTGCCGCTGCACGGCGACAGCGATGCCGGCTGCGCCGCCCCCGCCCTGCGCAAGAAAGGCTTCTCGTGCTGAACCGCAACCCCGTCAATCTCTCCCACCCGCTCTGGCTGTGCGGCTTCCGCCCCTTCTTCCTTGCCGCCGCGGTGGCCGCCGCCGGGCTGATGGCCCTGTGGGGAGGCTTTCTCGGGCACGGCCTGCCCTTGCCGGCGGTGCCCGGCGGCCCCTTCGTCTGGCATGCACACGAACTGATCTTCGGCTTCGCGCTCGCTGCGGTCGCCGGCTTCGCGCTCACCGCCATTCCCGAATTCACCGATACCGCCCCGGTACCGGCACAGCCCGTGCGCCTGCTGTTCATGCTCTGGCTTGCCGGTCGCGCCGGCTTCTGGCTGAGTGGCGCGGGCTCCGGCGAAGTCGGTGGAGTCGGCGGACTCGGCGCCGCCGCGCTCGCCGTCGCCGCACTCGCCCACCTCGGCCTTGTCGGCGGCCTCGTCGCCCTGCTCGCCCCACGCCTCGTCAAGGACCCGGAGCGCAAGCACCTCTCCTTTCTCTGGGCGCTCCTCGCTCTCGCCGTGCCGATTGCCGGCTTCTACGCCGACGCGCTGACCGGCGCCCCGCCGGCGCGCTGGCTGCACGCGACGATCGGCCTGCTGATGATCCTCATCGTGCTGGCGTTGAGCCGCATCTCGATGCGCATCGTCAATTCCGCGCTGGAAGAGCGCGGCGAAAGTCCCGACTATCGCGCCCGTCCGCCGAAGCGCAACCTCGCCATCGTCTGCATCGCCCTCTACACCGTCGCCGAATTCCTCTCCCCCGGCGAGCGCATCGGCGGCTGGCTGGCGCTTGCCGCCGCCGCCGCGCTCTGCCACCTGCAGAGCGACTGGCACGTCGGCCGCGCGCTGTTCCGTCGCTGGCCGCTGATGCTCTTCGGCGTCTATCTGCTGATGGCCGCCGGCTACGGCCTGATCGGCTTCGCGCTGGTGAGCGGCAGCGACGGCCTCTCCGCCGGCCGCCACCTGCTCACCGTCGGCGCCATCGGCCTCTCCATCTACATGGTGCTCAACATCGCCGGCCGCATGCACTGCGGCCAGCCGCCCGACGAGCGCCGCTGGGTGCCGGCCGGGGCCGCCCTGCTCGCCGGCGCCGCCCTCGTCCGCGCCGCCACGGCACTGCCCGGCGCCCCGGTCGCCCTGCTGCTGGCCACCTCCTCGCTGCTCTGGCTGAGCGTCTTCGCCGCCTGGCTGTGGCACATGGCGCCGCTGCTCGCCGGCCCGCGCAGGGATGGCGGAACGGGCTGCGAGGGGATCATCGAGACGGCGACCTGAGGGCCATTGGCGCCCCCGCAGCGCACCGCAGCAGTCAGTCACCGCCCCTGGCCGGCCGGCCCATCGCCGCCAGTCCTCCCGCCACCGCCAGCACACCCGCCGTCAGCAAGCCGGTCCACAGTACCGGACCGATGCTCGCGCCCTGCTCCAGGACGCAGGGAAGCAGCGCCGCCACCAGCAGCAACCCGCCGGCGAGGCGGCGCCGCGCGAGCGTGCCGGCGGGCGGCAACGGGCGCCCGCGCAGGGCGTGCGTCCGGGTCATCCCGGCGGCCAGGCAGGCCATGCCGCCGACGATCAGGATGACGGCCAGCGGAAGCAGCAGCGCGTTCATCGCGCCCCCTCGGCCGACAGGGCAACGGTGGCAGGAAGCTCATCCCCGGCGGCAAAACAGCGTCGGGCAACGCCCGCCAGCAGCAGGCCGAGCGCGGCGGCCGTGAGGTCGACGCCGAGGCGCAGGGCGTCGAGCGGCTGCCGGGCGGTGGCGAGGTCGAGCAGCGGCAGCAGCAGGGCCAGAACGGCGGCCAGCAGCAGCTGGCGGCGCCATGCGTCGTCCGCGGCACGGCGCAGGGCGTGCAGCCCGCTCACCCCCCACGCCCCCAGGAAAGCGGCCAGCGCCCAGCCGGGGCGCGCATCCAGCGCGGCCGGCAACAGACGGCCGGCGTAGAGGAAGGCCAGGCAGGCCAGCGCACCGCCCGCCACGGCGGCGACACCGGCAGCGTCCAGCCAGCGCTGCCCGCGCGTGGCGCCGACGCGCTGCCGCCGCTTGCGGTTGAAGAGCACGATGCCGGCCGCCATCATCGCCGCGCCGAGCAAGCCGGAGGCGAAGTACAGCCAGCGCAGGGCCGGCCCGCCGTAATGCACGACGTGCAGGCCGACCTGCGCGCGGTAGGCGTAGGCCATCGGGTTCCACTCGGTCTGCCGGCCGAAGATTTCACCGGTCGCGGCATCGAGGGTGACGTGGTCGGCCACCGCCGACAGACGGTCGTCGACATGGCGCAGCGCCTGCACCAGGCCATTGCGGTCGTCGGGGTGGCGCACCAGCAGATTGCTCACGGTGCCGGCGCCGAGGATCGCCTCGGCGGCGGCGAGGTGCACGTCCAGCGGCAGCATCGCCGCGCGCTCGCCGGCCGGCTTGCGCACGAAGGATTTCACCACCTCGGCGCGATTGGCGCGCGGCTTGCCGTCGTAGAGCATCACGGTCGCCGCCGGCATGAAGGTCTCGGCGAGGATCACCACGCCGGTCCAGCTGATCATCAGCAGGAAGGGCAGCGTCGCCACGCCGGCGAGATTGTGCGCATCCAGCCAGGCGCGGCGACGGTTCGCCCAGGGCCGGAAAACGAAAAAATCGCGCAGGAGGCGGTGGTGCACGAAGACGCCGGAAACGAGGGCGGCGAGCATGACGATGCCGGCCGCGCCGACGATCCACTTGCCGACGCTTCCCGCCAGCAGCTCGGCGTGGAATTCGGTGAAGAAATGACCGCCATGCGTGGCCCGTTCGCGCAGCGGCCGGCCACTGGCGGCATCGAGCGTGGCCTCGTGCAGCTGGCGCGGATCGCTGCCCCAGGCGACGCCGAGGGTCGGCTCGCGCGGCGTGGGCAGACGGATGCGCCAGACCGCGGCCTCCGGCGCGGTGCGGCGCAGGTGCGCCTCGGCGAGCGCCACCGCCGCCGCGCGCGAGAAGGCCGGCGCGCTGCGTTCCGGCTGCAGCCAGTGATCGATCTCGGGCTCGAACACGGCAAGGCTGCCGGCGAGGAAGACCGGCACCAGCAACCAGCCGAAGAGCAGCCCGCCCCAGGCGTGCAGGCCGAGCAGCGCCTTGCCGAGCGGGTTCACCGCAGCCCCCCGGCCAGCGCCACGAGGCCGGCCGCCAGGCTCAGGGCGGCGGGAACGGCCAGCGCCCGCGCCGGCGAGCGTGCGGCGAAGGACCACAGCAGCACGCCGACGAAGGGCAGCGGCGCGAACTGGGCGGTGAGGTACCACACCGTCGCCTTCCCGAAGGGCAGCCAGACGCAGCAGGCGACGAACAGCATCCAGCACAGTGCGTAGCCGCCGACGCTGGCGGCAAGCAGTCGCCAGCAAAGATCGCGGGGGGCGCGCGGCGCGCGGGAATCATGCATGCCGAACCTGCCGCCCACGGCGCCCCCCGGCCACCGCTCAGAACTTCCAGTTCAGGTCGAGCCGCACGTCGCGGCCGGGGTCGGCGTAGCCGAGCACCATGCCGTTGCCGGCGCTGTAACCGTAGGTGGCCTGGTCGTGGTAGAACCTGTCGAACAGGTTGCGCACGCTGAGGGTGACGCGCAGCCTGTCCTTGCCGAGCGGCTGCCAGCTGGCGTGCAGGTCGTGCACCGTGTAGCCATCCTTGTGCACGTCGGCCGTAGCGCCGCCCGGGCGATAGTCGATGTCCTCGACGCGGCGCAGGTTCCAGCCCAGATCGACGTTCCAGGCCGGCAGCGCGTAACCGGCGCTGAGCAGCCAGGTGCGGCCGACCGAGGTGCCGAGACTGAAGTCGCCGTCGCCCAGATCCTGCCCGTTGAGCTTGGGCCGGGCGTCCGACACCGAGAGGCCGAGGCTGGCGGTGCCGTTGTTCCAGCGGCCGCCGAGCTCGTAGCCGCGCGACTTGACCTTGCCGATGTTCTCGCGCGTGGCGGTGGCCGGCGGACCGGCGCGGTAGACCAGGTTGATGTAGTCGTCGATGGTCATGTCGAACAGCGAGCCCTTGAACGACCAGGGACCCTGCTCGTAGTTGACGCCCAGTTCGAGGTTGCGGGCGGTCTCTTCCCTGAGATCGGCGGCATTGCGGTAGATCAGCGGGCCCGGGCCGTTGTCGAGCATGAAGGCTTCCTTCAGGCCGGCGCCGCGCACCGTGCTGGACGCGCCGAGGCGGAAGGAGAGCGCCTCGCTGGCCTGCAGCGTCAGGCTGGCGTTCGGCGACAGGCCGCTGCTGTCGAAGTCCTGGCGGTGGTTGTCGGTGTAGGAATACCAGTCGTAGCGCGCGCCGACCCCGAGCAGCAGCAGCGAGCCGAGCGGCACGCTGCCTTCGGCGAAGAGTCCGGTGACGTCGGTTTCCTCGCGGCTGGTGCCGCCGGCGCCGCCGGACTTGTTCGGATTGATCGCCGAGGACTCGCGGCGGTGATGATTGAGGCCGTAGCGCAGCGTGCCCGCGCCGAGCTTCGACTTGAGCAGCAGGTTCACGCCGCTGCTTTCGAGGCGCTCGCCGAAGACGTAACCGACCGGCTTGCCGAACACCGCGCCGCTGCCATTGTTGGCGCGCACGTTCTCGACGGTTTCCGAGAACAGCGTGAGGTCGGCGGCCGGCAGGCCATCGCTGCCGGCGAAATGGTAGCCGGCGGTCAGCGTTTCCTGGTCGAGCTGCTGCGGCATCGGCGCATTGCTGCCGGTGAAGCCGACCATGTGCGGACGCGGATAGCGCACCGCCTCGTCGGTCAGCGCCTGGTAGCCGAAGGACAGGGCATGCCCGGGCGCCAGCTGCCAGTTCAGCCTGGCAAGGCGGCTGTCCTGCGTGGCGGCCGTCTTTTCCTGCGTCCTGCCGTTGCCGTCCTGATAGTCGCGGCTTTCGTTGCGCTTGGCGTAGACCAGGAAATCGAGCGCCTCGCTGCGCCCGTAGGCGGCGGCGCCGGCGTTCCAGCCGTCGTTCGAGGCAACGCCGCCGAACAGCAGGCCACCGATCCTCTGCCCCGGGCGCAGCAGGTCGGCGGCCGCCTTGGTGGTCATCCGCACCGAACCGGCGAGGCCACCGGGACCGACGCTGGCCACCGTGCCGCCCTTGTCGATCTCGATGCGCTTGAGCAGCAGCGGATCGATCAGGATGCGCCCCTGATGGTGGAAGATGTTGCCCCCCTGCGGCACGCCGTCGAGCGTCACCGTCAGCAGCGTGTCCTCGATCTCGCGCACGTAGATCTTCTGCGCCATCGCGCTGCCGCCGCCGCCCACCGTGACGCCGGTTTCGTTCTGCAGGGTCTCGCGCGCGTCGCGCGCGGCGCGGCTGGCGATCGCCTCCGCGGAGACGGTGGCGGTGGTGTCGCTGTAGGCCTGCTCGCTGACCACGACGGCGGACAGGGCACGCTCCTTCGCGTTTTCGGCGCCTTGCGCGTTGTCGTTTTCCTGCGCCAGGGCCGGGCCGGCGAACAGGGTCAGGAGGGCAAGGGCAACCGGCTGGAGGCGCGGCGACCGGCTCGAGGGTTTCTTCATCTGGGAACTCCGGCTGAAACCCGGCGCACCCGGGTGTGCCGGGGGTGTCGGGGTTGTATAATGCGAATCGTTATCAAACCCGACCAGTATCCCAGAATCGTCGCGGCGCTTTGTTTGCCGGAAAGAGAAAGATGTTTGACGCCAGCCATCCCGCCCGCCGCAACGGCCCACGCCACGCCGGCCGGCTCACCCGGACGATCCGGCCGGGCGAGTTGGCGGCGACCGTCGGCGACGGCCACCGCCAGCTGACGCCCGACCCGGCGCAGGACGCACCGCTGATGGCCGGGCACTTCAGTCTCGCCCGCCTGCGCGAGGGGCTTTACCTGCACTGCACCGACATCGAGCACCTGCGCGACATGCAGACCCGCTTCGCCACGCGGGAGCACGGCCTGAAGATCATGCTCAAGCTCGAGGGCAACGCCGAGGTCAGCTTCGGCGGCCTGCCGCTCGGCCTCGACGCCGGCTTCGGCCGGCAGGCCAGGCCCTGCGGCGCCGTGCTGGCGCTGCACGCGCCCGAGGATTTCGAGCGGCGCGCCCGCGCCGGCACGCGCGAGCGGATGGTGGTGCTCACCCTCGCCCCGGCCTGGCTGGAAGCCAGCGGCCTCGACAGCGAACGGAGCCGCCCGCATCTTTCGCTGCTGCGCTGGCACCCCTCGGCGCGGGCGATCGCGCTGGCCGAGCAGCTGATCCGCCCGGACGCCCTCAGCGGCGATCTGCTCGGCCTGCAGCAGGAAAGCCGGGCCCTCGAACTGATCGGCGAAGCGCTCGCCCAGACCGGCGAGCGCATGGCGGCCCCGCCGGCCGCGCTGCGGCCGGCCGAATACGCCCGCGTCTCGCGCCTGCGCCGCCGGCTCGAGCAGGGCGAGTTCGACGGCATGGCGCTGGACGGCATCGCCCAGGCCTGCGCCTGCAACGCCAGCACCCTGCAGCAGCATTTCCGCCTGGCTTTCGGCACGACGATCGTCGACTACCTGCGCGACTGCCGCCTGCAGCGCGCCGCCGACGCCCTGCAGCGCTGCGGCGTCTCGGTCGCGCGCGCGGCGGAAATCGCCGGCTACAGCAGCCAGGCCAATTTCTCCACCGCCTTTCGCCGCCGCTTCGGCCTGACGCCCAAGCAGCTGCGCACGCCGTTGTAGGCAAGGCCCGGTGCGCCCGATGCCGCTTGCGTGACAATCCAATACTCATTAGATTGTCAACATGAACACCGTCGCCCCGCCGCCCCGCACCCCGCCATCCCCCGCGCCGCTCTACGCGCAGGTTGCCCGCATCGGCAAGGCCGTGGCCAGTCCGAAGCGGCTCGAACTGCTCGAACTGCTGGCGCAGGGAGAGAAAGCCGTGGAAACGCTGAGCGCCCAGGCGGCCATCGACATGCGCCTGGCCAGCGCGCACCTGCGCGCGCTGCGCGAGGCGCATCTGGTCGCCACCCGGCGCGAGGGCAAGCGGGTGTTCTACCGGCTGAGCGGTCCCGATGTGGTCCGACTCGGCATCGCCCTGCGGGAAACCGCCGAGACGCATCTCGCCGAGCTGCGCGCGGCGCTGGTGGCGATGGCGTGCCAGCCGGACAGCCTGTTCCCGGAAGGCCGGGAGCGGCTGCTCGAACGCGCCCGTGCCGGCGAGGTGCTGGTGATCGACGTGCGCCCGGCGGACGAATACGCCGCCGGCCATCTGCCTCATGCCCGCTCGCTGCCGCTCGACGAGCTCGAGCGTCGTCTCGCCGAGCTGCCGGCCGGCATGCGCATCGTGGCCTACTGCCGGGGGCCCTTCGGCCTGATGTCCGGGCAGGCGGTGGCGCGGCTGCGCGCCCACGGCTTCGACGCCTGCCGGATCGACGATGGCGTCGGCGAATGGGCCGCCGGCGGACTGCCGCTCGAAAGCGCCGCCGCATGACCGGCCCGCACCGCGATTGCCCGGTCCGCCCGGCCGTGCCCGCCCTTCCCCCGCCCAACGTCCTGCTGCTGGCCGCCACCCAGGCGCTGATGCTCTCGGTCGTCGTGATGGCGATGGCCTTCGGCGCGCTGCTCGGCGCGGCGCTGGCGCCGGACCGCAGCCTCGCCACCCTGCCGATCGCGGTGATGGTCGTCGGCACCGCCATCGTCTCGCTGCCGGCGGCGTTCTTCATGCGCCGTCACGGCCGTCGTTCCGGTTTCCTGCTCGGCGCGCTGCTGGGTCTCGGCGGCAGCCTGCTCTGCGCCCACGCCGTGGCGACGCAGGATTTCGCGCTGTTCGTCGTCGGCCACCTGCTGCTCGGTGCCTACCAGGGCTTCGCCAACTACTACCGCTTCGCCGCCGTCGAGGCCAGCGATCCGGCCCATGCCGCGCGCGCCATCTCGCTGGTCGTCGCCGGCGGCATCGTGGCCGCCTTCGTCGGTCCGCAACTCGGGCAGTGGAGCCGCGACTGGCTGCCGGCCGCCCGCTTTGCCGGCGCCTATCTGGCGCAGGGCGGCCTGACGCTGGTCGCCCTGGCGCTGCTCGGCCGCTTGCGCCTGCCCCCCGTGGCCGCCAGCCACGGCGGCGACGCCCGCCCGCTTGGCGAGATCCTGGCACAGCCGGCGCTGCAGGTATCGGTGTTCGGCGCGGCCACCGGCTACGCGGTGATGATCATGGCGATGACCGCCACGCCGCTGGCCATGGTCGGCTGCGGCCTGCCCACCGAGAACGTCACGCCGGTGATCCAGTGGCACGTGGTCGGCATGTTCGCGCCGTCCTTCTTCACCGGGCACCTGGTCCGCCGCTTCGGTGCCCCGCGCGTCATGCAGGCCGGCTTCGCGCTGCTCCTGCTGCACGTCTGGATCGCACTGGCCGGGGTCGATTTCCTGCATTTCCTGTCGGCGCTGATCCTGCTCGGCGTCGGCTGGAATTTCGCCTTCATCGGCGGCACCGCGCTGCTCACGCAGACCTACCGGCCGGCCGAGCAGATCCGCGTGCAGGCGGTCAACGAAGCGGCGGTATTCGGGCTGGTGGCCTGCGCCAGCCTCTCCGCCGGCTGGCTGTACGATCGCTTCGGCTGGGCTGCGCTCAACCTCGCCACCGTGCCGCTGATCGCCCTCGCCCTGCTTGCCGCCAGCCGGCAACACGGCCGTGCATGAGCGGCGACGCGTTCGCTCCATCCTTCGCCCCCTGCTCGCCACCCACATCCGAGGAGTCCACGATGTCCGATCCGAAACCCGCCGGCCTCGCCACCCGCGCCATCCACGGCCATGGCCTGCGCGACGCGCACGGCAGCCCGCACCTGCCCATCTACAACACGACGACCTTCGCCTTCGCCAGCACCGCCGATCTGCTCGAGGTGGTGGACGGCCGCCGGCCGGGCAGCCTGTACACCCGCTACGGGATGAATCCCGGCATCGTCGCCCTGGAGGAGACCCTGGCCGGGCTGGAGGAGGCGGAAGCCGCCTGGGCCTTCTGCTCCGGCATGGCCGCCGAGAGCGCGCTCTTCCTCGCGCACGGCCGGCGCGGCGTGGTCTGCGTCGGCGACGCCTACGGCGGCACCCTCGAACTGCTCGCCAGCCAGTTGCCGCTGCTCGGGATTCCCACGCGCTTCATCCTCGGCAGCGAGCTCGATCGCCTGGAATCGCTGCTCGACGGCGAGGGGCAGCTGGTCTTTCTCGAGACGCCGACCAATCCGACGCTGGAGATCTTCGATATCGCCGGAATCGCCGCGCGGGCACACGCGCGCGGCGCCCGGCTGGCGGTGGACAATACCTTCGCCTCGCCGGTGAACCAGCGGCCGCTGACGCTCGGCGCGGATTTCGTGATGCACAGCGCAACCAAGTACCTCGGCGGGCACAGCGACCTCACCGCCGGCGTGCTGCTGGGACGCCGCGAGGACCTGCAGCCGGTCTGGGCCTGGCGCAAGAACCTCGGCACTGCGATCGCCCCGGAAGTCGCGGCCCTGCTGGCGCGCAGCCTGCGTACGCTGGTCGTGCGCGTGCGCCAGCACAACGCCTCGGCGCAGGCCATCGCCGAGGCGATGCGTGCCCACCCGGCCATCGCGCGCGTGCATTATCCCGGTCTGCCGGAAGCCCCGGGGCACGCGCTGGCGTGCCGGCAGATGCACGGCTTCGGCGGCATGCTGAGCATCGAGGTCCGGGGCGACGGCGCGGCCGCCACCCGCGTTGCCGACCGGCTGCGCCTGTTCACCCTGGCGCCCAGCCTGGGCGGCGTGGAAAGCCTGGTGACGCAACCCTGCACCACCACCCACCACGGCCTCAGCGCGGACGAGCGCGCCCGCCGGGGGATTGCCGATTCGCTGCTGCGACTCTCGGTGGGACTGGAAGACGCCAACGATCTGATCGCCGACCTGACGCAGGCATTGCGCTGAAGGCGCCGCCGGGAAACCGGCGGCGGATCAGCGGACGCCGACCGGGCGACGGCCGGGAACGGCCTCGCCGACCTCGCCGATCACCGCGGCATGGTCGAAACCCTGCTGCAGGAAGATCGACAGCACCTCGGTGACCACCTCCGGGGCACAGGCGATGAGCAGGCCGCCGCTGGTCTGCGGATCGCAGAGGAGGTCGCGCTCGAAATCGCCGAGCTGCCGGTCGAGATGCGCCTGCGGACCGTGTGCCGACCAGTTGCGCCCGGAGGCGCCGGTGACGCAGCCCTGTGCGGCGTAGTCGCGGACGTTGGGCAGCAGCGGCAGCGCGCCGAAGTCGACCTGCGCCGACACGCCGGACCCCCGGCAGATTTCCAGCAGGTGGCCGAGCAGGCCGAAGCCGGTCACGTCGGTCATCGCGTGCACGCCTTCCAGGCAGGCCAGCGCCGGCCCCGGCGTGTTGAGCTGGGTGGTGGTGGCGATCAGGGCAGCGTAGTCGTGCGCGCTCAGCAGGTCCTTCTTGAAGGCGGCGCTGTAGATGCCGACGCCGAGCGACTTGCCGAGGATCAGCTTGTCGCCGGGCCGGGCGCCGGTATTGCGGCGCACGTTGCCCGGATGCACCAGGCCGATCACGGCAAGTCCGTAGATCGGCTCGACCGAGTCGATGGTGTGGCCGCCGGCGATCGGGATGCGGGCCCGCGCGCACACCGATTCGCCCCCTTCGAGGATGCCCTTGATGGTCTCCAGCGGCAGCGTGTTGACCGGCATGCCGACGATGGCCAGGGCGAACAGCGGCACGCCGCCCATGGCATAGATGTCGGAGATGGCGTTGGTCGCCGCGATGCGCCCGAAGTCGTGCGGATCGTCGACGATGGGCATGAAGAAATCGGTGGTGGCGACGATCGCCTGGTCGGCGTTGATCTGGTACACCGCCGCGTCGTCGCTGGTTTCAATGCCCACCAGGAGCTGCGGCGGCACCAGTGCCGGCGCGGTTTTGGCGAGGATCTTCTCGAGCACGCCGGGGGCGATCTTGCAGCCGCAGCCGCCGCCGTGGGCGAGCCGGCTCAGGCGCAGCGGAGCGGGGGCCGGCGCGGGGGCCGGAGGAGTCGAGGACGTCGGATCGGACATGGTGTCGGCAACGGGCGGCAGGAAGACACTGAAGAGCGCGCACTGAAGAGCGCGGGCGCGCGGGGTCACCGATTCTACCAGAGCGGGCAGCCCGCCCCACTGCTGGCGGGGCGGGCCGACGCGCCGTTCAGGCGGCGTCGAAGCCGGCGTCCTCGATGGCCTGGCGCAGGGCGGCGACGCCGGTCCGCGCCGGGTCGAAGTCGATGCGCGCCTGCGCCGCCTCCAGCGACACCTCGACACGCGCGACGCCCGGCAGCGCCTCCAGCACGCCGGTGACGTTCCTGACGCAGCCCTGGCAGCTCATGCCGCCGACGCCGATGACGATCTCTTCCATGTTCACTCCTGTTTGCCGAAGCCGCCCGCGCGCAACAGGGCGGCAAAATCGTCCGCCGCCACGGGCGGGCTGAAATGATACCCCTGAATCTCGTCGCACCCCTGCCGGCGCAGCATCTCGAGCTGCTCGACGCGCTCCACGCCCTCGGCAATCACCGAGAGGCGGAGACTGTGCCCCATGCTGATCACTGCCGAGGCGATCGCCCAGTCATCCGGGTCGGTGACGATGTCGCGCACGAAGGACTGGTCGATCTTCAGCTTGTCGATCGGGAAACGCTTGAGGTAGGAAAGATTCGAGTAGCCGGTGCCGAAATCGTCGATGGCCAGCCGCAGCCCGGTGGCGGACAGCCGGCACAGCGTGTCGACGGTGGCGGAGGCGTCGCTCATCAGGAGGCCCTCGGTCAGCTCGAGTTCCAGCCATTCGGGCGACAGGCCGGTGGCGTCGAGCGTCCGGCGCACGGTTTCCTCGAGACGGCCGCCACGGAACTGCACTGAGGAAATGTTCACCGCCATGCGGATCGGCGGCAGACCGGCCGCCTGCCAGGCGAGATTCTGCCGGCAGGCCTCGTGCAGGACCCAGTCGCCGAGCGGGCCGATCAGGCCGCAGGTCTCGGCCACCGGGATGAAGCGTCCGGGCGCGACCATGCCGATCTCCGGATGCTTCCAGCGCACCAGCGCCTCGGCGCCGACGATGCGGCCGCTGCGCGCATCGACCTGAGGCTGGTAATGCAGGACGAACTCGTCCCGTTCGAGTCCGAGCCGCAGGCTGTTTTCCAGGACCAGCCGCTCGAGCGCGGCAACGTTCATCTCGCTGGCGAAGAACTGGTAGGCGTTGCGGCCCGATTCCTTGGCCCGGTACATCGCCGTGTCGGCATGCTTGAGCAGCGATTCGAAATCGTGGCCGTCGCGCGGGTAGAGGCTGATCCCGATCGACGGCGTGACGGTCAGCACATGCTGGTCGACGCGGCAGGGATGGGAGACCGCCTCGATGATCTTGCGCGCAACGTCGCCGGCGGCCTCGGCGGCGGTCTCGCCGAGCAGCACGACGAATTCGTCGCCGCCCAGACGCGCCACCGTATCGGTGCGACGCAGGCAGCGCTCGATGCGCGCGGCGATCTTGACCAGCAGCCGGTCGCCGATGGAATGCCCGAGCGAGTCGTTGATCGTCTTGAAGTGATCGAGGTCGACGAACAGCAGGGCGGCACCGGCCTGTTCCCGTTCGGCGGTTGCCAGCAGCTGCCCGGCACGGTCCTGCAGCAGCGTGCGGTTGGGCAGGCGGGTGAGCGGATCGTAGTAGGCCAGCTGGCGGATGCGTTCCTGCGCGGCATGCCGTTCGGAGATGTCGGATGCGATGCCGATGTAGTTGAGCACGCTGCCCGCGGCGTCGCGATAGGCGTTGATGCTCATCCATACCGGGTACACCTCGCCGTTCCTGCGCCGGTTCCACAACTCGCCCTGCCAGCGGCCCTCGTGTTCGAGCCGTCGCCACAGGTTGGCGAAGAACTGCGGTGGATGCCGGCCCGAGCCGAGGAAGCGGGTGTGCCGTCCGACGGCCTCCGCGGCCGGATAGCCGGTCATTTCGCTGAACGCCGCATTGACCGAGACGATGCAGCCGGCAGGGTCGGTGATGACGATCGATTCCTGCGTGCATTCGAAGACGCGGGCGGCCAGCTCGACGCGCGCCTCGGCCCGTCGCTGCGCGCTCAGGTCGACCAGCGTGCCGACCGAGGCGGGGCGCCCGTTGAGCACCGTCGGCTGGCCGAGCACCATCAGCGGAAAGGTGCTGCCGTCGCGGCGCAGGCCGGTCAGTTCGTAGGGCTGGCCGGGTTCGCCGGCAGCGCGGCGGCGCATTGTATCGACCAGTCCGGCATGCTGCTCGGGCACCACCAGGTCGAGCGGTCCGCGCAGGTCGACGAGCTCTTCCTCGGTGTAGCCGAACATCCCGGTCAGGCAGGCATTCACGAAGCGGAACTTCTGGTCCTGCAGGATGAACACGCCGACCTGCGTGGCGTTCATCGTGGCCCGGTATTTCTCCTCGCTCTCGCGCAGGGCCTCGTCCTTGCGCAGGCGCTCGGTGATGTCGACGGCGATGCCGCACAGCACCTGCGGTCGTCCCTCGGCATCGGTGTCGACGCTCAGCGAATCGCTGTACCAGAGAAAATCGCCCCGGGCATCGCGCAGGCGGTATTCGATGCGGCCGCTGGCGCGGTGCTCGCGCGCACTGCCGCACAGTTCGCGCAGCCAGGCGCGGAAGCGTTCCAGATCGCCGGGATCGAAGCGCTCGCGCAGGATCGCCAGCCCGTTGCGCAGCAGCTCGTCGTGGGAGACGCCGAGAATGCGCGCGGCGGCCGGACTGATGAAATCGTAGCCGCCCCGCTGCAGGTCGAGGCGGTAGACGATGTGCTCGGCGGCATCGAGAACCTGCGCCAGCAGGTTCGCGGCGCTGCGGGGATCGCAGCGGTCGCCGTCCGGCGCGTGCATCGCCCGTCTCCCGTGACTCAGCGCGCTCCGCCCGGACGCCAGCGCCGCAGGAGGAGCGAATTGGACACCACCGACACCGAGCTCATCGCCATCGCCGCGCCAGCGACCACCGGATTGAGCATGCCGAGGGCCGCCAGCGGGATGCCCAGCACGTTGTAGATGAAGGCGAAAAAGAGGTTCTGCCGGATCTTGCCGAGGGTCGCGCGCGACAGCAGGACGGCATCGGCGGCGCCGGCGAGGTCGCTGCGCACCAGCGTCAGGTCGGCGGCCTCGATCGCCGCATCGGAACCGGCGCCCATGGCGAAGCCGACGTCGGCGGCGGCCAGCGCCGGGGCGTCGTTGATCCCGTCGCCGACCATCGCGACGACGGTGCCGTCTTCCTTCAGCGCGGTGACCGCGGCGGCCTTCTCGCCAGGCAGGATCCCCGCGCGGAAATCGGCGATACCGGCCTGCGCGGCGATCGCGGCGGCGGTGACGGCGTTGTCGCCGGTCAGCATCACCACGCGGATGCCCATCGCCTGCAGGCGGGCCACCGCGGCGCGCGAGGTCTCGCGCAGGGGGTCGGCGATGGCGATCAGCGCCAGCGCCGCAACGTCGTCGGCCAGCACGACGACGGTCTTGCCCTCTCCTTGCAGGGCGGCGATGCGCTCGGCCGGCAGGGCCAGGCCGGCAAACCAGTCCGGCGCGCCGAGGCGCAGCGCACGGCCGGCGACATGGCCGGCGACGCCCTGCCCCGGCGTCGCGAGGAAGCCGCCGACGGCGGGCAGCGACTGCGCCGCCGCCCGCTGCAGGATGGCGCGCGCAAGCGGATGCTCGGACCCCTGTTCGAGCGCGGCGGCCAGCATCAATGCCTCGTCGGCCGACGCGGCGAGCGGTACCAGGTCGGTCACCCGCGGCTCGCCGCGGGTCAGCGTGCCGGTCTTGTCCACGGCCAGCACGCCGACCTTCTGGGCGCGTTCCAGCGCTTCGGCGTTCTTCACCAGGATGCCGGCGCGGGCGCCCTGCCCGGTGCCGACCATGATCGCGGTTGGCGTGGCGAGGCCGAGGGCGCACGGACAGGCGATCACCAGCACGGCGACGGCATTGATCAGGGCTTCGGTGAATTCGCCGCTGGCGGCCCACCAGCCGCCGAAGGTGAGCAGCGCGATCAGGCAGACGACCGGCACGAACACCGCGGAGATGCGGTCGGCCAGGCGCTGCACCGGCGCCTTCGAGCCCTGCGCCTCGGCGACCAGGCGGATGATGCCGGCCAGCAGCGTGTGTTCGCCGACGCCGGTGGCGCGGCAGCGCAGCATGCCCTCGCCGTTGGCCGTGGCGGCGAAGACGCGGTCGCCGGGGTGCTTGCCGACCGGCATGCTCTCGCCGGTGAGCATCGCCTCGTTGACGTTGGAGGCCCCCTCGATCACTTCGCCATCGACCGGAACGTTCTCGCCCGGCCGGACGATGAAGATGTCGCCGGGAATCAGCAGGCCGACGTCGAGCTCGAGGAGCCGACCGTCGCGCTCGACGCGTGCCGTCTTCGGCTGCAGGCGCACCAGCGCCTCGATGGCGGCGGTGGTGCGCGCCTTGGCCCGCGCCTCGAGCAGCTTGCCGAGCAGGACCAGCGTGATGACTGCCGCCGATGCCTCGAAGTAGACGTGCTGGTGGGCCAGTCCGGCGACGGTGACGACGGTGCTGAACAGCCAGGCCATGCTGGTGCCGAGCGCGACCAGCACGTCCATGTTGGCACCGCCGCCGCGCAACGCCTTCCAGGCGCCGTCGTAGAAGCGCCAGCCGATCCAGAACTGTACCGGAGTGGCCAGCGCGAGCTGCAGCCAGCGCGGCAGCAGGTCCTCGTGGTGGCCCTGCCAACCATCGGCACCGAACATGGTCGCCATCTGCGCCACCAGCGGCAGGGTGAGCGCGGCGGCGATCCAGAAGCGGCGCAGTTCGGCCCGGTAGGCGGCGAGCTTGCGCGCCTTTTCTTCCTCACGGGCGCGGTCGTCGGCGACACGCGCGCTGAAACCGGCCTTGGCGATCGCGGCGACCAGCCCGGCGGGGTCGGCGAGCCCGGGCACGTAACGGATGCGCGCGCGCTCGGCGGCGAGGTTCACGGCCGCCTCGACGCCGGGCAGGCGATTGAGGATCTTCTCGATGCGCGTCGAACACGCGGCGCAGCTCATGCCACCGATGGCCAGCTCGACGGTCTGCGGCGGCACGCTGAAACCGGCGCGGGCGATCGCCTCAATCAGCTGCTGCGGCGAAGTCTGCGGGTCGTCCAGCACGATGCGGGCACGCTCGGCGGCGAGGTTGACGCTGGCGTGCACGCCCGGCAGCCGGCCAAGCACCTTCTCGATGCGCGCCGCGCAGGCGGCACAGGTCATGCCGGCGACTGGTAGGTCGAGCGTCCTGACGGGAATCGGGCGGTCATTCATTCTCAACTATCCTCTGCTTTCCTCGCGTTTGTGCATCCCATGCCGGCCCCGGTTCCGTCTCCGATCATCGCCAGGCATCTCACGCGCCGCCCGTGAACGCCAGGCGGATAGCGGCGAACAGCCCCCAGACGCCAAAGCCGAGCACCAGCAACCCGGCGGCCAGGCGTATCCCGCGGCGGGCGGCATAATCGCGCAGGCGGGCGGCGAAGAGGCCGGCGAGCAGCAGGTTGGGCAGGGTGCCGAGACCGAAGGCAAGCATCAGACCGGCACCGCGCAGCGCCGAGCCGCTGGTCAGGGCGCTGGCCAGGGCGCTATAAACAAGGCCACAGGGCAGCCAGCCCCAGAGCAGTCCAAGGGGCAAGGCCTGGGCCACGCTGCGCGCCGGCAGGAAGCGCCGGCTGAGCGGCTGGAGGCGGCGCCACAGGTGCTGTCCGGCACGCTCGGTGAAGGCCAGCGCGCGCGTTACGCCAAGAAGATAGAGCCCCATGGCGATCAGCATCAGGTTGGCCAGCAGGTAGAGGACGAGACGCAGCGGCAGCTGGCCGGCGAGGGTCAGTCCGAGGCCCCCGAGGGCGCCGGCCAGCGCACCGGCGATGGCATAGCTGGCGAGCCGCCCGCCGTTGTAGGCAAGATGCAGCGAGAAACGCGGCGGGCCGCCGAGCGAGAGCGCGCCGACGATGCCACCGCACATGCCGATGCAGTGCGTGCCGCCGAGCAGACCGACGAGGAAGAGTGCGAGAAAGGCGGAGTCAGGCAAGGCTGCGGGGCATGAGGAACGAAGAAGGTGAAGTGTAGCGCCTTTGCCCTCGCCTCACGCTTTTCGCGCGGCGCCCCGGAGCGGATCGCACATCCGGGCACAAGGCACCCGTCAGCGCTCGCGCAAGCCCGCCGGCCCGCCCGCCCGATGGACAGTATCCGGGTCAGATCACTTTCGAATAGCGCGTCCGCTGCCGGTCCGCCCGCAGGTAGCGGTCGAAAACCATCGAAATCGCGCGCACCAGCATGCGGCCGGGGGGAAGCACGGTGATCCACTTGTCGTCGATGCGCACCAGACCGGCCGCCTGCATCTCGCGCAGGTCCTCGAGCTCGGCGGCGAAATACTTGCGGAAGTCGATCAGGTGGGCGATCTCGATCGACTCGATCGACAGTTCGAAGTGGCACATCAGCGCCTGGATGATGGCGCGGCGCAGGATATCGTCGGCGTTCAGCTCGATGCCGCGATAGACCGGCAGAACGCCGGCGTCGAGACGATCGTAGTACTCGTCGAGGGTCTTGACGTTCTGGCTGTAGGTCGGACCGACCTTGCCGATCGAGGAAATGCCGAAAGCCAGCAGATCGCAGTCGGAATGCGTCGAGTAGCCCTGGAAATTGCGGTGCAGGCGGCCCCGCCGCTGCGCCACGGCGAGTTCGTCGTCCGGCTTGGCGAAGTGGTCCATGCCGATGTAGACGTAGCCGGCCTCGGTGAGCTTGCGGATGGCCAGCGCGAGGATCTGCAGGCGCGTGTCGGCGCTCGGCATGTCCGATTCGAGGATGCGGCGCTGCGGCTTGAAGAGGCTCGGCAGATGCGCATAGTTGTAGATCGACAGCCGGTCCGGCGCGGCGGCGATGACGCGATCGAGGGTACGGTTGAAGCCGATCACGTTCTGCTTGGGCAGCCCGTAGATGAGGTCGATGCTGATCGACTTGAAGCCGTTGGCACGCGCTGCCTCCATGACGCCGAAGGTTTCCTCCTCGGTCTGGATACGGTTCACCGCACGCTGCACGTTCTCGTCGAAATCCTGCACGCCGATGCTCATGCGGTTGAAACCGAGTTCGCCGAGCAGTTCGACGGTAGCGCGGTCGACCTTGCGCGGGTCGACCTCGATCGAATACTCGCCATCCTCAATCAGCCGGAAGTGCTTCTTCGTCGCCGCCATCAGCTGGCGCATCTCGTCGTGCGAAAGGAAGGTCGGCGTGCCGCCGCCCCAGTGCAGCTGCGCCACCTCGTGGTCGTCGCCCTCCAGGTAGCTGCTCTGCAGATCGAGCTCTTTCGCAAGATATTTCAGATACTTGGCGGAACGACCATGGTCCTTGGTGATGATTTTGTTGCAGGCGCAGTAATAGCAGATGGTGTTGCAGAACGGAATGTGGAAGTACAATGAGAGGGGTCGGCTGATGCCGCCGATGTTGCGCTTGCCCAGCCAGAGCCGGTAGGCCTCCGCATCGAACGCCTCGACGAAGCGGTCCGCCGTCGGATACGAGGTGTAGCGGGGGCCATTGACGTCGAAGCGGCGGATGATCTGCGGGTCGAAGACGACGTTCGCGGCATTCGTGGGATTCGCTGCGCTGGAGTTCATTTTTTCACTGCACCATTCGATCGGCGTATTATCCTGTCGCGCGGAACAATTCACGTTGACGTGGATCAAAGCGCGCACCAGCAAGGAAAAGGACCGCCATGCCCGCGCGCAACGTCACTGCAAAAATCTCGCTGGAAGTCATCAAGACCGCCTGTTCCAACTGCAATCTGCGCGAACTTTGCCTGCCCCTCGGCCTCGAGCCAACCGAGCTCGAACGGCTCGACGATCTCGTCTCGACGCGTCGCCGCGTCAAGCGAGGAGAGCATCTCTACCGCGCCAGCCAGCCCTTCGATGCGATCTACGCGATCCGCAGCGGTTTCTTCAAGACCGATGTACTGACCGAGGATGGTCGCGACCAGGTCACCGGCTTCCAGATGGCCGGCGAGTTGCTCGGTCTCGACGGCATCGGCACCGAATTCCACACCTGCAACGCCGTGGCGCTCGAGGACAGCGAGGTGTGCACCATCCCCTTCCCGCAACTCGAGGGCCTCTCGCGCGAGATCCATACGCTGCAGCACCACTTCCACAAGGTGATGAGCCGCGAGATCGTGCGCGACCACGGGGTGATGATGCTGCTCGGCACGATGCGCGCCGAGGAACGGCTGGCGGCTTTCCTGCTCAACCTCTCGCAGCGCTTCACCGCACGCGGCTATTCACCCGCCGAGTTCTACCTGCGCATGACGCGAGAGGAAATCGGCAGCTATCTTGGCCTCAAGCTCGAAACGGTGAGCCGCGCCTTCTCGCGCTTCCAGGAAGAGGGGCTGATCGCCGTGCAGCAGAAACACATCCGCATCCTCGACACGCCCGGACTGAAGCGGCTGATGGCGCAGCAGGGGCGCTGACGTCCCCTCAGGCGAACAGTGCGAGCGGTCCGAGCGGACTGCGCGCCAGCGCGGTCGAGACGATCCAGCCGAAGACAGCCAAGGCGAGCACGAAGCTGAGCACGCGCTGCCGCCGGGTGCGTCCGCGGCGCAGAGCGAACATGCCGAGCACGATGTAGACCAGCAAGCCAATCACCTTGGCCGTCAGCCAGCCCTGCGCGAAGGGGTACTGCGCGCTCATCACGCTCATCGCCAGCGCGCTGGCGAGCAGCGCCGTATCGACGAGATGCGGCACGGTGCGCAGCCAGCGCCGGGCCAGCAGCGGTGACTCGCGCAGCATCAGAAGGCCGCGCAGGAAGAACCCCGTACCGCTGAGAACGACGCATGTGACATGCAGGTGCTTGAGCAGCAGGTAGCTCATCCGGCGATCCCATCGGCACGCGGTCGGACAAACAGGGCGAGATGCCGTACGCACCAGAAACCGAACACCGTCAACCAGCCAAGCGCGGCCAGCCAGACCGGATTGAGCGGCCCGGCCGCCAGCCCGGCGAATTCTCCGGACAGACGCAGCACGACAACTGCCTGCAACCCCCAGAACAGCCCCCAGGTCCAGCGATCGGCAGCCGGTGCGTGCCCCGAGTGACCGAGTGTCACCCGTGTCGCCATGCCAAGCAGCATCGAAGCGAAATAACCGATGCCGAGGGCATGCAGCGGCGCCAGCCCGCCCCAGGAAACACCGAGGAAGGCCAGGCCGCCCTGCACGGCGTAGAGAACGAGCGCCACTGCCAGCCAGGCGGTGGCGACGTGGTAAGCTGCGATGCAACTGCCACTTCCAGCACAGGTAGGCGGCCAGACCGCCGGCCAGCGCGTCGACCGGCCACAGCCAGGCGCGCAGGTCGAACGCGGCGCCCAGCGCGTGCAGTGCGAAACAGGCGAGCATCGCGGCAAGCAGCGGCATCGGACGGTAGATCGTGTAGCGCGGAATGACCGTGCTGGAGAAGAAGGGCAGCATGCGATGGCTGACCGTGAAGAACACCGGCAGCAGCATGCCCCAGAGGCCGAGCTCCATGCCGAGCCGCTGCCATGCCGCATCGAGCCGCAGCAGGCCGGCAGCGCTGGCAAGCAGGCCGAGCAGGCCGACACCGACCGCGACCAGGATCGTCCAGGCGTGCCGCTTGTCCTGGCTCCCCCCCCGCCGGGCGGCCTCGTATAACGCCCACACCCCCCAGCCCCAGCCGGCTGCCACCAGCGCGATGGCAGGCAGCAGGAGCACCGGCAGCAGCAGGGCACCATGCACGCCGAGCCAGCCGATGGCCATCAGACCGAAAGACGGGACGTAACGACGGGCTGCCAGGGCGCCACCGCCAACCCAGCGCGGCAGCGCCGTCATCAGGAAACCGAAGATGAAGAAGGGAAAGACCCCATAGACCACCAGCAGGACATGCAGCCAAACTGCCGGGAACGACCAGGCAGGCGGATCGTAGAGACCGGCGTAACGCGCGCCGAGGTCGATCGCCCAGAACAGCAGTGCGGCCAGGCTCTGCACGGCCCCGCCGAGGAACATGGCACGGTGCGGTGCATGCAGGAAGACCGGGAGCGTCGGAGGTGTCACATCCCCCCCGTCGGTCCGCCCTCGCCGGGAACTTCGAGCGCGGCGATCCTAGCAAGGTGATCGCGGTAGACGCCCAGCGCCGAGAACAGGTTGCGCAGCAGCCAGGCATTGGCGAGGACCAGCGCGAAACCGGCCGGATAGATCAGCCAGGCCGGCCAGATCACGGCGGCGACGAGCAGTGCCAGCGTGGCGAAGTGCGCGCGCATCTGCCCTTCCATCGATTTCTCGGCCAGCACCTTCTTCATGTTCGGCGCCATCAGGCGGCCGCGGCCGGCATTCTGCAGGTGCAGCCAGACGAGAAAGGGAACGATCTTGTAGAACATGCCGACGATCACCGACATGAAGCCGCCGTGCAGCAGCAGGACGGCGAACAGCAGCGGCCAGCCCGGCCACTCGGCGAGCGCCGGCAGCAGCATGGCCGCCAGCCAGAGCGCGGCCGCCACCAGGGCACTAACCATGGCGACCCGCCAGTAGACCTGCGTCACATCGAGCCGGGCCCGCTTGCTGCGCCATTGCAGGTGCAGCGTGATGCCGGCGAAGCCCGCCGCGGTGAGCACCACCAGGGCGGCCAGCACGGTGCCGAGAATCTGCCACTCCAGCAGTTCGGCCAGCGTCCAGGCGAAGGCCACCGCCGGCGCGGCGAACGAGAAGGCGCGTCCGAACCAGAGCGGATAGGACGGCGTGAGCTGGAACATCGGCACCACCACGTAGCCGACGGCGGCGAGCAGCGCACACCCCCAGGCCACCAGCCCCCAGCCGAGGTGGATGTCGGTGAGGCGGGCCAGCGGCAGGTCGAAGGCCCAGCCCAGCGAGGCGGCGAGCAGCAGGCCGAAGCCGACGGTAACGGCCAGCCCCGCCAGCGAGAGCTTGAGGCCGCGGATGGTCGGGCTGGCGGAGGGAATGCCGCGCAGTGCGCCGGCCGCCGCAGCGATGAACAAGCCGGTGCCGGCGCCGAGAAACAGGACCGCCAGACGGAACCACTGCGACTCGAAACGCAGGAATCCCACGACCAGCAGCAGCGTTCCGGCGGTCAGCAGGGCATGGACGATACCGGCGACGAGGCGGGGCCGCGGCATGTTGGCGCCGGCAACCACCGGCAGCAGCTGAAACAACGCACCGAGCATGGCCTGCAGCATGAAGCCGGCGGTGATCAGGTGCGTCAGCGCGAGGGCATCCGGGGTCCAGCGCGAGGCAAAGATGTCCGGCCCGCCCCACAGCAGCAGAAGGCCGGCGAACACGGCGAACAGCGGCGCGGTCAGGAAGAAGCGCAGCGGCGCATCGAGCGGCGGCGCCTGATCGAATGACAGCAGGGCCTGCATCGGCGGCGTGCGGTCAGGACTGACGGGCTGTCGTGGTCACGCCTGCGCCTTGCGCCAGATCGTGATTTCGACGACGCCCTCCGGCGCGTGGGCGGTGCTCCAGGCGAACCCGTTGAGGTCGAGCGCACGATACAGCGGGTGCGGCTCGCGCAGCAGGCGCAGCAGGAGGGTTTCGCCGGCACCGAGTCCGTCGAGGGCTTCCATGGTCAGGACGAAGGGCTCCGGCGGCTCGAGGCCGCGCGCGTCGATGACCTTGGCCGGCGTGCTGGCAGCTTTCTCCGTCATGCGCCGGCTCCGCCGCCGGGGGAAATTTCGGCCTGCAGGCGCGGCACCAGCGACTCGACGTACTCGACGAGGTGCTGGTCGCACATCGGGTAGAGGACGTTCTCTTCCTTCATGTTGTGCTGCTGCATCATGATCAGCAGGGTCTCGGCGCTGCCCGTGTATCTTTCGCCATCGTGCGCGGCCAGTGCGGCCGCAGCCTCGTCCATCAGCTCGCGCATCTGCACGTGCTCGCCGCGCATGACCTGGGTCGGCCCCATGCGCATCCCGGTTTTCTCCTCGAACGCGGGGAAAAGCAGCGATTCCTCGGCGCCGAAATGGCGCAGGACCGCCGCATGGAAACGACCGAAGGCGGCCTGCGCGGTTGCCCAGTCACCGGCTGCGGCGGCCTGCTCGGCCTCGGCGAAAACATCGTCGCAGCGACGGTGATCGTCGCTCATGAATTCTCTTATGTTGTGCATCTATCGATCCTGCTGAGGTGGTGTTCGAATTGTCGTGAAGGTTGGAAAAACGTGCATTGACGGACATCAAAACAGGGGAGCCGCGACAATTAGCCGCGCAGGACACCGATCTGAAGCCCGTCGAACCAGTCGATGAAGCGGTGCACATCCTCACCGCGATAGATCGCCCCATGCTGCGGACAGAGCAGGTCGATATCGAGGGCAGCGACGCGCTCGCACCAGCTGCGCTTGGCCTCCGTGGAGCCCATCCAGCGCCGGTGGAAGCCTTCGGCGTGGCGGATGTGGCTGGCAAAATCCTCGACATACAGCCCCTGGGCATCGGCCGGCAGCAGCGCGGCGCCGATGTCGCCCGAGTACAGGATGCGCGCCTGCCGGTCGTAGAGGTTGAAGTTCCCCGAGGAGTGCAGATAGTGCGCCGGTACGGCCTGCAGCGGCAGACCGGCAAGCGACAGCGTCGCGCCCTCGTCGGGCAGTGCGTTGAAATTGGACGGCTGGCCGCCGAAGTGCGGAATGAAGGCGCTCCACATCCAGCTCACATGGCAGCGCAGCGCGGGATTGAATTCGAGCCACAGCGCGAGCGAGGAAATCACATCCGGATCCTGGTGCGAGGCGAACACCTCGCCGATCGCCGCTGGATCGAAGCGCGCCGCCACGGCCGAGAAGACGGCGGGAAAAATCTCGACGCCGCCCGGATCGAGCAACATCCCCTGCCCACCGTGCGTGACCAGGTACTCATTGGTGTCGATCAGGTGCGCGGGCCGGGCCGGGTCGCGCACGATGGCCAGCCACTGGTGGTCGCCATCCTCGTGGATGATCTGCGTCGTTTTCATGATCGGGTCCTGAGAAAACCGGATTTCTGCAATGCGCCGAGCGAGTCGTGGATTTCCCGGACGATGCCGTCGAATTCCCCGGAAACCTGCGCCAGCGGGCCAGCGAAGGCGGCGCCATAGGCAGCCTCGATTTTCGCCGATTTGGCCAGCACGCCACCGAGGTCGACCAGCTGCGCCGCATCGTCGATGGTGCTCCGCAGTTCGCGCCGCAGTCCGGCCAGCCGGGTCCGATGGGCGCCAAGACGCGCCTCGCGGGCGGCCAGCGCAGCGCTCACCCTGGAACGCACCCGCCCCCTGTCAGCCGCCACCTCGACCCGAGACAGAATGCCGGCGTAGCGCGATTCGAGCAGCAGGCTGGAAACCTCGCCGACCGCGGCATGGATGAGCGAGTCGAGCGATTGCATGGTTTCCCGCAGCTGACCGGAAAAATTGCGCAGTTCGTTGGAGAGGACGCCGAATCCGCGCGCCGCGCTGCCGGCCCGCTTGGCGAGGAAGATGGCGTTGAGGGCCATGATGTTGATGCGGAAGGCCACCGCGACGACGCGCTTGATCTCCTCGTTGATGCGCACGATGTGCAGCAGATCGAGCGCCGGGCCGGCGGGCTCGGCTGCCGCCGCGCCCATCCCCGGGAGCGGTTCACTTTTCGTGGACATAGCTTCCCGGCGCTGGCCCGAGGTCGGGATCGCCCTTGGCGTTGATCTCTGGAGCATCGACGAGCGGACCGCAGCGTCCGCCGAGCCAGGCCAGCCAGTCCTCCCACCAGGAGCCGGCGCGTTTCTCGGTGCGCGCGAACCAGTGTTCGAAATGCTCGTTGCGCTCCGGCTCGGCGACCCAGTAAGCGCGCTTCGGCGGATGCACGACCGGATTGACGATGCCCAGGATGTGCCCCGAGGTGGAGAGAACGAAGCGCATCGGCGCATTGACATTGATGTACTTGCGGATGCGGTAGGACTGCCGCCACGGAACGATGTGGTCGTCCTCGGCGGCCACCGCGTAGAGCGGCTGCACGATGCGGTCGAGATCGATCGGCTGTCCGGCGATGGTCAGCGCATCGCGCTTCATCAGGTTGTTGTGCAGGTACATCTCGCGCAGGTAGAAGCTGTGCATCGCGTGCGGCATGCGCGTGGTGTCCATGTTCCAGAACAGCACGTCGAAGGGCGGCAGCGGCTCGCCGTACAGGTAGCTGTGAACGAAGTAGTGCCAGACCAGGCTGTTCGAGCGCAGCAGGCGGAAGCTTGCTGCCATCTCCTCGCCGTCGAGGTAGCCGGTCTTGGCCATCTTCTCCTCGAGGGCGCGGATTGCCCCCTCGTCGATGAAGACATCGATGTCACCGGGCTTCGAGAAGTCGGTCAGGGTGGTAAACAGCGTCCAGTGCGCCACCGGCTGCTTCTTCTCGCTGTACTGGCGACTGGCCCAGGCCATGTAGGTCGCCACCAGCGTACCGCCGATGCAGTACCCGACGAGATGCACCTGCGGTGCCCGGCAGAGCGCGCAGACGGCATTCACCGAGGCGTCGACGCCCTCGCGCAGGTAGTCGTCGAAACTGACGCCGGCCATCTCCGGCCCCGGATTCTTCCAGCTGGTAATGAACACGCTGTAACCCTGGTCGGTCAGGAACTTGACGAGACTCTTGCGCGGCGTTAAATCGAGAATGTAGAACTTGTTGATCCAGGGCGTGACGATGACGATCGGCGTCTTGTGCACCTTCGCCGTCGTCGGCGTGTAGTGGATCAGCTCGACCAGCCGGTTGCGCATGACGACCCGTCCCGGCGTCGTGGCGAGATCGCTGCCGACCTTGAAGGCATCCGCCTCGACCATGCGGATGTTCTTCGCCTGGAGGTCGCGCGCGAGGTAGCGCAACCCTTGTTGCAGGCTTTCGCCGCGGGTTTCGACGAACTTCCGCAGGGCGATCGGATTGCTCCAGAAGAAGTTGGTCGGTGCCATCGCGTTGAGCCATTTGCGGACCCAGAACGCGGCGCGCCGCCGTTCCTTCTCGGAGAGGCCCGGTGTCTCGAACAGCATGTCCTCGAGCCGGTGGGTGATCGCCAGATAGCATTCCTTGACGATGTCCCAGCTGGGCGACTCGGTCCAGACGGGATCGGCGAAGCGGGCATCGTCGGCGTGCGGCAGGACCACGTCCGCGCTCGGCAGACCGAACGAGCGCTGCAGGATATGCGCCTGCAGCGCGAGAACGTCGCCCGAGAGCGCGCTGCAGGCACGGGCCAGCTCCTGCGGATGCATCATCCAGGCGGCGGCGGCATTGATCAGCGAGGTGGTGACGCCGAACGGATCGATCCGCTGTTCCACCGCGGCCAGCACCTCCTCCAGGGTGCTGGCGCCCGCAAAGTCGACGCGGGCGGGGCGTCGGGCGGGCATTCCGTTAGCGTTCATGACAGGCCTCGTGCTGCAAAATCGTGTGCGGTCGCATATATATCACAACATGATCTCCTCTTTGTAGCCCGGCACCGTCACGCCGCTCCACCCCAGGCGCTCGCCGATGGCCGAGGCGAAGGCCGCTGCCGTCTCGGCCTCGCCGTGCACGACAAAAGTCCGCGCAGGCGGACGCTGGAAGGCGCCCAGCCAGTCGAGCAGGGCGGCACGGTCAGCGTGTGCGGAAAGTCCACCAATGGTGTGGATGCCGGCTCGCACGGGAACCGGTTTGCCGAAGATGCGCACGGCGCGCGCGCCGTCAACCAGCCGCCGCCCCAGGGTGCCGGCGGCCTGGAAGCCGGTGATGAGAACCGAGCATTCGGGGCGCGGCAGATTGTTCTGCAGGTGATACTTGATCCGGCCGGCATCGCACATGCCGCTGGCCGAGAGAATGACGGCACCGTGACGGACCTCGTTCAGGCGCATCGAGGCCTCCACGTCGGCGACGAATTCGATGCGCAGGCGCTCCGGGTGGCGCTGCTGCCAGTCGATCAGCTCGCGCGTCCGCTCATCGAGCAGCGCGGGGTGGCGCAGGGTAATCTGGGTGGCCGCGCTGGCCATCGGCGAATCGACGTGCACCGTCAGCGGTGCCAGGCGGCCGGCACGCACCAGTTCAGCAAGCACATACAACATCTCCTGCGTGCGGCCGACGGCGAAGGCCGGGATGATCACATTGCCGCGACGGCGATGCAGGGTATCCTCGAATACCTCCACGATCTCATCGAGTGTCTGCTCCAGGCGCTTGTGCAGGCGATTGCCGTAGGTCGACTCGACGAGCAGGATGTCGGCTTCGCCGATCGGCGTGGGGTTGTGCAGCACGGGCCGCTCGGGCTGGCCAAGATCGCCCGAGAAGACCAGCTTGCGCGTGCGCTCGCCCTCGCGCGCCCACAACTCGAGGATCGCCGAACCGAGGATATGACCGGCATCGCGCAGGCAGAACTCGATTCCCGGTACTGCATCGGTGCGTACGTCGTATTCGACCGGACGCAGCAGGCGAAGACAGGCCTGTGCCTGTGTCACCGTGTAGAGCGGCGTCGGTGCCGCGCGAGCGACCCGGCCGCCGCGATGGCGGTGCCGCAGCACCCACTCGCTTTCCTTTTCCTGGATGTGCGCGCTGTCGAGAAGCAGCACGCGCACGAGATCGATGGTTGCCGGCGTGGCGTAGATCGGCCCGCGATAACCGAGCATCGAGAGACGTGGCAACAGGCCGGAGTGATCGATGTGGGCGTGCGTCAGCAGCACGAAATCCAGTTTGCGCACATCGAAGGGCAAGGCACGCTGGTTCTTCTGGTAGGCATCGCCGCCGCCCTGGAACATGCCGCAATCGACCAGGAAACAGGCAGCCGCACACTCCACCAGAAAGCAGGAGCCGGTCACTTCGCCGGCCGCGCCGAAAAATGTGATTTTCATGAACAGAGTGTCCGCCCGCCGGCCTTCCGGGAGTTTGACATCGGTCAAGATTGCCGTACGATGGGCCGCCTATAGTGGAGACATCGCATCAGGGAGGAAGCGCCATGTTCAAGCACATTCTCGTACCGACCGACGGCTCCGAGCTGTCGCAGGAGACCGCCCGTCGCGCCGTTTCCTTCGCACGCGAGGCAGGCGCGCGGATCACCGCGTTCTACGCCAAGCCGGAATACCCGGTGACCTACTATGGCGAGGGCGCGCTGATCGATCCGACTACACCGGAAAAATTCGCCGAACTGGCGGAACAACAGGCGCAGGAAACCTTGGGGTTCGTCGAAGACCTGTGCCGTGAGGCAGGCGTTGCGTGCGCCAAGCTGTCGCTGACCAGCGACGCACCCTACGAGGCAATCATCGACGCAGCCACGCAGGCTGGCTGCGACCTCATCTTCATGGCCTCGCACGGACGGCGCGGGTTCAGCGGTCTGCTGCTCGGCAGCGAGACCAACAAGGTGCTGACGCACTCGAAGATTCCGGTACTGGTTTACCGCTGAGCGGTTTTCGCCGCAGCGGTCACCGCGGCCTTCAACGCAACGTGCATGGTGCCCACGCGGGCGCCGGCCGCCAGGTGTGCCGGCGCCCGCCGGCCGTTTACTGGCCGTGCGAGGGACGTTCCGCGCGCGAGGCTTCGCGCGCGCCGTCCTCGTTCATCTTCCGGCTGAAGTAGCGTGCGTACCAGACCGACATGCCGATCGTGAACACGATCACGAACAGGCTGAACAAACCGATATCGCTGCTGAAAAGCAGTTCCCAAGCCATGATCAACTCCCTTTGTTTATAGACTCTTCACCCACTGCGGCCGGCGAGAGGCGCAGTGACGGCTGTTTTTCGATGTCCCAGTCGCCGGTGAGGCGCCAGGCCTGTCCGGCATCCTCGAGCGCGACATGCCAGCGCCCCGCAAGCGGGGCCTCCAGCTGGCCGGAATAGAATCCGCCTCCCTCGGCACGCAGGGCGATGCGCTGATCGAGCCCGTTGCGCGTCGGATGCACGAGACGTAGCTGCAGCGACTCAGGCAGCGGCGCGCCGGAGTCGACGGTGAGCAGGATGCGCAGGCGGGTGGCATCGGCCCCGCCCGTCATCAGGTCGGCCCGCACTCCCAGTTGTCCGGCCTGCTGGCTGCGCGCGGTGCGCTGGTTAACCGCCAGTCCCTGCTTGTAGTAGTCGTCCTCGACCAGGCCATCGAAACTGTCGACGGCAAGCCAGGTGGTGATGACGCCGGCGACGATGACGATGGCTGGTCCGGCCATCAGGATCCAGGGCCAGGGTTCGCGGTACCACGGGCGGGGAGCGGTGTTCATGGAAATTCTCAGGGCAGGATGAAGGTGGCTTTTTCGCGCGTCACGATCTTCTCGTGGTTCTGCGCCTTGACTTCGAAAAAGACGGGGGTGGAGCCGCGCCGCCCCCTGTCCGCCTCGACGCGGGCAGCCAGGGTGACGGTCTTGGCCGAGGCCGGCGGGACCTCGACGATGCGTTCGCCGACGATATCGATGCCGTCGATCCCGTCCACGCTGATGACGTAACGATGAGCGCTCTCGTCGGTGTTCGAGATATGCAGGGTATAGACGTTCTCGATCCGGCCATCGTCCGCCTCGCGCGCCAGCGTGCTGCGATCGCGGATGATGTCCACCTTGAGCGGCGTGCGCACCGCGAGACTCCAGGCCGAGACCAGGATGATCGCGAGCAGGATGCCCGAATAAAGCAGGGTGCGCGGACGCAGCAGGTGGGCGAGGATGTCACGCCGGGTATAGTGCCGGGCCAGGGCGTTCTCGGTCGAGTAGCGGATCAGGCCGCGCGGCAGCCCGACCTTGTCCATCACGTCGTCGCAGGCGTCGATGCAGGCGGCACAGGCGATGCACTCGATCTGCAGGCCGTTGCGGATGTCGATTCCGGTCGGGCAGACCTGCACGCAGATGCCGCAATCGATGCAGTCCCCCTGCTTCGGCGCTGCCGGGTCGACGGTCTTGCGGCGCGGTCCGCGCGGCTCGCCGCGCTCGGGATCGTAGGAAATGACCAGCGTGTCGGGGTCGAACATGACGCCCTGGAAACGAGCGTACGGACACATGTACTTGCAGACCTGCTCGCGCAGGAAACCGGCCTGCATGTAGAGAAAGCCCGCATAGAAGAAGATCCAGAAGAGTTCCCACGGGCCGAGCGTGAAGGCCAGGGTCGAGGCGATCAGTTCCTTGATCGGCGTGAAATAGCCGACGAAGGTGAAGCCGGTCCACAGAGCCACCAGCAACCACAGGGCGTGCTTGGTGAACTTCAGGCGGAACTTGCGGGGATTCATCGGCTGCGCGTCGAGTTTCATGCGCGCCGGCCGCTCCCCCTCGACCTTGCGCTCGATCCACATCAGGATTTCGGTGTAGACCGTCTGCGGGCAGGCGTAGCCGCAGAACAGCCGGCCGCCGACGGCGGTCACGAGAAACAGCAGGAAGGCCGAGATGACGAGCAGGATGGCAAGATAGATCACGTCCTGCGGCCAGAGCACCAGATTGAAGATGTAGAACTTGCGTTCGACCAGGTGGAACAGGACAGCCTGCCGGCCGTTCCAGTCGATCCAGCACAGCCCGTAGAAAATCGCCTGGGTCAGGAAGACGAAACGCCACCGCCAGTTATCGAAAATCCCCGACACGCTGCGCACGTAGACCTTCCGGTGCTTCTCATACAGGCTGGTCGTGTCGATCGGGATGGCTTTTTCCGCGGCAGGCGGCTTGTTCATGGTTTTCACGTCCTAATCCGTTTCAGAATTACACCGAACTCTAATATTACTGAAGCGAGCCGATGCAATTTTGATGCGGATCAGTCTTGGCTTGCATACCGGCAACGGCCGGTGGAATAAATGCTACGAAGCAGGAGGGCAAGGCACGGAGCGGCGCGCGAGCGCCGCTCCGTCACACGGACTGCTTACTTGGCCGCGCCCCCGGTGCTCAGGCTGAGCACGTAGGCGGCAAGCAGATGGACCTTCGCATCGCCGAGGAATTCCTTCCACGCCGGCATCTGGTTGTTGCGGCCCTTGGTGATGGTTTCGGTGATGGTCGCTTCGGAACTGCCGTACAGCCAGGTACGGTCGGTCAGGTTGGGCGCGCCGAGCGCCGCCATGCCCTTGGCATCCGGACCGTGGCAGCCGGCGCAGCCGGAGGCGGTGAAGGCCTCCTGACCCTTGGCGACACGCACCGAATCTGCCGGCAGACCGGAGAGCGAGCGCACGTAATTGGCCAGGTCACGGATCGTCTCGGCCTCGAGGTGTCCGTGCGGCGGCATGATGCCGTTCCGGCCGTTGGCGATCGTCTCGACGATTTGCGCCGGCTCGCCGCCCCACTGCCAGTCGCTGTCGGCCAGGTTCGGGAAACCGCGGGCGCCGCGCGCGTCGGCACCGTGGCACTGCATGCAGTAGGTCAGGTAGAGGCGCTTGCCCATCTCGTTGGCCTCCTTGTCGGCGGCAACAGCGGCCAGATCCATTTGCGCATACTTCTCGAACAGCGGCTTGACCTGCGCATCGACCTTGGCCACTTCGGCGGCGTGCTGCCCCACCGAGGTCCAGCCAAGGACCCCCTTGAAGGTACCGAGACCGGGGTAGAGGACGAGGTACAGCAGGCCGAAGGCCACCGTCAGGTAGAACAGCCAGCTCCACCACTTGGGCATCGGGTTGTTGTATTCCTCCAGCGTCTCGTCCCACACGTGGCCCATCGTCGAGCCCTGGCTGACCTTGCCCTTGCTCTGGACGAAGAGCAGAACTGCGCAGGCGAGGATACTCGCCAGCACGATCACGATGACATAAAAATTCCAGAAATCATTCACAAAATCGCTCATGATGCGTTCCCTTTCGCTTTGCCGGACCGGCCGGTTTCCTGCCGGTCCGCTTCCTCATCTGCGAACGGCAGGTTGGCCGCCTCGTCGAAGCGCTTCCTGTTGGCCTTCATGCCGTAAGCCCACCAGACGATTCCGAGAAAGGTCAGGAGGGAGACCACCGTTACGATGGATCGCAGATCGTTGATGTCCATGGCCTTACCGGGCCCCCTTCATTTCGAGTCCGAGGCCTTGCAGGTAGGCGACCAGCACGTCGAGTTCCGACTTGCCGTCGAGCAGCGCCCGGGCACCGGCGATTTCCTCGTCGGTGTAGGGCACGCCCACCTTGCGCAGGGCACGCATCTTGTCTTCGATGCGGGATGCATCCACCGGGGCCTTCTCGAGGAAAGCGTAGGCCGGCATGTTGGATTCGGGAACCACATCGCGCGGATTGATCAGGTGGACGCGATGCCATTCATCCGAATAGCGGGCACCGACTCGATGCAGATCGGGACCGGTACGCTTGGATCCCCACTGGAACGGGTGGTCATAGACGAACTCGCCGGCCACCGAGTAGTGACCGTAACGCTCGGTTTCCGCGCGGAACGGACGGATCATCTGCGAGTGGCAGTTGTAGCAGCCCTCGCGGATGTAGATGTCGCGACCGCTCAGGCGCACTGCGTCGTAGGGCTTGAGCCCCTCGACCGGCGTCGTCGTCGATTTCTGGAAGAACAGCGGAACGATCTCCAGCAGACCGCCCCAGATGATCACGAGGACGGTCAGGATGACCAGAAGACCGACGTTCTTTTCGATTTGTTCGTGCTTGATCATTATCGTTACCTCCCTGCGATCAGGCGTGATGACCGGCCGGCGCCAGCACCGGCGCATCTTCGGTACGGCCACCCGCGATCGTCTTGAACATGTTGTAGGCCATGATGAACATGCCCGACAGGAAGAGCACGCCACCCAGGAAGCGGATCGCCCAGAACGGATAGGAACCCTTCACCGCCTCGACGAAGCTGTAGGTCAGCGTGCCGTCGGCGTTCACCGCGCGCCACATCAGGCCCTGCATCACACCGGCGATCCACATCGAGGCGATGTAGAGCACGACGCCGATGGTAGCCACCCAGAAATGGACGGTCATCAGACGCACGCTGTACATCTCGGCCTTGCCGAAGAGGCGCGGCAGCAGGTAGTAGATCGAGCCGATCGAAACCATCGCCACCCAACCCAGCGCGCCGGAGTGCACGTGACCGACGGTCCAGTCGGTGTAGTGCGACAGGGCATTGACCGTCTTGATCGACATCATCGGCCCCTCGAAGGTCGACATGCCGTAGAACGACAGCGAGGTGATCAGGAACTTCAGGATCGGATCGTCGCGCAGTTTGTGCCAGGCACCGGAGAGCGTCATGATGCCGTTGATCATGCCGCCCCAGGAAGGCGCCAGCAGGATCAGCGAGAAGATCATGCCCACCGACTGCGTCCAGTCGGGCAGCGCGGTGTAGTGCAGATGGTGCGGACCCGCCCACATGTAGGTGAAGATCAGCGCCCAGAAGTGCACCACCGACAGACGGTAGGAATACACCGGACGGCCGGCCTGCTTCGGCACGAAGTAGTACATCATGCCGAGGAAGCCCGCGGTCAGGAAGAAGCCGACCGCATTGTGACCGTACCACCACTGGATCATCGCGTCCTGCACGCCGGCGTAGGCCGAGTAGGATTTGGTCAGCGAGACCGGAATCGCCGCGCTATTCACGAGATGCAGCAGCGCCACGGCGAGAATGAAACCGCCGTAGAACCAGTTGGCCACGTAAATGTGGCTCACCGTGCGCTTGGCGATGGTGCCGAAGAAGACGATGGCGTAGGACACCCAGACCAGCGTGATCAGGATGTCGATCGGCCACTCGAGCTCGGCGTACTCCTTGCCCGACGTGATGCCCAGGGGCAGCGTGATGGCAGCGAGCACGATGACCAGTTGCCAGCCCCAGAAGGTGAAGGCAGCCAGACCGTCGGAGAACAGGCGGGCGTGACAGGTGCGCTGCACCACGTAGTAGGA
The DNA here is from genome assembly GCA_026646875.1 of Rhodocyclaceae bacterium. Taxonomy (GTDB): domain Bacteria; phylum Pseudomonadota; class Gammaproteobacteria; order Burkholderiales; family Rhodocyclaceae; genus 66-26. The sequence goes on along the minus strand of JAPKHL010000030.1, from coordinate 2,350 downwards.
CGTGGCGAACAGGGCGCAACCGCCGAAGGCAAAGATGACTGCGTTGGTATGCAGCGGACGCAGACGACCGTAGGACAGGTACGGCGCGACATTCAGCTCCGGCCAGACCAGCTGCGCGGCGATGATGACACCGACCAGCATGCCTACAATGCCCCAGATGACGGTCATTACGGCGAATTGCCGCACGACCTTGTAATTGTATGTTGACTGAGTTTCCGACATGGGCCACCTCATTATCTTGGATGAAAACCGGTTCCTGTCACCCCCCTGATACCCCTACAGGCGACATTGGATTAGATAGTATTTTAACCAAAGACAAGACAATTTGATACACATCAAGTTGCGTTGCAGCAAATCAAATAGTCGATTCAAGGCGAAAAAAAAGGGTGCGTCGCAACGCACCCCAACCCCAACAGAGAAATAACCGGAAGCCGGAAAACGAGAGACTTTCATCAGCTCACCCCCCAACTTCCGAATGAGGAGGATTATCCACACCGGGCGAAAAATTTTCTTGATTCAGGTCAAGACCCGGACCGCCCTGGCGGGCGCACCGCCTCGCCGTCTTCCGTTGCCGTCGGCGGCATCTTGCCCGCGGGGTCTCCGGTCGTGCCGCGATCGTCGTCCATCAGGACCCGGTAGGCCGGCCCCTCCATGTCGTCGAACTGGCCACTGCGGACCGACCACCAGAAGGCGAAGCCGATCAGGAAGACGAGAATGACCGATACCGGAATCAGCAGATACAGGGTTTCCATCGCGCTCAGGCCTCCGTCGGTTTCTGCAGGCGCAGCGAATTGAGCACCACCAGCAGCGAGCTGCCGGACATCCCGATGCCGGCCATCCACGGCGTGATGAAGCCGAGCATGGCGAGCGGCAGGGCTATGAAATTGTAGGCGAATGACCACACGAGATTCTGACGGATGATCACCAGCGCCCGCCGCGACAGGCGGACGCCTTCGCGCAGGTGGCCGAGATTCTCCGAGAGCAGGATCAGGTCGGCCTGCGTACGCGCCAGCTGGGAACCGCCGCCCATGGCCACGGAAACCTGGGCCAGCGCCAGCACCGGCGCATCGTTAACGCCGTCGCCGACCATCGCCACGATGGCCCCCGACGACTGCAGGCTGCGCACGCAGTCGTGCTTGCCCTGCGGCGAGACCTCCGCCCGCACGTCATCGATACCCAGCGCCAACGCCACCTTGCGCGCGACCGGCGCACAGTCGCCAGTGAGCAGGGTGACGCGACGCCCAGCGGCGCGCAGGTCGGCAATCACCGCCGCCGCCTCGGGACGGATCTCGTCGCCAAGGCTGAACAAGGCGATCCAGCCCTCCCCGTCCCCCAGTGCAATCACCGTCTCCCCGCTGTCGGCAAAGGCCCGGGCCGCCTCGGGCAAGGGGTGGCCGTGCAGCTCGCCCACAAATTCCGGCCGACCGATGCGCAGCGGGCGTCCGGCCAACTCGGCATGCATGCCGCTGCCCGGGCGGTTGGCGAACGCGGACAGCGCCGTAAATGCAGACAGTGCGGACTCTGCGGATCCGCTGGCGGCGGTACGCAACGCCACGCCGATCGGATGCTCCGATGACTGTTCGAGCGCCGCGGCCAGAGCCAGGCAATCACCGGATGCCCGTGTCCCCAGGGGCAGCACCTCCCGCAGGGACATCCGGCCGGTGGTCAGGGTGCCGGTCTTGTCGAACACGAAATGCGTCGCCCGGGCCAGCGTTTCCACGGCATGGCTGCGGGTCACCAGCAGACCGGCGCGGGCCAGCGCGCCGCTGGCCACGGTGAGCGCCACCGGTGTGGCCAGCGACAGCGCACAGGGACAGGTGACGACCAGCACCGAGACGGTGATCCACAACGCGCGCGCCGGGTCGATGACGTACCAGACCACCGCGACCACGGCGGCCACCAGCAGCAGCGTAGCAATGAAGCGACTGGCGATGCGGTCGGCCAGCTCGACGATGCGCGGTCGCTCGGTGGCGGCGCGCTCCATCAGGCGGACGATGGCGGATAGCCGGGTCGCCTCGCCGACCCCCTCGACGCGCACGAAGAGCGGACTCTCGACATTCACCGCCCCCCCGGTGACCGCGGCGCCCGGCCGCTTGCCCACCGGCGCGCTCTCCCCGGTGAGCAGCGCCTCGTTGGCGCTGCTCACGCCCTCGAGCACGCACCCGTCGGCGGGAATCGTCTCGCCAGGCCGCACCAGCACCACGTCGCCCGGCCGCAGATCGGCCGCCAATACGCGTTCCGCCTCGCGGCTGTCCGGATAGCCGGCAACCCGCCCGGCAAAGGCCGGCATCAGACGGGCCAGCGCCTCGGTGACGCTGACCGCCCGCTGGCGCGCCGTCATTTCGAGGTA
>JAPKHL010000003.1 GCA_026646875.1 Rhodocyclaceae bacterium | reverse complement strand
GCGCGCGCGCGCAACGGGATCGGAGGAAGCGGTTTTATTCATGACGGCTCAATCAGGGAAACTCAGCGAAACACCCAGAGACGGTAAACGAGATAGTTGCCCACGGTCAGCAGCACCGTGACCAGCACCTGCGCCAGCCAGAGATTCAGCTCCAGTCGGATGAACAATGCCAGCAGCGCGGCGTTGGCCAGCATCTGGCCCGCAAGGGCAGCCACGAACCGCAGCAGCGCCGACGGCACGCCAATGGTCGGGACGAAAACCCTCGTGTAGGAGAGCAGGAACCTGACCAGCGCCCCCGCGCTGAATCCGGCGCTGCTCGCCATCACCGGCGGCATGCCGGCGGACAGCGCCACCCACATCAGGCTGTAATGGGCGAGTACGGCAAGCACGCCGGTCAGCACGTGCAGCACGAAACCGGCGATCCAGCCGGTGGCCCGGGTGTTCTCGGACACGACCAGGCGCCTGTCAGCCGCGGCCGGGAGGCGGCATGCCGCCCTGGAACAGCCGGTGAGAGCGGACCCCCGTGCGTGCGAGCAAGCCGAGGAAGGACATGCGCAGCACCCCCAGCCCGTAGCGGACCGAGCGGACGAAATTGATCGAACTCGCTTCCGGAAAATACTTGGTGGGAACGGAAATTTCGCCGACACGCCAGCCGGCAACGATGGCCTGGGTCAGGAATTCATTGTCGAAGACGAAATCGTCCGAATTGCCCTGCCACGGCAGCGATGCCAGGAGCTCGCGCGAATAGGCCCGGTAGCCGGTGTGGTATTCGGAAAGCTTGGCACCCAGCAGCAGGTTCTGCCAGGCCGTCAGGAAGCGGTTGGCGACATATTTCCAGAGCGGCATGCCCCCCCGCAGCGCGCCGCCACCGAGAATCCGCGAGCCGATCACCAGGTCGTACACACCGGAGGCGATCATCCCGGCCATCGCGGTTACCAGCCGGGGATCGTACTGATAGTCGGGGTGCACCATGACGACGATGTCGGCCTCCTGCGCCATCGCCGTTGCGTAGCAGGTTTTCTGGTTGGCGCCGTAGCCCCGGTTATGCGGATGCAGGCGCAACTCGATCCCGAGGCGGCGGGCCTCCTGAACGGTGTCGTCGTCGCTCGCGTCATCGACCACCAGAACGTGGTCGATGACGTCGTGCGGAAGGGCGCGCCAGGTCATCTCCAGCGTTTTCCCGGCACGGAATGCCGGCATGACGACCATGATGCTTTTACCGTTGAGCATGGGAAATCGCCCGGGCCTGCGGGGTCAGATAAAAGGCAAGAATTGTACCATCTTCATAATCCGGCGGCCCCAGCCGGGCCTGCAGCGCCGTCGCACAGTCCGCCTCGAACCCCGCGTCGACGTAGCGTGTGAATGCGCCCGATGGCAAGGCGAAGCGCTTCTGGAAGACGACCACGTCCACCCCGCCCGCCGCCGGCAGATCCGCCAGCCGGACCGCGTTGCGGAAGCGGAAACGCCCGCCCGTGGGCAACTCGCCGTGCCGCCAGTCGACGCAGAGGCCGGAAAGATGGCCGGGCAGGACCGGCTGACGGCCGATGGCCTCCCAGCGCGGCGCCAGCCAGTCGTAGCTCTCGAAGAACCAGGGCGCGGCCGCCACCCGCAGCGATCCCGGCGGCAGGGCACGCAAGCGCTGCCAGAAGGGCGAAACGGGAAAGGTATCGAGGTGCCGCGCCATCACGTTGTGCCCCGGCCGGAAATCGAACTGGAATACCGAGTGCAGGGTCGTCGTGTTGGGGAAGCGCAGCATGGCCGGCAGCGGCGAGCTGGCCGCCAGCAGGAGCACCGGGGTGAGCAGCACCGGTACGCGCAACCAGACGGCATGCCGACCGCCAGGGCGGCCGGCGAGGACGGCCAGGCGTACCGTCCCGAGCGCCGTCGCGAGCAGCAGGAGCGGCAGCACCGGCAGCAGGTAGCGGGCCAGCGTCAGCGAGTGATTCACCCACGCCGGCCGTGCCAGCAGGATCAGCAGCAGGGTCAGCAGCAGGCCGGCGAGGATCGTGCGCGCCAGCGGCAGGGTCGCCCACATCCGCCGCCAGCCGAGCGCGCAGAGTGCGAGACAGACCCCCAGCACGGCCGCCGAATCGGTGCCGAACCAGGCAAACCAGATACCGACCCAGGTTTCCGCGCGCGGCAGATCCACCCCGGCCTTGCCGCTCAGGGCGCCGGGGTTGGCCAGCAGCGGCGGCAGAATGACCGCCAGCATCGCCAGCGCGGTCGGCACGCCGAGCCGCAGCAGGCGCAGCGTCGCCGCCCGCCAGTCGGCCGGACGACAGAGCAGCAGGCGCCCGGCCTCGAGCAGGCACGGCATCACGACGAACGGCGCAGCCAGCAGGTGCGCCCAGGTCGCCAGCGTCGCCGTCCCGGCGTACAGCAGGCCATGACGCAGGCGCCGACCGGAGTCCAGGCGATAGGCCTCGAAGGCATGCACGGCGACGAAGACGAGCAGCAGCGTGAGCGCATAGGGCCGCGCCGTTCTGCTGTAGATGATCAGCAGGGGGGAAAGCGCGACCAGCAGTCCGAACACCAGCGCCTCGACAGCCCCCAGGCGCTGCCGGACATAGGCCGGAAACAGCAGCAGCGTGGCCAGTCCGCAGGCCATCAGCGGCCAGCGCATGGCCAGCTCGGAGAGGCCGAACAGATCGGCTTCCAGCCAGTAGAACAGGGTCAGCGGAATGCTGTGATCGGCATGCCCGAAGGAGGTCAGGATACCCTGGGGGGTGTTGCCGATCAGTTGATGCACGGCATGCCACTCGTCGTCGATCAGTACCTGCGCGACAAACTGGTCGAGGCGTAACCAGCCCCCGAGCAGGAGCAGGCACGCGGTGGCCAGGAATGCCGGCCACCGCGTGCGAGGGCGTCGTTCCCCCGCCGTCACGGCGTCCCGGGCAGACGCGGCCACAGGCCGATGCGATCCAGACGCGGCAATGTCGTGCCGTTCGCGAAGCGCAGGGAAATGCGCAGGCGCTCGACGACACGCCCCTCGCCGGCCTCGAAGGGAAGACGCAGCACGTCCTCGCCGGCTGGCAGCGGATCGACCGTGCGCTCCGCGCGCAGGACGATCCATTCGCCGCTTTCCGCGTCGAGCCCCTGCACGCCGGCGCGGTGCACCGAACGCACGCCCGGGCCGCGCAGGAAAAGATGCGCCATCGCCGCGACCGGTGCGGCGATTTCCTCCGGCGAAAGGAGCACCACGGCCCCCTCCGCGCCGGCCGGAGTCAGTTCGACTCGCCCGCCGAGCGGCCGCAGCCCCCCCGTCTCGGCCCGCCAACCATCGTCGGACGGATACCGCGGGGCGCCGAAGGCCCACAGCCGCCCGCCCCGCGGGAAATTGGCGTGGCTGACGAGAAACTCCCGGATCGCCTCTTCCAGCGGGGTGTTGCGGATTGCGGTGAACGCCGCGAAGCCGGGCTGGCCGGCGTAAATGCCGTTCGAACCGTTCCACGCCATCGGCGAGAGGAAGCGGGCACCGTAGTTGAAGGTGTCGCGCAGCGAGCGGTAGCCCTCGGCGAATCCCGGCAGTTCGGCGGGCGCACGGAAATCGGCGGTGTTGTGCTCGACTACCGCCCAGGCCGGATCGTGGCGGCGGAACGCCGCGAACAGGCTGTCGCGCCCCTCCATCGGCACCGTATTGACGCTGGCCTTGCCGTACAGGATCGCCCCCAGGTGACCCTGGCGTGGCACTGCGCCCTCGATCGTCACGCCGGCCGAATCGAAATTCCGCGGCGGGCTGTCCAGCGCCACCGGAAAGGGCACCGGATGCGCAAGGAATCCCTGCGACGAAAAGATGAAGCGCTTTTCCACACCCGCCTCGACCAGCCATTCCGACAGCTCGTCGTAGTGCAGATCGACCAGATGCCGACGGAAGCGCTCCCACTCGCGGAACCACGGATCGTCCACGGGCGGCTCGCCGCTGGCCGGAAAGTCGCGGGGTGGATCCACCTGGCTCCAGCGCGTCCACTGCCGGCCGGCCAGCCGGTTGACCTCGCGCAGGGTGAGCGGCTGGCTGCGCCGGTAGGCGGAGAGATCGGGGCGGCCGCCACCGGCGTAGGGGCCACTGCCGCGCAACCACTCGCGGAACTGCCGCAGGGTCCGCGGGTTGTAGTCATGCCAGTGCTTCGGCGACTCGAAGAAAGGATTCATGTAGACGTCGGGATCGAGATTGATCCCGACGAACAGATGCGGATGCTCGCGCGCGAAGCGCTGGACCAGCCGCCCGGCCTGCTGCAGGTTGCGCTTCTTGTAGCGTCGCACCTCGCCCGCATGGACATTCAGGGTCAGCGCGCGCGCCAGCTGCGGGCTGCCGGCCGAGCCGGGCAGGTGCTCCAGGTGATCGTCGGAGAACACCTCGTTGCGCTCGTTCCACTGGCAGTTCTCCACCGACCGTTCGAGGGCGTCATTCACGTCCCACTCCGGCGCGTCGCAGGTGGCATCGGCCCAGACCCCGCCGTTCAGGGTGAACAGCACCGGCAGCTGCTTTTCGATCGCGTAGGCGATCACGCCATTCAGGGAATCCTCGGCGATCACCTTGTCGCCGCAACGGCGCGAGGTGTCGAAATCCGGGTCGAACGCCCAGTCCCGGGCACGCCCCCGGGTGGTCCGCAGATACAGGATCGGCACCCGCATGCCGACCTTCATGGTGCGGCTGGTCATCGGCGCATACAGTTCGCCGATTTCCGCTGCCCCGCCCGCCGCGACCCCGCTGGTCGCCATCAGCACGAAGAACTGCGCTTCCGGTGGCGGATCGACGGGCAGGTCGGAAACCGCGGCCCCCATTGCAATCACCGTCTTGCGCCCGATCGGCGTGCGTCGCCCCTGCGTGTTCACCACCTCGATCGCCAGATCGTGGCGTGAGCCGAGCACGCGGGACAGATCCAGCCGCCCCTCGAAGCCGGCCCGGGCGCCATCGGGAAAACCGCCGTGCGTCGCCGCGACGTCTTCTCGCGTCACCCCGTAGTGCAGGGGGAAGCGGTGTTCTCCGTCGAGCACCGCCTCGACCGCGGAAACCCCGGCCTGATCGAGCGCCCAGCCGGACACGATGAATTCGGAGGAAGCCAGGATCTCGTCGACCGGCTGGTCGATGAAGCCGATGCTTGGCGGCACCGGCGCCGGCGCCACCGGGGGGGGCGGTGGCTCGGGCGGCTGGAGGAGCGGACGGCCGGCAAGCAGGAGCAACCCCAGCGCCGCCGCGCCGCCGAGGGCAAACCACGTTTTTTTTCTGGACATCCCGGCATTATCCCGGATTGTCCGTCCGGACGTGAGCCTCCGGCCGGGCAGCGGAAGATGCGGAGCGCCGCCGGCGGCGCGGGACAAATCAATTACAATGGCGTCATTGATTCATTTTCGCATCTGACAATCACGCCATGCCCCCCTGTCTATCGATCGTCGTGCCGATGCACAACGAGTCGCAGAACGTCCAGGCCTTCTACGATCGCGTCGCCGGCGTGCTCGACGGTCTGGGCGAAACCTGGGAAATCGTCTGCGTCAATGACGGCAGTCGCGACGACACCCTGGCGCAGCTGACCGAGCTCCACGGCCGCGACCCCCGCGTCAAGGTCATCGACCTGTCGCGCAACTTCGGCAAGGAAATCGCGCTGACCGCCGGCCTCGACCATGCGACCGGCGATGCGGTAATTCCCATCGATGCCGATCTGCAGGACCCGCCGGAACTGATTCCGGAACTGCTCGCCAAGTGGCGTGAAGGCTACGAGGTGGTCAACGCCACGCGACGCAGCCGCCAGGGCGAGACCTGGGTGAAGAAGGCAACGGCCAATGCCTTCTACCGTGCCCTCGAGAAAATGACCTCGATCCGCATCCCGCGCAACACCGGCGACTTCCGCCTGATTTCGCGACCGGCGATGGACGCGCTGCGCCGCCTGCCCGAACGCAACCGCTTCATGAAGGGGCTGTTCGCCTGGGTCGGCTTCCGTCAGGCCACCGTCTATTTCGACCGCCACCCGCGCCACGCCGGCGTCACCACCTGGAACTACTGGCGGCTCTGGAACCTCGCCCTCGACGGCATCACCTCCTTCAGCTCCCTGCCCCTGCGCATCTGGAGCTACCTGGGGGCGGGCATCGCCCTGTGCGCCTTCTTCTACGCCAGCTTCCTGATCCTGCGCACGCTATTCTTCGGCATCGACCTGCCGGGCTACGCCTCGATCATGGTCACCATCCTCTTCATCGGCGGCATCCAGCTGATCGGCCTGGGCGTCCTCGGGGAATACCTCGGCCGCATTTTCGAGGAGGTCAAGCAGCGGCCGATGTACCTGATCCGCGAAAGTCACGGTATCGGCGCTAGCGTCACCGATGGCGGTACGGACGTGGCCGGCCTGGACGCCGCGCGCGCACCGGTGCGATGACCGGCCTGCTCAGGTTCATCGCCGGGGGCGGCCTGGCGACCCTGGTGCACGGCGCGGTCCTCTCCGTCCTGGCGGATCTTGCCCGGGTCGACCCGGTGCTGGCCAACGTTCCCGCCTTCATTGCCGCCTTCGCGGTGTCCTACACCTACCACTACCACATCAGTTTCCGCTCGGACGCCCCGCACGGACGGGCGCTGCTCCAGTACCTGCTGGTCGCCCTTGCCGGCCTGTGCACCAGCACGGCCGTCCTGGCGCTCGCCGTGCGCAGCGCCGGTCTGCACTACCTGCCCGGCTTCCTCATCGCCTCGGGGATTGTCGCGGCGCAAACCTATCTGCTCAGCAAGCGCTGGGTATTCACGTCCTCCCGATCATGACGCGGAACCTGCTGCGCAACCTCGCCCTGCCCGTCATCGGCTTCCTGCTGTGCGTGGCCGCCTTCTATCCCGGCTTTCTCTCCTTCGACTCGGCCTATCAGTTCTGGCAGATCCGCAGCGGCGAGTACTCGAACATCGCGCCGGTGACCATGACCGCCTTCTGGGCGCTGGTACACGCCGTCTGGCCGGGAAGCGGCGGCATTTTCCTGATTCACGTCGCGGCGTTCTGGACGGGAGTCTGGCTCGCCGCCTGCGCACTATTCAGCGGCCCGCCCGCGCGCATCGCCGCCGCCCTGCTGCTTGCCCTGCTCTCTCCGGTGCTGCTGATCCTCGCCCACCTCTGGACGGACGCTGCCCTGGTGGCCAGCCTCACGCTGGGCACGGCGCTCATCCTGGCCGCCGTGCGCCTTGCCCGCCCCGCCCTGCTCTACGCCGCCCTGCCCTGCCTGCTCTACGGCGGCATGGTCCGGCACAACGCCCTGCTTGCCCTGTTGCCACTGGCCCTTCTCTGGTTCGCGGCACGCGCCGAACTGCGCGCACCCGGCGCTCCGCTGCCGCGCCTGCGCCTGGCGCTCGCCACCCTGCTCGCCTGCGTCACCGTCCTCGTCGCCGGAATGCTGCTTGACCGGGCCATGGTCGTCCACCGTGTCAAGACCTTCGCCGTCGTGCAGCTGTGGGATCTCGCCGCGATTTCCATCGCCGAGCGGACCATGCTCCTGCCGGATTTCGTCCGGCCAGCGAATCTGAGCGTCGATCACCTTGCCGCGAAATACACGCCCTTCGCCAACGTCCCCCTGTACACCGGCGAATGGGCCATCGCCGACGGCTTCGGGCACCCGTTCGACAAGGCGCAGGTCCGGCAGCTGAACGCCGCCTGGCTCGCTGCGATCCGCACCTATCCCGGCGCCTATCTCGCGCACCGCTGGGCGCTCACCCGGGCCCTCTTCAGCCGCTTCCGCAATGATCGGCCGCAGTCGCTGGCCTATGTGCCCACCGTCATCGCCTACCGCGACAACCCGGACATCCCGGTGAACACCTCACCAGTCAATCGTGCCGCCATGCACTGGTTTACGGAAAGCGTCGGTTGGTGGATTTCGGCACCGTTGCCCTATCTGCTGCTGGCCTTCGGTTGCGGGCTGGCCGCCTGGCGGCGGAACCGGGCACGGCGTCCGGCCTTCACCGATCGCTTCGCCCTGGCCTGTGCCCTGAGCGGCCTCTTCTACACCCTGCCCCTGATCCTCGCCGCACCGGCGGCGGAATTGCGCTACAGCAGCTGGCTCTTCGTGGCCGCGCTGCTGGCCATGCTCGCCCTGATCGCCCCACCCCGCAACGAACGGTACTGACCCACGGGCGATTCCGCCACGACCGGACGGCTCACGCGGTCAGCATCGCGCGAAACGACTGCGCCAGCGCTGCGACCGGTTCCGCATCGTCGAAAATCGCCCGAGCCCCTTCGACAAGCTGCCGCACCGTCGCGGCACGCAGTTCAGTATCCCCCGCCAGGCGCAGGGCCAGGGTGACGTAGGCATCCTCATCGTCGGCAATCAGGAACTCGCAGCCGATTGCCCGCAGCAGGCCGGCCGTCTGGCGCCCGCGCATGAAGCGTCCCCAGCGCGTCACGATCGGCAGGCCCGAGGCAATCGCATCGAGCGTGACATTGCCGCCCGACCAGCGGGTCGGGTCGAGCAGCACATCGCAGACCCGGTTGAGTGCCAGATAATCGCCGCGCGCCAGGTAAGGCTGCAGCCGGCAGCGCTCCGGCGCCACCCCGTTTTCGCCGAGCACGCCGTGCAGGCGGGCCAGGAAATCCCGGGTCATTCCCTCGGTCTCGCCGGCGCAGAGAACCAGCAGCCCGTGCGGATCGGCCGCAAGGATCCGCGCCACCGTCGCGTCGTTCTCCGGGTGGAGCTTGAACAGCGCGTGCGGCATGAGATAGAGATGCGCGTCATCCGGCAAGCCGAAGGACGCCCGTGTCCGCGAACTGGCCATCGCCGGCCGGGCATAGCGAGTGCCGAGCCCGGGCAGGCAGCACAGGTTCTCCGTGTAGTGCGCAGCCGCCTCCGGCGGCTCCATGAGCGCACAGGACAGGTAGTGATCGACGGTGGCCAGGCCGCTGGTCACCGGATGCCCCCAGCCGGCGCACTGTACCGGTGCCAGGCGCAGGCCGGCCAGGGCCAGGGTGCGACCATTCATCCCCAGTTCCGGAAAAACCAGGAGATCCGGCGCATCGGCACGGATGGCCGCCGCAGCCTCGCCCAGCGGACCGTCGAGCCGGACCCGGCGTGCCCGCTGGCAGATCGTCCGGGTCATCTCGTCCTCGGGTCCGCCGAGCAGATAGACGGTGCATTCGAAATCCGCGCCGGGAAGATCGGTGATCCAGGAAGCGAAATAGTGACCGACCGTGCAATCGCGGAAAAAGCACCCGGCGAAACCGATCCGCAGCGGCCGTCCGGCCACGACCGGCCGTGCAAGCGGCTGGCGGAACTCCGGCAGGGCGCGGTCGAGCAGGCGGCCCATCAGCGTCCCATAACGTGCCTGCAAGGCCCGATCGTCCTCACCCTGGTAGGCCAGCAGGAAATTGTCACGGACCGCTGCGGCCAGACAGTCTCCCGGTGTGAGTGCCGCCAGCGTGGCCTCGTCGAGCTCGGCGAGCAGCGCATCGAGGCCGGTGCCGTAGGCCGCGCGGGCGGCATCCTGCGCGGCCGCACTCGCGTGGATCGCCGGCAGGGTGAGACGGGCACCGATGCGCGCCCGCCAGTCAGCCGGATCCAGGGCTGCCAGTTGCCGGTAGCGGGCCACCGCCTCGGCGGTCCGGTTGGCCAGCGCGGACTGCCGGGCGAGGCGGTCGCCGATCTCCGATCGCAACGTCTGCAAGCGATCGTCGAGCACGGGCGGCAACGTGCCGGCGAGCAGCGCATAGGCCTCCTCCGCGCGTCCGGACTGTTCCAGAACACCGACGAGATTGGCGAGCGCGCTTGTGCTGTCCGGTCGCAGGGCCCTCGCCCGATGCAGGGCTTCGGCGGCGGCGGACAGATCGCCACTGTCCTGCAGGGCGAGGCCCAGATTATTGAACGCCTCGAAGAAATCCGGCTTCAGGCGGGTCGCGATCGCATACGCCCGCGCGGCTTCGGCCGGTTGTCCGGCATCGTGCAACAGATTGCCGTGCATGTAGTGCAGACCGGGATTTCCGGGCGCCACCCGAGCCGCGCGGGCGGCGTGCGCCACGGCAGCAACGAGCTCGCCGCGCGCCTGCAGCAGCAGGCTCATCACGTGCAGGGCATGGGGATCGTCCGGTTGCCGGGCCAGCAGACGTTGCAGCATCGCCGCCGCACCCGCCCGGTCGCCGCCGCGCAACAGCGCCAAGGCCGTGGCGGCCGACTCGTCCGCACCTGGCGGCATCGCCTTCCCCGGGGGGCGGCTGTGCGAATCGATGGACATGATAAAAGCGGTGGCGTGGGGGATTGCGGGACGTGATCGGGCGGATGCGCGGCAAGCCCTTAGCGGTAGCCGGGCATGGCCAGATAACGCAATTGCTGCATGAAACTCCCGCGCAGGCGGGCAAGCGCACCCTGCGGACGCTTGCGGAAGACCCCCACGGTATCGCCCCAGGCCGCGCTGTCTTCGGCCGGATCGGGTGCCCAGTCGGTGGAAACCTCCACCAGTTCGAGCGATGCGTATTTCGCCAGGGCGGCAAAGCCATCCGGATAGAAACGCCAGCAATCGACCGGAAAACGGTGCTCGGGGCCACGCGACGGGGCGACGAGGAAGATCAGCCCCCCCGGCTTGAGCACGCGCGCCATTTCCAGCCAGGTCAGCCAGAAGAACTCGATGTGCTCGAATGCCTGGCCGGAAACGAAGAGATCGATGCTGCGCGTGGCGAATGGCAGGCGGTAGGGCGAATCCAGCACGCAGTCGACGTTCGGCCCGGGGGACAGGTCAACGCCGGTGTACCGCCAGGCCGGGCTGGAAAACAGCGGCCGATAGCTGCCGTTGACGTCATAGCTGCCCAGATCGGCGATCGTCATCGCGTGGGCCGGATCAAGGTGTTGCGCGACAAGTCGCGTCATGTGCCGTAAGGAACTCGTGTGCATGCTTTTCTGTCCGGAAAGGGCCACCGTCCCTGACGGTTCGGCGGGCCTCCGGCCGGTTTCTCCCTGTGCGTTAGCGTCTCGTCCGCTAGGGACGGTTTCACGTCTGACCGGACGCCGGGGGGGTCCGGAAGGCCCGCAATTCGGGCCAGTTGTGCCAGGCCGGCGGGTTGCGGCCGATTTCCTGTTCCAGGAAGCCGACCACCTCGGCCAGCTGCGCCGCCGGCGCGCCCTCGGCGATCCGGCGGACCACCAGCTCGCGCTTGCCGCTCACCGGATCGAAGCCCATCGCGTAGGCCACCAGCGGCACCCGCAGTTCGCCCGCGAGCGCAATCAGCCCGGGCGGAAACCAGGCCACGGCGCCGAGGAATGGCTGTTCGATCACCTGTTTCGACAGGGCCGCCGGCACATCGATCAGACCGACCACTGCGGTCCCCGCCTCCAGTGCCTCGCGCACGGCCTGCCGGCCGCCGCCAGTATAAATGACGGGCGCGCGGCCCGCGCGCTCGACCTCCCGGATACGCAGACAGGCTCCGCGATACTGCAGCCAGGCGCCACCGAAGAAGCGCTCGAAGCGGATCGAGAGGAATGCCGCGCGCCGCCCGCTGCGAGCGATGTCGCGCAGGCACCAGAGTCCCGCGCCATAGTGGAAGGACAGGGCGATGAAGGGAACCGTCGGCCAGTCGTCGCCATGACGTCGTACATGACGGTCCAGCCAGCGGTCGCCGCGGCTGAGCGCCAGAAAGGTGTCGGCGCGGTCGACCAGCTGCACCAGGCGGAAGTGGGCCGCCCAGCGCCGCGCTGCGTCGCCGGCGAGCGGTGGCTCGAGCTGCGCCAGCGCCGCCCGGGTTTTTTCCTCGAAGAGGGGCTGGCGGGCGCACAGCCAAGCGTACGCCCGGAAGCAGAGCGGCCACGGCAGCAACACCGCCAGGCCGGGCAGCAGCCACCATTCCAGCGTATCGCGGATGAAGGCGGCAAGACGGCGGCGCACGTTGTCCACGCCCCCCGCTCGTCTCACGCTATCCGCGCTCATCGACGGCGCAGTCCGCGTCCACGCCCTCGCCCCAAACATGTGCCAATCGGCACATGCCGAGTTCGCGCGCACTGCCGGTGATGTCGAGGCGGCAGGATAGCTGATCGTACAACCGCAGCCCCTCGGGATCCATCGCGTGCGCACGGATGTAGTAACGCCCCGGCAACAGGGGCAATGCCGGAAAGGTCAGTTCGAAGGCATAGGTTTGGGCATCGACCGCCCGGGGGCGATAACCGTCCATGTCCGAGACCAGCCCGTAAATCGGTGTGCCGTCGGCCTTCACCACACCCACCGCGATTCCCGGCACGCGGCCGTCAGGCGAGTGAATGCTGCCGCTGACGTGCAGATCCGAAGCCATCGGCAGGGCCAGCGGCGCCTGGGCGCTCGCCCCGTTGAGACGCAAGTTGCGCAGTGCGTACAGGCCGCCGGGCTGGGCGCTGCCGCCGGCGGGCCGGTCGCCCTGGGCACGTTCCTCATGGTAGGCCAGGTATTCGCGCGTCACGTCCGCCGAATCGCCGTGGCAGAACAGCCGGCCTTCATGGATCCACGCGGCTTTCTGACACAGTTTCTGGATGTGGTACATGCTGTGCGAGCAGAGCATCAGCGTACCGCCATCCGCCAGATACCCCTCGATCCAGGCACTACACTTTTTCTGGAAGGATTCGTCGCCGACCGCCAGCACCTCGTCGGTGATCAACAGGTCCGGTTTCATCGTCGTCGCGATGGCAAAACCGAGACGCACCACCATGCCTGATGAGTAATGCTTGATCGGCTGTTCGATGTGTTCGCCAATGTCGGCAAAGGCCAGGATGTCGTCAAGCCGCGCCGTGGTTTCGGCTCGCGTCAGTCCGAGCAGGGCCGCCGCGAGAAAAACGTTCTCCCGGCCTGTGTAGTCAGGATGGAAGCCGGCGCCGAGCTCGAGCAGGGCGCCGATGCGGCCGTGCCGCTCGACCGTTCCCTGCGTCGGATCGACCACCCCGGCGATGATCTTCATCAGGGTCGACTTGCCGGCACCGTTCTCGCCAATCAAGCCCAGCGACTGGCCGCGATGCAGTTCGAGGCTGATGTCCGACAGCGCACGGAAGACATGCGTCGCCCGCCGGCCCCGCCATAACTGCCAGAGTGTACGCAGGCGGTCGCCACCCGATGCGGCGAGCGGATACTCCTTGCCAACGCCTGCAAGGCGGATGAGGGGCAGTTGAGCCATACATGAAAACCACCGGGGCGGCGGTCAGACAAAGTCCTCGAAATGCGGCGAAAGACGCAGGAAGAATCCGCGTGCGAGCACGAACAGCAGCAGCGTGGCCGCCCAGCTGGCCAGTGCGAAGGTGCTCGGCGTCCAGCTTCCGAACAACGCCAGCGCCCGCACCGGCTCGATGAACTGGGCCAGCGGATTGAAAGCCAGGATGTCGCCCAGCCAGCCCGGTAGCAACGCCAGCGGGTAGAGCACCGGCGTCGCGTAGAAGAGCACCATGAAGAGCGGTCCGAGCAGTTGGTCGAAATCGCGCAGGAAGACCTGCAGGGCGCTGCCGAACAGCGCGCAGGCGAGCGCCAGCAGGAAAAGCAGGGCGAGGATCGGCACGATCAGCAGCACCATGGCCGACAACCCGCCGGCGAACAGCGCGAGGATGGTCAGCACCAGCGCGTAGCCGGCCAGCTGGACTACGAAGGTGGCCGTGACCGCCGCATACACCAGCAACTCGTGTGGAAATGACACCTTGCGTACCAACGCGGAGTTCGCCTGCACGGCCTGTACCCCGCGCTGCACGCCCTCCTGGAAAGCCAACCACGGCCATAGCGCCAGGGCGACGAAGGCCACGAAGGGATGCTCTCCGAGCTGCGGAATCTCCACCCGGAAAATGGTCCGGAAAACCATGGTGTAGATGCCGAGCAGCAGCAGGGGGTGCACGATGGCCCACAGCCACCCCCCCACGCTGCCGACGTAGCGGTTCCTCACTTCCCGCTCGAGCAGGGCGAGGAACAGCCAGCGGTGATTCCAGAGGCTACGCAAGAGCAAACCGTCGCAAGGAAGATCCGGGCCGGCTTACTTGATCTGCAGGGCGTTGATCCCTTCCTCGTTGAGTTTGATCGTCTTGTCGTTCTTGATGTCGGCGATGTAGGCAGCCTTCTGGTCACTGATCCATTTCTTCTGCAGCTCATCGATCAGTTGTGCCTTCACATCCTCGAAGGTCTGCTGGCTTGCCGGACGCTTGCGCTGCAAGCGGATCACATGGAAGCCGAACTGCGACTGCACCACCTCGCTCAGATCGCCCGGCTTTTCCAGCGCGAAGGCGGCTTGTTCGAAGGCGGGAACCATCTTGCCACGTCCGAAGAAGCCGAGATCGCCGTTGTTGTTGCCCACCGAGGGATCGTCAGAATACTCGCGGGCCAGCTTGCCGAACTCCTCGCCCGCCTTGGCACGGGCCAACACTTCCTCGGCGCGCGCACGCGCTTCCGCCTCCTTGTATTTTTCGGTGGACACCAGTACGTGCGATGCCTGTACGACTTCCGGCAGGAAATAGGCTTCCGGTTTCAGCTTGTAGCGTTCTTCGGCAGCGGCTGTAAGATCGGGCACTTTCAGGCTGGCCTCGAAGGCCTGGATGCGCATGCGTGCCAGGATGCGCTCGCGGGCAAGCTGTACTTCGGCGACGAACAGGGGATCCTTGTCCAAGCCGGCCTGCTCTGCTTCGGCGGCCAGCGTACGTTGGATCAGCACATTCTCGAGCATGGTGGTGATGCGCCGCATGTCACCACGGAATGCCAATTGATCGGGCTTCGACGCAATCTGCAACGACGCCTCGAAATCCAGTGGGTAGATCGCCAGATCACGCCAGGTGACGAGCGGTTCGCCCTGTGCGGAAGCGGCGGACAATACGGCCTTCCCGGCTTGTGCCGGCTTGGCGCCCTTGGTGGCGGTCTTGGCACTGGTCTTTGGGGCTGCCTTGGTTTCGGCGGCCTGAACAGGGGAGTTGGCCATCAGGGCAAAGGCGAGACAGGACAGTGCGCAGGCGGTTTTCTTGTTCATGGTCGGCATGGTTTCGTCAAAAAAGTCAGGCACGGACAAAGCAGGCTTCATAAAACCGGAATCCCGGCACGAGCCGGGATACCAGAAACGAAAACCGTGGGTTTCCGGAACCCGGAAACCCACGGTGGAAGTGGCGCCGATCAGCGGGCCATCGGATTGATCATCGCGGCGGCATCCTGGCCGGAGACGCTCGGACGGATGTTGAAGTAGTACGTCTGGCCGGGAACCACTTCACACACCGAGGTAGCCGTTCCCACCGGGCCGGTAACGATCCGGTTGGCGGTGATGTTCGACTTCAGGCACGGGTACGCAAGACCCGTAAACACGCCCGGGCAGGACGATACCGAGATGTCCTTGGCGTTGTAGGAACCGGAGTTGTAACCGGATTCGATCTCGAACTTGATCCCGTACGGGTAGGCCGCCGACTGCGCGACGAAGGGGAAGGACTTGATGCCGCCAGCGGGAACTGTTCCGGATTCGGTCTGATTGTAGCGGTCGCCCGTGGCGTTGAGGGTGCCCGTGGTCGTTCCCGGCGGTGCCGAGCACCCGGCCACCGGGGTCACATTACCCGTTCCCGAGGCCGTGCTGGTGCCCACAGCGTTGGTCGCCGTTACCGAGCAGACGTAGGCGGTGCCGTTGGTCAGCCCGCTCACCGTGATCGGCGAGGATGCACCGGTTCCGGTGACTGCGGCGCCACCGCCGGTCGGCGTGCAGGATGCCGTGTAGGAGGTGATCGGCGAGCCCCCGTTCGATGCCGGTGCGGTAAAGGCGACGCTGGCCGAACCATTCCCGGCAGTCACCGCGCCGATGGTCGGCGCGCCCGGCGCGGTCGGCGCAGCCGGCGTGACGTTCACCGTGCCGGAGGCGGCACCGGTTCCAGCGCTGTTGGTCGCCGTAACCGAGCAGGCGTAGGTGGTACCGTTGGTCAAGCCGCTGACCGTGATCGGCGACGCGGTATTGGTTCCGGGCACGGCGGCACCGCCACCACTCGGTGTGCACGATGCGTTGTAGGCCGTGATCGCCGCGCCGCCATTCGATATCGGTGCGGTGAAGGCGATGCTGGCAGAATTATTGCCCGGCGTGGCGGCACCGATGGTCGGTGCGCCCGGCGGCGTTGCTGCGGCGCCCGCACTCGGGATCACAGCTGCAGATGCAGCCGAAGCGGCGCTCGTACCACCGGAATTGCTCGCGGTCACCGTACAGGTATAGGTTTTGTCGTTGGTCAAGCCGCTGACGGTAAGCGGCGAAGCGCTACCCGTCGCATTCCCGGCCACACCGCCGTCGCTTGAGGTACAGGCAGCCGCATAACTGGTGACGGTACCTGCGGGAGGCGTGAAGGCTACGCTAATGCTCGCATTGAGTGGCGTGGCCGTGCCGATGGTTGGCGCCGCGGGAGGCGTGACCGCGCCACCGCCGCAGGTAACGGTGATGCCGCCGTTGGGCTGCATGGTAATGCCCGTGTAGACGCAGCTGTTGCCGGTCGTTCCGGACAGGACGACGGTGCTGGCAGCGGCCTGCGCGAAGGCGCCGGTCGAGCCGAAAATAAGGGCGCCGCCGAACAGCAGGGGTCCCAACAGTGTTTTGCGCATGGCAAAGCCTCCTTGTGCTTGTTCCGGCCCGTCATTGACGGCTCGCCTTATTGACACCTGGCGAGCCAGACTTGGCCAGTGCTGGCTGATCCGTGATTCCTTGCAGATTCGCTGCAGGATCTCCATGAAATCCTGACGGACGATCCCCCGGCCTTACCGTTTACCGGTTCCGCCGGCACTCTGCACTGTCCTTGGTGCAAACACCTCCACACCCTCGGAGAGATCCCGTGCATCAATTATAGGCGCATTATCATTGGAGCGGCCAAAATGCAAAGGGTCTGTTACACATTATTACGAAATCCGCCGAGAGTGCTGTAGTCGCGACAGCATGAATCCAGACTGCACAAATCCATGCATCCGGTTTTCGATTTACCAATAAAAAACGGGTGGAGGTTTGACCTCCACCCGAACAAGGTGCAGAAACGGATTTCTGCGTAAAGCTTAAGCTAGCTTATTAGTTGACCAGGCGGACATACTTGTGGATGAACGCGCCGCCGTAGTTGGAGAGCACACCGCCCACGTTGCCATTGACGTACTTCTGGACACCGAAGCCGATGACCGGCAGACCGTTGTAGACGTCGTTGGCGACCGGCAGCGGACCCGATGCGCCGTTGGCAACCATCTGGTGGCCGGTGTGGCCAGCCGGGGCACCAGCGATAACAGCGGTGGTCGTGAAGGACATCGACATCCAGCCGTCAAGGTAAGGCGAGTTGACGTTCAGGACGTTGGCCGAGCCGAGCACGTTGCTGTTGGTCAGGGTCACGACGTTGGCTTCCCAGCACAGGGTGTTGGCGCCGCTCGCCGGCATCGGCGAGAAGTCGATCTGGGCAACCGGAACTTCTTCTTCGCGGCCAACGATGCTCAGGCCGACCGGTTCGCAGGCGCCGGTAGCGGTGCCGCCGGTGGCCAGGAAGTTGGTGCGGAACGGACGATTGACAAGAGCGGCCGTGAAGGTGGTGGCCGGCTGGACGTAGAACTTCTTGGTCGGGAAGGTAACGACCATGTCGGTGCCGCCGCCGATGGCGGGGTTGACCGTGAACTCGTTCAGCACGGACTGGCGCATCAGCACGGCGCTGACAGCGTCGGCCGGGGTGACCGGGTTGGCAACGGCGTTCCAGTCAGCAACGGTAACCACCGAGCCCACAGCAGCCGGGTAGAAGATCGCGCTGGCGGCAGCACCGGCGCCGTCGGTATCGACGCTGGCCAGCGACGGCAGCAGCGAGCCCGGAGCGGTGTGCGTACCGGTGTTACCGGCGGTGCGGTTGAAGGCTTCGATGGCGACCGGATCGAACGAGTAATCGGTACCGGCACCGACGTTGATGATCGAAGCGGAGCCGATCAGGCCACCGGTGTTGTCGGTGGTGCCGGTGGCAACGTTGAAGGCACCGCCAGCCGCCCAAGCGGTCGACACGGCAGCGCAGTCACCCGGAACGCCGGCAACGTGGGTGATGGCCTTGCCGAAGGTCACGGTACCCGGGGTCAGCACGAAGTTGTTGTTGACCGTGCCCATCTCGATGACTTCGATGTAGCCTTCCTTGGTACGAGCCAGGCCGGCCGGGCCGTTGTCGGCCGTCGGAGCGACGTAGGCAAAGTTACGGAAGGACACTTCGCGAGCGCCGTCGGCGGTAGCCGTAAGCTGCGGAGCGGTACAGGACTTGTCGAAGGTCTTCAGCTTGGCGCCGCCGGTGGCGGCGTCAGCGGTGATGACGGCCGACCAGGCATCGTTGGCGGAGAGATAGAGGTTAAAGTCGATGACTTCGCGGGAGTTCAGCGACTCCAGAACGCGGATCTTGACAACCTTGCCCTGAGCCGTGGTGTTAACCAGGGAGATCAGAGTGTCGTTGCCGGCTTGCGTGGTGTAGTACGGGTACAGCAGCACTTCGCCGCGGCCGTCGTCACCCAGGTTAACAGCGTGAGCGCTGGTCGCGACGCCCAGAGCGCCGAGAACAACTGCGTGGATCAACTTGGTTTGAAATTTCATCGCTTAAGCTCCTTGTTACGATTATTAGATTAACCACAAACTACATCATTACAGCTACCAATCTCGGCAGCCCCAGCCGGAATAAACCGGGCCTGATCCTTGAAACAAGTCTCTCAGACTATTGCCACACCCTCCCCAACGAACAGGAAGAATTTACTGACGCGGCACGAACCACCAACGCCCATCCAGCAGGCGCCAGGTTTCGGGCACCACCGCGTCATTCTCGATTGCCACACCTCCCTTGCCTTTGTAGGCGTAGCGCACGATCACATCCACCGAGCATACCTCCTCGGAGGCGCAGGTCACCTTATCGACCCTTGCACTCTTCCAGAGACCGGGCTTGATGCCACCGCGATACGCATCGCGTGACAGCAAAGCCTTCGTGGCCGGGCTGACATAGTCCTGATAAACCTCATCAATCTTGCCCTGGATCATCAGATCCCACCGGTTGGCCGCCATTTTAGCCACGACTTCCTCCCTGTCAACCGAGGAGGGCCGTTCAACCACCGGATTTTGGGCACATGCAACCAATCCAAATGCTGCGGCGCTACAAATAATTCGTTTGATCATCTTTCCCTCGACCACTGCACTACAACGGCCGCCTTGTACGGTGACCATTCCAGTGACCGCTTACACCTATGTGTGTTGATCCTATAGCAGCCCCCCTAGACCGTCAACAATGACAATTCGCTTTGCGACACAAACCGCCCGGGTGTTGCAATTTCACAACAACCCGCCCGCAGCCCCGGTATTTTCTTGCTCGCAAGGGGGTGTCAGGGTTGCTCCCGATTCATTTTTCTCATCGAGAACAGCACCGATCACAGAGCCATCCTCCGAAAGCTCCGTGCAACGAGAATCATTCTTGTATATGTCGAAGCAGAGCGCAACCACACGTCGCCCCTCCTTGCGGTAACGGACGCTGAATCGATCACTGGAAACCGCGTTGATTTCCTCCAGCGATGGCTTGATGATCTTGCGGTTGAGATTCTTGAACTCGGCGTACGCCCCCCCCTCTTCCACGCCGATAAGACGCTTCCAGGCTTCCACCGGCAGGAAGCCGGTGCTTCCGGCGGCACGGAAGGGCTGGCAGCTCTCATAGAGGTTGAGCGCGTAATTGGAGGAGAAGCGTTTTTGCACGCGCAGGTCGATCTTGGCGAAAAACTCGGGATTGCAGAGCAACGAGCGCAGAATCGGCGGATAGCTGTAAACAATGTCCTCGCCGTCGACCTGCACCTCGGCGAGCATCGAACTGATTCCCCACCGCTCACGCCCATCGGCGCCTGGGACACTCCATTCGATGGCAATGCTGCGCAGCTGTCTGAGTGCGGCGCGAATCGCACCCTGTTCATGCACGCCCACACCGGCGCATTCCGCCAGCTCCGCCAAGCGCAGCGTGTGTGCTTCGTGCAGCAACAGACCATCGTAGGCGCGCTGCAGGAGCAGATTGCCGATCCGGCGCTGCAGATTGGTGAGCCGCCCGGTCCGACCGGCAACCTGGACCATTCCGAAATGCACCGCAGCCCCACCCGCCGCCGGCGACGGAGCAGGGCAAGCCGCCTCGCCGCTCGCCCCATCGGTCATCCGCGCCGCGTTCCGTGCGTTCATCGTCCTATCGGTCATCACCCGCCCAACCCCCGGGATTAAGGCGCCCGTCTTTCGGCAGCGCCGGTTTGTCATTGTTTGTCATTTATTCCACCGGGTAATCATTCTGGCACAAGCTCAGTGTCTTCGGCATTGATTACATGCAGATTATTTCAGTTCCCCACGATGCTTGCGCAACCCCGGCGGCTGCGCATTCCGTCGCCCCCCGCCGACCATTTTGCCCATGCGCGGCTATAATGGTCGGCCCCATCCACCCGGCACGAAGGCACTAACTTGGGCAAGCTTTTTGGCGAGATCCTGATCGACAGCGGCAGGATTGATCAGGAGATGCTGCAGCGCGCCCTGCGCCTGGGCGGCGAAGATGGCCAGCGCCGGATCGGGGAGATCCTGCACAGCCTGGGGGCGATCACTCACCAGGACGTGGCGCGGACCCTGGCCATTCAACTCGGTCTGGCCACCATTGATGCAGCCGGTTACCCTGAGATTCCCGTGCTGGAGGAGCGCGTGTCCACGCGCTTCCTGAAGGAGGCGCAGGCACTGCCCGTCCATGAGGACACGGAGACGGTGCGCCTGGCCATGGTCGACCCGACCGATCGCTATACGCTCGAGGCTTTCCGCGTGCTGACCGATCGGCAGATCGTGCCGCTGGTCGCGGCGAGGGATGAGTTCGAGACCGCCTTCGAGCGCCTGTATGGCACCGGCAAATCGGCGATGGGGCAGATCGTCGACGACATCGCCACCGTGGAGGGCGACGATTTCGGGGACGACATCCAGCACCTGAAGGATCTGGCCAGCGAGGCCCCGGTGATCCGGCTGGTTGGCCTGATCATGCGCCGAGCGCTGGAGACCCGGGCGTCGGATATCCATATCGAACCCTTCGAAAACCGCCTGTTCGTCCGCTACCGCATCGATGGCGTGATCCACGAGCAGGAATCGCCACCGCGCAAGCTGACCGCGGCGATCATTTCGCGCGTGAAGATCATGGCCAACCTGGACATCGCCGAGCGCCGTCTGCCGCAGGATGGCCGCATCAAGCTGCGGATCTCCGGCAAGGAAATCGACCTGCGGGTGTCCACGGTGCCGACGATGCACGGCGAGAGCGTGGTCATGCGGATTCTCGACAAGGGCGGCGTCCCGCTCGATTTCACCGCGCTCGGTTTCGATCCGGACCTGCAGAAGAACTTCCGCGAGTTGCTGCTGCGACCGCACGGCATCCTGCTGGTCACCGGCCCGACCGGCAGCGGCAAGACCACCTCGCTCTACACGGCGCTCAGCGAACTGAATACCCCGGACAAGAAGATCCTGACCGTCGAGGATCCCGTCGAATACCAGCTGGAGGGGGTCAATCAGATCCAGGTCAAGCCGCAGATCGGACTGACCTTCGCCAATGCTCTCCGCTCGATCGTCCGGCAGGATCCGGACGTGATCATGATCGGCGAGATCCGCGACATCGAAACAGCGGAGATTGCCGTGCAGTCGGCGCTGACCGGTCACCTGGTGCTCTCCACCCTGCATACCAACGATGCGGCAAGCACCATCAACCGCCTGCTCGACATGGGCATGGAGGACTATCTGTTGACCTCGACGGTCATCGGTATCCAGGCCCAGCGGCTGGTGCGCACCCTGTGCGGCAAGTGCCGCGAGCCCTATCGCGCGTTGCCGGAAGTCGTGGCGGAGTTTTCCCTGACGCGCTTTTGCGCCTCGCCGGAGGTAACACTCTACCGCCCGGTCGGCTGCCCCGACTGTGCGGGCACCGGATTCAGCGGCCGGGTCAGCATCATGGAGATCATGCCGATGACCGATACCATCCGTGCCCTGGTGATGCGGCACGCCAGTTCCGGGGAAATCCAGCAGGCCGCTGTCGGCGAAGGCATGCTGACGATGTACGAGCACGGTCTGCGCAAGGTGGTGGCGGGCGTGACGACGATCGAGGAAGTACTGCGCGTGACCAGAGAGGTATAAGGTGCCGCTGTTCCAGTACAAGGCAGCCAGCAGCGCCGGCAACGTCGAGGCGGGCGAAATCGAGGCGCGCGACCAGGCCAGCGCGGTCGAGCGCCTGCAATCGATGGGCTACATCCCGATTCGCGTCGAGGCCGGCATGGCGGATGGCACCGCGTCCGGCGGCCTGCTGTCGGGTACACCGCTGTTCGGCAGGAAGAAGGTTTCTCAGGAAGAGCTCGGCAACCTCACGCGCGAGCTGGCCACCCTGCTGCGCTCGGGACTGTCCCTCGACCGCTCGCTGGATCTGCTGCTCGGCATGGCCGGCAGCGAGCCGGTGCGCGACATGCTGACCCGGATCCGCGACGACGTGCGCGGCGGCGCGGCGCTCTCGGCGGCGATGGAGAGTCACCACGCCGTCTTCGGTCGCTTCTATATCAGCATGATCCGCGCCGGCGAGGCCGGCGGCTCGCTCGGCAGCGTACTCGCGCGGATCTCGGAATTCATGGAGCGCGCCAAGGAACTGAAGGAAACCGTGAAGTCCGCGCTGATCTACCCGACGATCCTGGTGCTCGTCTCGGTGGTTTCGATCATGCTGCTGCTGACGCTGGTGGTCCCGCAGTTCTCGCAGATGTTCCAGGAATCGGGAAAGGCCCTGCCACTGCCGACCCAGATCGTGGTGAGTGCCGGCGACTGGCTGCGCGCCTACTGGTGGACCCTGTTCGTGGCTGTCTTTCTGGCTTTCCGCTACGTCCGCTGGGTCACCGGCCACCCCGAGCGGCGTTTGCGCTGGGATCGTAAAATGCTGAAACTGCCGTTGGCCGGCGATCTGATCACCAAGATCGAGGTCGCCCGCCTGGCGCGCACACTGAGCACCCTGCTCAACAATGGCGTCTCGTTGCTGCCGGCGATGGGGATCGTCAAGGACACCGTCAACAACATGGTCATCGCGGGCGGGCTCGAAGCCGTCCGCGACAAGCTCAAGGAGGGGCGAGGCCTGGGCAAGCCCCTGATGGAACAGGGAATCTTCCCTTCGCTCGCTGTCCATATGGTGATGGTCGGCGAGGAGACGGGAAGCCTGGGGGAAATGCTGAACCGGGTCGCCGACGTCTACGACCGGGAAGTGCAGATGGCCGTGAAGCGCATGCTGGCCCTGCTCGAACCGGTCATGATCCTGGGGCTCGGCCTGGTCATCGGCGGCATCATCATGTCCATCCTGCTGGCGATTCTCAAGGTCAACAGTTTGGTGGCCTGATGCGTTACCTATTTTTTCGGAGATTCATGGCTATGCACAACAAACGCACTCTCCCGCAACGCGGCATGACCCTGATCGAACTGCTGGTCGTGCTGGTCATCCTGGGCCTGATCGCCAGCCTGGCCGGACCGCAAGTGATGAAGTACCTCGGCGGCGCCAAGACCGATACGGCAAAGCAGCAGATCAGCCTGTTCGACAGCGTCCTGGACGGCTACAAGCTCGACAACGGGCGCTACCCGACAACCCAGGAAGGTCTTGATGCCCTGGTCAAGGCGCCGGCCGGCGTCAACTCCTGGAAGGGTCCCTACCTGAAGAAAAGCACGCTGCCGAAGGATCCCTGGGGCAATCCGTACGTTTACACCTCGCCGGGCGAACAGGGCCGTGCCTACGACATCCTGTCCTACGGTGCCGACGGCAAGCCCGGTGGCGAGGGAGAAAACCGGGACGTCGCCAGTTGGGAGTAAGTCGCGGCTTCACGCTGCTTGAAATTCTTGTCGTTCTCTTCCTGATGGGCCTGGCCTACGGGCTGGCGGCACCGATGATCGGTTCGGGGGCCGCCAGCCTGGAGCTGAAAGGCGCCACCCGGCAGCTTGCCGCCGGCTTGCGCAAGGCGCGCGGCGAAGCCATCACCCGCCGCCAGGAAGCGGTGCTCACGCTGGACGTCGGCCAGCGCCGCTTCGCCGTCAGCGGTGACGGCCGCGTCCATGCCCTGCCCGAACGGATCGAGGTCGCACTGGTGACCGCGCGTTCCGAGCAACTGGACAACCAGGTCGGCAACATCCGTTTTTTCCCGGATGGCACTTCGACCGGTGGCCGCATCACCCTGTCCCTCGGAGAAACCCGGCAGGCGCTGGAGGTGGACTGGCTGACCGGCAAGGTGTCCGTCACGCCATGAAGCACCCCCGGATCGCGCGGCAAGCCGGCCTCCAGCGCGGATTCTCCCTGCTGGAGGTGCTCGTCGCCTTCTCGATCCTGGCCATGTCGACCGGCGTCCTGATGCAGATCTTTTCCGGCGGCCTGCGCAATGTCGAGGTCTCGTCACAGCATGCGCGCGCGATCGCCCTTGCCGAGGCGCAACTGGCGCTGGCCGGTGCGGAGAGCGCACCGCAGGCCGGCGAACGCAGCGGCACCTTCGCCGACATCTTCCAGTGGCGCCTGACGATGCAGCCGCTGGAAGCGGCCAGCGCCGCACAACCCCTCCCCTCGACGACACAGCAGGCACTGATGCCGATGACGCTGATGGGCATCGCGGTCACCGTCGAATGGCAGGACGGTCCCGCCCTGCGGTCACTGACGCTGCACAGCGCCCGCACCTTCGCGAAAACGCCATGAGCCTGCGCACCGACCGGCGCGCAGACGGGCGCGCACGCGGCTTCTCGCTGCTTGAACTGCTGATCGCGATTACCCTCCTGGGCTTCATCCTGACCCTCCTGTTCGCAGTCTTCCGCACCAGCCAGCGCAGCTGGGACGCCGCCGAACAGCGCATCGAGGAAGTCTCCCGGATGCAGACTGCCCGCCGTTTCCTGGACAACACCCTCACCCGGGCCTATCCCTTCGCCTGGAAAAAGCTTCCGGAGAAAACCCTGGCCTTCGCCGGCCAGCCGCAGCGCCTCGATTTCGTCACCGAACTGCCCGCCCATCTCGGCGGCGGTGGTTTGCAGCAGGTCACGCTCGCGGTCGAGACCGTGGAAAGCAACGAAGGTGTGCAGCAACTGGTTTTCCGCAACGCCCCCCTGGATCGCGAGGCGGCCGGTTTCCCCCCCGCCGCGGCGGGCGAGGCGCATGTGATCGTCGAGCAGGCGCGCGGAATCCGCTTCTCGTACTACGGACCGGAGCCATCAGCGCTCGACAAGGTCCCCGTCGCACCGTCGCGCTGGAGCGGTGAATGGCTGAACGCGAAGCGCTTGCCGAAAATGGTGCGGATCGAAATCGACACCGACCCGGCCTGGCCCGACCTCTTCATCGTACCGATGACCGCCCAGGAAGGCGGCTGTGTCTGGGATGACTTCTACAAGCGTTGCCGGCCCGGAACATGAACGCGCGCACGCCACCGCCGCGCCGCAGCCACGGGCTGGCGCTGATCCTGGTACTCTGGATCCTGTCGCTGCTGGCGATCATCGCCAACAGCTTCGTCTTCAGCACGCGCGCCAACATCCAGCTGACGTCAAACCTGGTCGGCGCGGCTCGGGCGCAAGCCCTCGCCGATGCCGGCATCCACCGCGCCATCCATGCCCTGGCCGTGCCCTCCACCGACCCCAACCGCTGGAAGGGTGACGGCCGTGCCCACGCCTGGGAATACCAGGGAGAAACGATCCGGATCACGATTCGCGACGAATCTGGCAAAATCGACATCAATTCGGCCAGCGACGACCTGCTCAGGCACCTCTTCCGCCACGCCGGGCTCGGCGACCCGGAGGCCGCCCGGCTGGTCGACGCCATCGTCGACTGGCGCGACGAGGACATGCTGCGCCGGCCCAATGGCGCGGAGGCCCCTGAGTACGCCGCTGCCGGCTTGATGCATGGTCCGGCCAACGCCCGCTTCCAGCTAACCGGGGAATTGCGGCAGGTGCTCGGCATGTCGGAAGCGCTGTACCGCCGGGTTGCCGACCTGATCACGGTTTATTCCGGGCAGAGCGGCATCGACAGCACCGTGGCGCCGCGCGGCGTGCTGCTGGCGCTGCCGGGAACCGATCCGGTCCAGGTGGATGCCTATCTCGCACAGCGCGAGGCGACACCGCCCGGGCAAACCCGGCTGCCCTTCCCGCCAGCGCAGGCATTCGCGGGCGGAGAGAGCAACGTTTTCAGCATCCTGGCGGAAGTCCGGTTGCAGGATGGCAGCGCCTTCGCGCGCGAAGCCGTCGTGCGTCTCGGCCGGGACATTCAAAATCCGGTCGCCCTGCTGGCCTGGCGGGCGCCCGATCTTTCACCCCGCGCAGGCGATGGCGTGAATCAATTCCAGAGGGAAGCGGATGGAAAATAAGGCGGCCTCCTCCAGAAGGCATTTCTGGTTACGAAGCCTCTATGCATGGTGGACCCAGGAACTGGCCGCGCTGGTTCCGGCCGCTGCCCGTGCCTGGTATCTTGGCCAGGGCAACACGCTGTTCGTCCGTCTCGGCGAGGACGGCATCCAGTTCCTGCGACGGGAACCCGCAAGCCTGCGGGAAATCGCCCAGCACCCCTTGCCGGCCGAGCTTCCGCCGCCGGACAGAAAGAATCAGGTCGCCCGCCTGCTGGCGGAGCTGGTCGCCGGGAAAACCCATCAGCTGGCGCTGTGCCTGCCGGCGGACAAGGTGCTGCGCAAGCAGATCCGGTTGCCGCTCGCCGTCGAGGAGAACCTGCGCCAGACCCTGACCTTCGAGCTGGACCGGCAGACCCCGTTCCGTCCGGAGCAGGTGTATTTCGATTACCGGATCGCGGACAGACTGCCCGCCGCCCAGCAGTTGCTCGTCCAACTGGTAGTGATTCCCCGCGAGATTGTCGAGCGGCACGTCCGGCAGGCCGCCGAGCTGGGGTTGCCGGTCGGCGCCGCGGTGCTCGCCGACGACCTGCTCGAGGAGGGGAGACCGCCGATGAACTTCCTGCCCGCGCTGACTTCGCACGAGCGCAGCCGGCAGCGGCTCTGGACCAACCTCGCCTTCCTCGCGCTGACCCTGACGCTGCTGGCGGGCGCTCTGGCCCTGCCCCTGTGGCAGAAACGCGCGACCGCGATCCAGCTCAACGCCAAGATGGAAGAGGCACGACAGGCCTCACGCCGGACCGAGGCCCTGCGCGACCGGCTCGATGCACTCGTGGCCGAATACAACTTCACGGCCAGCCAGAAGGCCGCGCAGCTCCCCACCTTCACCCTGGTCAACCAGCTCAGCAGGCTGCTGCCGGACGACACCTGGGTCTCCCAGTTCGACGTCACCGGCAACGAGGTGCAGATCCAGGGGGAAACCGGCTCCTCCTCCAAGCTCATGGAACTGGCGGAAAACTCCGGCTTTCTCCGCGAAGCCGGTTACAAGTCGCCGCTCACGCAGATTCCGGGCACGACACTCGAACGTTTCCACATCGCGGCCAAGAGCAAGCCCCTGCCCCCGCCGGACAACGCGGCCGGGGCAGCTGCATCGCCCGCCAGCCCAACCGTCGCCTCACCGACCGCCCCTCCGGCAGCCGCGCCTTCCGCCGCACAACGCCCATGAACCTGAACCTCCAACTCACCCCCGGCCAGCGCCGATCGCTGGCCCTGCTGCTCCTGCTGCTGCTGATCGGCCTGGTCGTGGCGCTCTTTGCCGTGCCCACGCTATGGCTGCACCGCCATTACGACGACGCGATCGAGGATTACGCCGACAAGCTGGTGCGCTACCGGCGCTTCGCCGAACAAGCCCCCGGCATCCAGGCGGAAATCGCCCGGATCGAGGCGCTCAACCCACGCAAGTTCTACATCAAGACGAACAATCCGGCCCTTGCCGCCTCCGAGATCCAGGAATCCCTCAAGCAACTGGTCGAATCGCGCAGCGGCAAGATCATCAGCCTGCAGATCCTGCCTCCGAAGGAGGAGGGCAAGTACCGGCGCATCGCCATCTCCATCCAGGCCAGCGTATCGACACTGGCGCTGCAGCAGATCCTGCATGGCATCGAAACCCGCGAACCCCACCTGTTCATCGACACGATGTCGATCCGGGCCGGACAGGGCCGCCAGTACAAGCCCATGCCGGGCATCGAGCCCGAATTCGGGCTGCAGATGACCGTGCATGGCTACGCGATCAACGATCCCTCATGAAGAACGCACTCGACCCCCGCACCACCGAGATCGCCCTCTGGAGCGTGCTCTGCCTCGCCCTTGCCGGAACGATCGCCCACCAGACCGACTGGGGCCGCAATCTCCGACCCCGGCTGCCCGCCCTCGAATACACGCCGACCCGCTTCGAGCCGCCGGTGCTGGCCACCCTGCCCGTCGTCGGCACGACCGTGCAGCAGCTTGAGATGGTGGAACGGCCGTTGTTCGTCTTCACACGCCGCCCGCCGCCGCCCGGTGCCGGACCGGCCGCACCGTCGGCGATGAAGAAAGGGCAATACAAGCTTTCTGGCGTCACCATCGTCGGCCAGAAACGGATCGCTTTCCTGGTCGAGATCGCTACCGGCAAGGCACGCTCCGTCGAGGAAGGCCGGATGCTCGGCGAGATCACTGTGGACAGCATCCAGCCCGACCGCATTCGCCTGACCCAGGGCGGCGACGAGGAATTCCTCGAACTCAAGGTCGAGCCCTCGCGTGCCGCTCCGGGCACACCCGCCGCCGCCCGGGGCACCCCGCCACCGCCAGCCGCGGCGCCTGCGCAACCGCAGCCCGCCCCGGCCACAACGCCCCCCGCAGCACGTCCGGCCGCACCGCCAGCGGCTGCAGCGGGAAGCGCCGCGACACCGCCGCCCGCACCGAACGCCCCCAACGCACAGGCCAAGCCGGGCGACAACGCCATGGACTTCGACAGCGTCATGCGACGAGTTGCCGCCAGCCGGGCTGCGGAAGCGCGCGCCCAGGAACAGAAGAAGTAAGCGCAACCATGCTCGGCACAGACCCCGCTTGCGTTTACCATTGATCAATTGAACCTCATGATTTTTCAGGCCAAACCCATGTCCAATCCCCTCTCGCAAGGCAGTTTCCGGAAGCTGCGGCTCGCCGCCAGTCTGGCCGCACTCTTCACCGCCGCGGGCTGTTCCACCGTAAACGGCCCGCAGGACACCGCGCCCGCCACCCCGACCGCTACGTCAACCCCCGCGCCAGCAGCACCGGCTGCGACCCAGGCGTCCGCTCCGGCCGCCGAGACGAACGCGGCAGCACGCAAGACACCCGAGCCGAAAATCTTCAAGGGCAGCGGCGTCTTCATCAAGCCCAAGCCGGACAAGGAGACGGTGACGCCGGGCAACAACGCCCTGCTGAACTTCGAGAACGCGGACATCAAGGAAGTCGCCAAGACCGTGCTGGCGGACATCCTCGGCCACAGCTACGTGGTCGATCCGCGGGTACAGGGCACCATCAGCCTCCGGACGGTACGTCCCCTGCCCAACGAGGCCCTGCTGACGACACTGGAAACCCTGCTCAAGATGAACGGCGCCACCCTGGTCCGCGAGGAAGGGATCTACAAGATCATTCCGGGCAACAGCGTGCGCGGCTCGGTCTCGCCCCGCCAGGGCGGCAAGCTTTCCGGCTACAGCGTGCAGATCGTCCCGCTGCAGTATGTCGGTGCGCGCGAGATGGCCAAGATCATCGAGCCGTTCGCCCCCGAGGGCGGCATCATCCGCGTCGACGAAGTGCGCAACCTGCTGATGGTCGGTGGTCTGCAGAACGAACTGGCGCACATCATGGACACCATCGAGACCTTCGACGTCGACTGGCTGAGCGGCATGTCCGTCGGACTCTTCCCGCTGCAGAGCGCCGACGTCAAGGCGGTCGGCGCCGAGCTGGAAAAGATTCTCGGCGACAAGAGCAGCGGCCCGCTGGCCGGCATCGTCCGGGCGATTCCGATCGAACGCCTGAACGCCTTCCTGATCATCACACCGCAGCCGAAGTACCTCGACCAGGCCAAGGTCTGGATCGAGCGTCTCGACCGTTCCGGCGGCATCAGCGGCGGGCAGCGCCTGTTCGTCTATAACGTGCAGAACGGCAAGGCGGAAAATCTCGCCAACCTGCTCAACCAGGCCTATGGCGGCACGGCCTCGGCCACCACCTCGACCTCCTCGCGCCCGGGGGGCCCGACGGTGGCGCCGGGACTGGCCTCGACGGAACTCAAGTCCTCGGCGCAGGCAAGCAGCGTGGTTTCCCCGGCGCAGGCGATCAGCGTGCCGACCGGCAACGAGAACAGCGCGGGCGCGGTGAAGAATGTCCGCATCATCGCCGACAAGGAGAACAACGCCCTCCTGGTCCTCTCCAGCCCCGAGGAATTCACGGTGATCGAATCGGCCCTGCGCAAGCTCGACGCGGTTCCCCGCCAGGTCCTGATCGACGTGACCATCGCCGAGGTCACCCTGACCGACGACCTGTCGCTCGGCGTCGAATGGACCTTCAACGAGGGCAGCCGCCGCACCGGCACGCTGGATACCGGCACCGCCGGCATCGCCGCGCTGCAGCCGGGCTTCTCCTACGTCCTGCGCAATGCCGCCGGCACCGACATCAAGGCCGCCCTCAACATGCTCGCCACCGACAAGCGGGTGAACGTGCTCTCCTCGCCGCACATCATGGTCGCCGACAACCAGCAGGCGAAGATCCAGGTCGGCGACAGCGTGCCGACGGTCGGCCAGTCGGCGATTCTCAACACCGCCACCAGCGCCATCACCACCTCGGTGCAGTACATCGACACCGGCATCATCCTGACGGTAACGCCGCGGATCAATGCCGGCGGGCTGGTCAATCTCGAGGTCAACCAGGAAGTCAGCAACGCCTCGACCACCACCACCTCCGGCCTCAACACCCCGACGATCAGCAAGCGCACGGCGAAAAGCCTGGTCACGGTGCAGTCCGGCGAGACCATCGTGCTCGGCGGCCTGATCCAGGAGAACAAGACCTACTCGACCACCGGCATCCCCTTCCTCTCGCAGATTCCGGTGCTCGGCGCCCTGTTCGGCACCCAGGGCGTCAATGCCAAGAAGACCGAACTGGTGGTGCTGATCACCCCGAAGATCGCCACCAACGTCGCGCAGGCCAAGACCCTGTCCGAGGAATTCCGCAAGAAACTGGGCGAGGTCAACGAGCTGTTCGAGAAGCAGGCCAGACCCGTGGAACCCGCGCTGCCGCCCGCAGCCCCCTGACGGGGACGGTGCGGCCGGACACGAACCCTCCGGCCGCCGGGCTCACAGCACGATTGGCCCGTCCGTGCCGGCACGGTGCGCCTGCCACATTGCCGTGTAGAGTCGCTCGAGATTGGTCGTGAAGCGCCCGGTGTCGAACAGGGGGGCTTGCGGCAGATTGCCGGCCAGCCGCTCGCGCAGCGCGCGCAGGTGCCCCGGATCGGCCGCCAGCCGCAGGGCCAGGTCGAGATAGGCATCGAGCGAGCCGGTGACCAGGTCCGGCAGACCGACCGCCTGCAGCAGGCTGGCCGCCACGCGGCTGGCAAAAGTATCGCCCGTGCAGGTGAGCAGGGGCAGGCCGGTCCACAAGGCGTCGGCCGCCGTGGTGTGCGAGTTGCACGGCCAGGTGTCGAGCGCCAGGTCGGCAAGGCGCAGACGTCCGAGATGCTCGTCGACCGGCAGGCGCGGCGCGAAGATCAACCGTGCCGGGGCGACGCCACGCTCGCCGGCGGCGCGCAGGAGATTCTGCCGCGCGATCTCGCCGGGATCGAGCAGCCACAGCACGCTGCCGGGCGTTGCCGCGAGCAGCCGGCACCAGACATCGAGCGTTGCCGGATTGAACTTGAATGCCTGGTTGAACGAACAGAAGACGAAACCCTCCGGCGGCAGCCCGGCCTCGGCCCGCGTCGGCAGCCGGCCGATCGTGCGCGCGCGATCGTTCGGCTGATAGCAGTCGGGCAGCAGGGCGAGCGTTTCGGCGTAACCGTCGGCATGCGCCAGCGGCGTGACCACCGGATCGCCGATCAGGTAGTCGGCCAGGCGGGCGTCGCCGAGCGTTCCGGGGTAGCCGAGCCAGCTGACCTGCACGGGCGCCGGCCGGTAGAAGAGGATTTCGGGACGCCCCCCCTCGGTCCAGCCTTTCAGGTCGACGAGCAGATCGATGCAATCCTCGCGGATGCGTTGGGCAACCGCCAGGTCGCTCAGGCCGGACACCTCGCGGAAGGTATCGAAGGCACGCACCACGCGGGCGCGCATCGTGCTCCCGTCGTCCGGACCGTAGCTGTAGGCGAAGGTCTCGAAACGCGCCCGGTCATGCTGCTCCAGCACGCCGACCAGCAGGAAACTGGTGGCGTGAGCGTGAAAATCTCCCGACAGGTAACCGATGCGCAGCCGCGCCGGCATCGCCTCGCCCGCCAGCCGCGCGGGGGAAGGGAGATCGGGCGGCGGAGTGTCGGGCGGCAGGCTGGCGAGCTGGCGGGCGGCGAAGGCCGCGGTCATCGCGCACAGGCGTTGCCGGCCAATGCCGGGCACGGCGATGCTGTGGAAGGGGCCGACCCGGTCCGGCAGGCGCTCCGGCGGCAGGGCATCGAGCATCCGCACATCGGCGTCGAGCGTTTCCCAGCGGCACAGGTTGAGGGCGGCGAACAGCCTTTCGACGCGCAGGTTGGCATCGTCCGGACGCTGCCCGATGGCCTGCGTGGTCAGCGCCAGCATGGCCTCGAACTGCCGCAGCTGCATCAGGGTGGCGATCAGGTTGTCGGTGGCCAGCGGATGCTCGCCGCCGCGCAGGCGGATCGCCGTTTCGAAAAGCTGCCGGGCTTCCGCCGGATTCCCCCGCCGGAACAGGACACTGCCGAGGTTGTTGTAGGTCTCCGCCATCCCCGGATGCCCGGGACGCAGGCGGATCGCCTCGCGGAAGGCCCGCTCGGCCGCGTCCAGATCGCCCCGCCGCTCGGCGAGCAGACCGAGACCGGCGTGCGCCTCGGGCAGCCCGCCCTCAACCGCGCGGGCGCGTTCGTAGTACGCCTCGGCCTCGTCGAAACGGCTCGCCGCGTAGGCCAGGTTGCCGAGATTGATCAGGGCGGGGGTGAAACGGGGGTTGCGCTGCAGGGCCAGCGCATACGCCCCGCGGCAGGCTTCCAGCTGCCCCCCCTGCTGCAGCAGGGTGGCATGGTTGTAAGGGGGCACCGGGTCCTGCGGCAGATGGCGGGTGGCTGCCACATAGGCGGCCGCGGCGGCGTCGAAGCGGCCCCGGGCACGCTCCAGCTCGGCGATCCCGAGATGCGCCTCGCCACATTCGGGCGCCACGGTCACGGCCCGCTGCAACAGGCCGAGCGCCCGCTCGCCGGCCCCCTGTCCGGCCAGGACCCGCGCCAGCAGGAGCAACGCCTGGAGATCGTCCGGCCGTTGCGCAAGATGGCGTTCCAGCAAGGCGATGGCCTCGCCGGTCCGGCCCGCCTGCAGGAGCGTCATCACTGTCATTCTCCGGCTCTCCGGGCGGCTTCGCCAGGCATCGCCCCCGGACCGTCCCCCAGGCTGAGGAAGGCGGCCAGCACCTGGTCGACGCCAAGATCGGCGACCGCGCGGGAAGGGGGCTGCAAGAGCGCGTGCGCGACCCCCCAAGGCCGCCAGCGGTCGGCGTCGGACTGGCCGAAGAAGCAGACCAGCGGCTTGCCGAGACCGGCGGCAAGGTGCATCGCGCCACCGTCCGAGCAGACCACCCGGTCGCAACGGGCCAGGCCGGCGATCAGTTCCGGCAGCGTCCGGCTGGGCATGGGGTGCAGCGGCAGGTCGCGGCACAGCGCAAGGAGCTGCCGCGCCTTTTCATCGTCGCCGGGATGCAGGGGATTGTCGGCCGCGCCGGGCGACCAGAACAGCAGGAAGGCAGCGCCGGTGGCGTGATGACAGGCCCGCGCGAACTCGGCGAAGCGTTCGGTGGGCCAGCGCTGCGAGGGCTTGCGCGCGCTGATGTGCAGACCGACCAACGGGCGGCCGGCGGGCAGCTCGTCACCGCCCGCCGGCACCGCCGGCGCGGCGAGCACGAGTGGCGGTGCCTCGTAGCGCAGGCCGAGTCGCGGCAGCAGGGCGCAGCAGTGCTCGACCTCGTGCAGGGGCATGCCGTCCCGGTCGGCGATGCGATCCGCATCGCCGCGCACGACGATGCGACGGGCACCGCACAGGCGGGCGAAACGGATCGCGCTGGCCTGTTCGCCGCCCGGCAGCACGGCCAGGTCGTAACGGGCGCGGCGCAGCCGCAGCACGGTGCGCAGGCGCCGCAGGTAGACCGCGAGGGCGCTCTCGTCACCCCGGTGCTTGGCCTTCTGATAGCTGTGGACGGTATCCAGATCGGGGTTGCCGGCGAGGACTGCTGCGTTGTAGTCGGTCACCAGCGCATCGACGCGGGCCGTCGGCAGCTGCCGGCGCAGGGCGTGGATGAACGGCGTGGTGCACACCAGATCGCCGATATTGTCGCGCCGGATGATCAGGATCCGCTGCATCGCTCGCCTCCTCCCTCGCGGACCGGCCGCGTGCCGCGCCGCGCGTACCAGTCATCGATCGCGGCGAGCAGCGTGCGCGCCCGATGGTCGTAGGTGTGACAGGCCATCACCCGGGCATGCGCAGCCTCGGCGATGGCACGGGCGGCCTGCGGTTCGGCGATGAACCGACGGATGTGGGCAAGACAGCCGGCCAGATCGTCGTAATCGACCCACTCGCGGTCCGGCTCGAAATCGTCGCGGGCGTGCCGGCGTGCATCGGACAACAGGAAACCGCCGCAGGCCTGCACGCCATAGCAACGCTCGGGCAGCCCCCAGCTGCGCTCGGCCCCTTGGTCGCAGGCGGCGCCGTGGTTGAGGTTGATCCAGCTCGACTGGATGATCGCACGCTGCTCTGCCTCGGGCATTCCTGCCGAGCTGTCGAAGAGCGCCAGCGCAATGCCTTCGCGCGCCAGCTGCTCGCGCAGCGCGGCGAAGAACTCGACGCGGCGGCGGTGTTCCGGATAACGCTCGGCGGCAAGATTGCCGATGAAGGAAACCGGGTGCCGGTAACGCGCGGGGTCGCGCAGGTCGGCGAGCGACAGTTCACCGAGGTGGTAGCGGCTGGTCCGCGCGGCATTGGGGAAGTACAGCACGCTGCGCCCGAAGCGGGTCGCGCCCTGCAGCGAATGGGTGGCGTAGATGTCGAACGGCTTGAACAGCTCGGCCAGCCACAGCCGGCGCGGCCGGATGCCCCGGTGCCAGGGTGCGTCGCGCGCGATGGCCACCAGCGGCAGGCGGCCGCCCGCCACGCGACGCCAGCGCCAGGCGCGTGCCGGCGCGCGCACCGCCTCGCAGAAGTCGACCACCAGTGCGTCCGCCGCCTGCCCCGTCCACGCGCGGTCGATCCGGCAGCCGGCCGCACAGAGAGCTTCCTCGAGCGCCGCAAAGGGACGGCCGAAGGGCATTACGAGTCGCATCGTCCCCCTCCCCCGGCCATCCGCCCGGCGACCCAGGCGGCCAGCGTGGCGACGCGCGCAGCGAACGCCGCCTCGGAAAACACGGCGAGATGCGCCTCCAGCCGGGCTCCGTCGAGCCGGAAGGGCTGCCGTTCGAGGCGCGTCAGCAGGGCCTCGAACGAAGCGCCGGCGTCGGTGCGCGGATCGGCGTAGAACAGGCCGGACACGTCGGCGCGCACGGTTTCGGTGAACGGCGGCGCCTGCACCGCCAGGACCGGCGTGCCGCAGGCCTGCGCTTCGAGCACGTTGAGCCCCAGCGCCTCCTTCTCGGGCAGGCCGGTGAGCAGGTAGTCGATTCCGGCGTAGACCGCGGGCATGTCGTGCTGGTGCCCCCAGAAGCGCACGCGCCCGGCGATCGGCGCCAGCGCCCGGCGCAGATCGCGCACCGAGGTGTAGCCGCCGGCGCCGAAAACGTCGAGATGGAAGAGCGGGTGGCGGGCGAGCACCGGCGCAAGCAACGAGAACTGCAGCGGGAACTGCTTGATCGGCGTCAGGCGCGAGACGATGCCGAGCGCGATCCCCCCGGCCCGGCGGAAGGCCGGGCGGCGGCGCAGCGGCTCGAGCAGCGGCTCGACGGCGCCCATCACCCGCTCGCGGACCTTGCGCCGATCCCAGTCGTACGGAGTACGC
Source organism: Rhodocyclaceae bacterium (assembly GCA_026646875.1). Taxonomy (GTDB): domain Bacteria; phylum Pseudomonadota; class Gammaproteobacteria; order Burkholderiales; family Rhodocyclaceae; genus 66-26. Next base: position 27,011 of record JAPKHL010000003.1, on the reverse strand, counting down.
GCGACCAGCGCCGCGGCATCGCCACCGGGCCGGCGGCGCAAATCGGCGATACCGTACATCGGCGCATCGTAAACCCGGGTCAGCCCCGCCGCCCGCGCGCTGTCGCGCACGTGCGCGGAAACCGGAACGACCAGGTCGCAGGCCGCCAGCGGCGACGGATCGCGGCCATACAGCGGCATGTGCGCGAAAACGCTGACGAAATGGCCCTGTTCCCGCAGCGCCGCGGTCACCGCCGGCGCGCAGGGCGTGTGGAAGACCAGCCACGCCGGCGCTTGCCCGCGCAGGGCGGCAGCCAGCCGCTCGGGAATCGCCGCCGCCGTCGCGGCGCTCATGCGCGGCACGCCCGGTGCCAGGGTATCCCAGGCCGTGGCGGCCGGATGCGTCAGCAGCCGGCTGGCGATCCCGCCTGCGGCCAGTGCGCGCAGGAAGAAGCCGGTGTAGACCTCGCCGCCGCCGCAGCCCTGCTGCAGGTTGATATTGACTACCGGCGGGAAGCTCATGCCGGCCGCCTCCCCTGCAGGGCGCCGAGCAGCAGGCCGACCAGCAGCCAGAAGATGAACAGCGGACCGCGCGTCATGAAATCATCGGTCAGGTTCTTCGACAGGGTACCGGCCAGCAGCGCCAGTCCCGCCATGCCGGCCAGCGCCGCGCCGTGATCGGGCGAGCGGAGCGCCCGCCAGAAGAGCAGCGCGAGCGCGGCGAGCGCGGCGATGAACAGCGCCAGGCCAAGCATGCCGAGCCGGATCGCGATGTCGAGCAGCAGGTTGTGCGCATGCGCGAACAACAGTTCGTGCCAGTGCGCCGGCTTGTCCGGGAGGAACACCAGGCGCGGCATGTCGTAGCCGAAACCGATGCCGAGCAGCGGATGTTCCGGAATGCGCCCCAGCCAGAAGCGCCACATCTCGAAGCGCTCGCTGCCAGTGAAGGTGGCGAGCAACGGATTGTCGGCCAACCCGGCGGCGCCCGGTCCGGGAGCCCCGATCACGTTGGCCGGACGCAGGCGCACGGCCACCGCGAAAGCCGCCGCGATGGCCGCACCAATCAGCGCGGCGGCGGCCAGCAAGCGGCCGCGCAGCGCTGCGTATTCGCGGCGCAGGGCGATACCGGCGCACAACACCAGCAGCACCACCAGCGCGGACAGCCAGAACATGCGGTTGACCGTGGACAAGCCCGCCAGCAGCGCGCCGCAGAGCAGCAGCGCGAGCAGGACGGCGAGCCCCGCCCGGCGTACCCGCAGGGCCTCGACCAGCGCCAGCAGCAGGAAGGGCAGCAGCATCACGAGATAGGTGGTGAATTGTCCGTGGCCGTGCGCCAGCGCCTGCCAGTCGTAGCTTGCCTGGCCGCCGGCCTGCCAGAGACCGGCGGCAACCACCGCGGCAGCGCCGGCGAACAGGCCGCCGAGCGCGGCGGCCAGGGTCCGCGGGGTGCGCAGCAGGGCCGTGGCGGCCAGCATCCCGAGGAAGGGATAAAGTGCGTCCGGTATCAACTCACTGGCGCTGAGCGCCCGGTTCTCGCTCCACAGCAGCGAGAGCGGCGCCAGCGCGAACCAGCCGAGCACCGGCAGCGGCAACGCGGGCAGCGCACGCCGGCGCAGCAGCGCGTGCGCGGCGACGCCGACGAAGAGCAGGAGCAACAGCCGCCGGGCGGCGATGATGCCGTTGAACGGCAGCGTGGCGAACAGCAGGGCGAGCAGGACGAACAGCGCCAGGCCCTCGCCCGGCGTCACCGCGCGTTGACTGCAGGGTTGATGAAGGAGCGGCGAACGCATGGCTCCCGGCCTCAGCCCGGCTGGCCGTCGAGGAAGCGCAGCGCCGCCCGCTCGACGGCGGCGAGCGGAATCGCGCGCATGCAGGCGCCCGGCGTCGGGCAGGCAGCCGGGCCACGGCCGCAGCGGCGTACCCAGGGCAGCGTGCGGCGGAAGAGCAACGGCTGATCACGGCAGGCGAAGGGATCCTCGGCCAGCGCAACAAAGGGCGCGTTGCGCCAGAAGCGCCCCTTGCCGTAGATGTCCGGCGCGCCGGGGCCGAACAGCGCAACGGTCGGCACGCCGACCAGCTTGCCGAGGTGGGCGACGCCGGTGTCCGGACAGATCAGCAGGCGCGCGCCGGCCAGCAGCCGCCACAGTTGCGGCAGGCTCAGCGTGCCGCAGTGACGGGGATCGCGTCGCGCGGGGTCGATGGCATCGACCAGCGCGCCCTCGCCGGCGCCGGCGCTCCACACCGGCACCAGTCCGCGCCCGCGCAGGGTATCGGCCAGCGCCCGCCAGCGCTCGGACGGCCACAGCTTGAGCGGCGTCGAGGCGCCGACGTGCAGCACCGCATAGGCCGTTGCCGGCTGCGCGAAATCGGCTGCCGGCGGTGCCGGCCAGTCCCCGGGCGCAAAGGGGGGAAGCTCGTCGTCCGCCACGGCAGTCATGTCGTCGTTCATTTCGCCGCCCGTGGCGACACCGAGGCCATCGCACAGCCCGGCGGCCATGTCGGCCCACGCGGCCGGCGTCGCCGGAAAATCGCGGGGCGCATCGATCATCCAGTTCTTCCACGCCGGACGGTCGCCGGCGAAGCCGACGATCCAGCGCGCGCCGGCGGCGCGCGCCAGCCAGCCGTAACGGTTGTCGCCGAGCACGAAGGCCAGGTCGAAGGGGCCGGCGGCAAGCAGCGCGCGGAAGGTGGAGAAATCGCGCGGATCGTAGGCCAGCGCACGCGCGCCGTAGGGCTGTCCGGCGAACAGCGGCGCTACCGCCGGTCGCGCCAGCACCACCCGCTCGGCCTGCGGATAGCGGCGGGCGAGCCGGGCGAGCAGCGGCGCGAGCAGCAGGGTATCGCCGAGCAGCAGGTAGTGGGCGATCAGGATCCGCCGCACCGGCTGCCCCGCCGGCGGCCGCCGGCGCGGGCTGCGCGCCGCGGCCAGCGCCAGGGTGAGCAGGCGGGCGGGCAGCCGGCTCACCGGGCGTTCCGTCCGTCGCCCCGCGACGGCCCCCCGGCAGCGGCGTCGCTGAAAATCGCCTCCATGCGGTCGAGCATGGCCTCGCGCGAGAAGCGGGCAACGGCGCGTTCGCGTCCGGCCCGGCCCATCGCCTCGGCCCGCGCCGGCTCCGCCAGCAGGGTGGCGAGCGCGGTGCGCAGTGCCTGTGCGTCGCGCGGCGGGACCAGCAGCCCGGTCTCCCCGTCCGCGACCGCCTCGGCGATCGCGCCAACCGTGGTGCTGACCACCGGCAGGGCAGTCATCATCGCCTGCAGCACGGCCTGCGGCACACCTTCGTTGGCGTAGGAAGGCAGCACAAAGACGTCGGCGGCGCGCAGCCAGGGCGTCACGTCGTTCTGCTGTCCGGCAAAGACGACGCGCCCGGCCAGCCCGAGTTCGGCCAGCTTCTGCTCGATGGTCGGCCGGTGCGGCCCGTCGCCGACCACGGCCAGGCGCACGTCGGGCAGGCCGGCGAGCGCCTCGAGCAGGTAGACGTGCCCCTTCCAGCTGCGCAGCGTGGCGACGATTGCCAGCAGCGGTCCCGTGGCCGGCAGCCCGTGCGCAACCAGCGCGGCGCGCGCCTGCGCGCGGTCACCGGGGGCATGACGCTCGGGGTCGATGCCGGTGGGCACCGAGGTGATCGCCTCAGGGCGGTAGCCGTTCTGCGCGATCAGCTGAAGGCGCAGCGATTCGCCGGTGGTGACGATGTGGCGTGTGGCGCGCGTGTACAACCAGCGCGTCGTCGCGTTGTTCGGCACCGCCGTCGAGATATGGCGCGTGCGCACCAGCGGCGGCGCGTCGCGCAGCAGGGTACAGGCCAGCGCGGCCAGCCAGCTGTCGGTCGAGCTGTGCGTGTTGATCACGTCCGGCCGGTGCCGGGCCAGCCAGCGGCGCAACGCCAGCACGCCGACGGGCTTCTTGCGGGCGATCGGCAGGGCCGTCGCGCGCACGCCGAAGCGCGGCGCCTCGGCGAAGATGCGCGCCTCGGGCGGGCAGAGCAGCTGCACGTCGTGACCGCGCGCGGCCAGTCCGCGCGCTTCCTCGAGAATGCGGATCTCCTGACCGCCCCAGCCGCAGGAAGCTTCGGTATGGACGATCTTCACGCGGCCTCCGAGAACTGCAGGCGGTAGAGCTGCGCGTAGGTGCCGTTGTGCGCCATCAGGGTGGCGTGGTCGCCGCTTTCGACGACACGGCCATGGGCCAGCACGACGATGCGGTCGGCATTCTCGATGGTGGACAGCCGGTGCGCGATGACCAGCGTGGTACGGTGGTGCATGAGATTCTCCAGCGCGCCCTGGACCAGACGCTCGGATTCGTTGTCGAGGGCCGAGGTGGCCTCGTCGAGGATGAGGATGGGGGCATCCTTGAGGATCGCCCGGGCGATCGCCAGGCGCTGCCGCTGGCCCCCCGAGAGGCGACTGCCGTTCTCGCCAATCACTGTGTCGAAGCCGTCGGGCAGCGCACGGATGAATTCGAGGGCATTGGCGGCGGCGGCGGCGGCCTCGATGTCGGCACGCGGCGCACCGGCCATGTCGCCATAGGCGATATTGGCCGCCACGGTGTCGTTGAACAACAGCACGTCCTGGCTGACATAGGCGATGTTGCGCCGCAGGCTGCGCAGGGTCAGCGCCTCCAGCTCGTGCCCGTCGAGGCGGAGACTGCCGGTGCTGATGGTGTGGAAGCGCGGCAGCAGCGCCGCCAGCGTCGACTTGCCGCCACCCGACTGGCCGACCAGCGCCACGGTCTGGCCCGGCGCGATGTCGAGGTTGATGCCGCTGAGCGCGTCGCGCTCGGCACCGGGATAGCGGAAGCCGACGTCGCGGAATTCGATGCGCCCCTGGGCGCGACCGATGTCGAGCGTGCCGGGATCCGTCTCCGGCGCCTCGTCGAGCAGCTGGAAAACACTCTCGGCCGCCGCCAGGCCGCGCTGCAGCGGCGCGTTGACGTCGGCCAGGTGGCGCAGCGGCGAGAGCAGCATGAGCAGCGCGGTGATGAAGGAGACGAAGCTGCCGACCGTGGTCTGCCCGGAGGCCGATTGCACCAGCGCGACATAGACGACGACGGCCACGGCGACCGAGGCGAAGACATGCACGATCGGGCTGGTCGCGGCGGCGGCAACGGCCTGGCGCATGTTCTGCCCGCGCACGTCATTGTTGGTGCGGGCAAAGCGCGCGGCTTCCTGAGCCTCGCCGCCGAAGACCTTGATCACGCGCGCGCAGTGCGCCGTTTCCTGCAGCACCTCGACCATGTTCGCGGTGCTGATCTGGGCGCCGCGACTGGCGCGGCGCAAGCGGCCGGAGAAAGTACGCATGACCCAGGCGATCGCCGGAATCAGCGCAAAGCAGATCAGCGTCAGCTGCCAGTTCAGCCAGAGCAGCCAGACCAGCAGGCCGAGCACCGCCAGTCCGTCCTTGAGCACCGTGACAACGACGCTGGTGGCGGCCGAGGCGACGCCGTTGACGTCGTAAGCGATCTTGGTCAGCGGGACGCTGGAGGCATGCTTCTGGAAATAGGCCGAGGGCAGGCGTACCAGACGCGCATACATTTCCTCGCGGATGTCGGTGATGACACGGTTGGCCACCCAGGAAAAACCGTAGGACGAGAAGTAGTTGAAGACGCCGCGCACGACGAAGACGCCGATGATGCCGAGCGGGATCAGCAGCGGCTGCTCGAAGCCGCCACCCGGGGTGAAGCCCTTGTCGAGCAGGGGCTTGAGCAGCGCCGGGAAGAGCGGCTCGGTGGCCGCCAGCACCGCCGTGGCGAACAGCGACAGTGCGATCGCCTTCCAGTACGGGCGGACATAGCGGAGAAGTCGGAAATAGAGCGCGCGGCTGCTGGTGGGGGAAGTCATGACGGTCATCGGCGAAACCGTGATTATCCCGGATTGTTCATTGGGGCGCGAGATGATGGCGCGGCGATTTCGCAGGGACAGCCGCCGCAACGGGCCGGGTGTGTTTAAAGCAGGCTGCGGTAGAGCGCGACCAGGCGGTCCGACATCGCGGCCAGCCCCAGATGCGCAACCGCCGCGCGGGCGGCCGCGCGCATCCCGGCAGCGACGCCGGGACGGGCCAGCGCGTCGAGATGGGCGGCCAGGGCCGGCACATCGAGTGCATCGCAAACGAAACCGTTGCGCCCCGGGGTGATCAGCTCGGCGGCACCGCACTGCGTGCTGACGAGGCAGGGCAGCCCACAGGCCAGCGCCTCGAGAACCGCGTTGGAGAGCGGTTCGTAGAGCGTCGGCAGGACGAAAGCATCGGCCGCTGCGTAATAGGAGCGTACGTCCTGCACGCCTCCGGTAAAGATGACGCGGCCGCCGAGCCCGGCCTGCGCGGCCTGGCGTGCGTAGCGCCGCAGATGCTTGTCGGCGCCGACGACGACGAGGTGTGCGTCGTGTGCTTTGCACGCGGCGGCGCGCGCGAGCGCATCGAGGAGCGGACCGACCCCCTTGCGCTCGAAACCGGAGCCGACATAAATGAAGAGCGGCGCTTCGTCGGGAACGCCGAGCCGGGCGCGCGTCTCCTGCCGCTGTCCGGCGGCGAGGTCGGGGTGGTAGCGCTCGAGATCGACGCCGTTGTAGATGACGTGCAGCTTCTCGTCGGCGACGCCATAGAAGCGCCGGATGTCGTCGCGCACCAGCTGCGAGATGCAAATCACCGCACGCAGGCGTGGATCGCCGAACATTGCCCGCTCGGCGGCCAGGGTGTAGCGGTGCCAGGGACTGAGGCGGGCGCCGAGGCGGCCGAGTGCCCCCTGCCGGCGCGCGCGCTGTGCGAGCCAGGCGGCATGCACGCCGTCGCCGGCGCGGAAGATGTCGCAGCCGGGAATGCGCTCGTGCGACTGTACGAGGTCGAAGCGTTCGCGCGCCAGCACGTCCTGCACGCAACGCGCGAAGGAGCGGTCGCGGGCGAGCCGGCCGAGGTGCGGCGGCCGGCATTCGATCACCGCGTGCTGCTGCTCGCCGCCGGTCCACTCGCGCGTGATCAGGGTCAGCGACAGGTCGTGCCGGCCGAGCGCGTCGAGCGCCGTCGCGACGAAGCGCTCGGCGCCGCCGAAAGGGTTGTAGCGTTGCCGGACAATGGCCAGGCGCAGGCTCATCGGCATCGGCTCCCGAGGATTCTCATCCGCCCAGGAGTTCCTGCGCGGCGGCGAAGACGCGCTCGACCTCGAGCTGCACGAGGCAGTCGCTGTGCTTGCCGCCACCGCACCCGTCCAGGCCGCAGGGGCGGCAGGGATGGCGTGTCGAGGCGACGACGCGTGCCGGCACCTGCCAGGGGCCCCAGTCGATCTCGCCCGACGGGCCGAACAGCGCGACCACCGGCGTGCCGACCGCGGCGGCGATGTGCATCGGTGCCGAATCGACGCCGATGAACAGGCGCGCGCGCGCCGTCAGCGCCGCCATCTCCTTGAGCGACAGCTGCCCGCACAGGTTGAGCGGAGCGCTGCCGGCAACGGCGAGGATGGCCTCGACCATCGCCCGCTCGCTGTCGGACGGCGCGCCGGTAAGCACGACGCGGTGACCCTGCGCGGCCAGCCGGTCGATCAGCTGCGCCATGCGTTCGGCCGGCCAGCACTTGAAGGTCCACCGGGAGGCCGGGTGGACGTGGATGAAGGCACCCGCGCCAAGGCCGTGTCCGGCGAGCAGCTGATCGACGCGCGCGCGCGCCGGCGCGCCGGGTTCGAGGCTCAGGCCGCGCGCCGCCGGCGCCGGCTGCACGCCGATGCGGCGCAGGGCGTCGAGGTTGAGCTCGACGGTGTGCCGGCGGCCGCCGCGCGGATGCGGGTAGACGTGCGTGAAGGCGTTCGTCCACCAGCGGCCGCGGCCGGCGACCTTGGGCGCCACCGCCCAGCGTGCGCCGCAGGCGCGCGCCAGCCAGGCGCCGCGCGGATGTTCGGTGAGATGCACGACGAGGTCGTAGCGACGGGCCTGCAGGGTCCGCAGCAGGCGCCACTCGGCGGCGGCCTGGCCGAACGGGCCGCGCTGCTTCCAGGCACGGTCGATGGTGTGCACGTGGGCGATCGCCGGATGCAGGGTCAGCATCTCGGCGGTATCGGCGTAGACCAGCGCATCGATCTCCAGCTGCGGCGCCTGCGCCTTGAGGACGGAGAACACCGGCGAGGTCAGCAGCACGTCGCCATGGTGGCGCAGCTTGATCACCAGCGCTCGGCGCAGGTCGGCGAGGGGGACGGAATCCTTGGGCATCGCGTCATTTTACCTGTTCAGGTAGCGCAGAACCGCCCGATCGCCGGCCAGCTCGACGGCGCTGACGCGGGCGAAGGCGAATTGCAGGCGCGTCCATTCGGCCACCGGCAGGCGCAGCCAATGGCCGAGCAGCGCGCGCAGCACGCCGCCATGCGTGACCAGGGCCAGCGCGCTGTCGGCAGGCTGGTCGGCCAGCGTAGCAGCGAAGGCGAGCACGCGCGCCTGCAGCGCAGCCACCGATTCGCCGCCGGGCGGAACGAAGCCGAGCAGGTCGTCGGCCCAGGCGGTGAGCGCCGCGCGGTCGATATCGTCCCAGCGGCGCCCCTCCCAGTCGCCGAAGTCGATCTCCGCGAGGCGCGCATCGATGACCGGCGCCGGATGCAGGGCCTCGGCGAGGATGCGGGCACGGCGCAGCGGACTGCAGCACACCGGCACCCCGGCCGGCAGCAGCGGCCGCAGCCGCGCGGCGGCGCCGGCAGGGTCGATGGCCTCCACATCGAGCCGGCCGTAGCACACCCCGGGGTCGATTCGCGGCGGCGGATGGCGGATCAGGAAAACCTGCACAGCAGGCCACCGTAGAAGGCCGCTTCGGCGAGCTGCTGGGTGGCGCCGAGGCAGTCGCCGGTGTAGCCGCCAAGGCGGCGGCGGAACAGGCGCGCCAGCCAGAGCGTGGCGCCGGCGGCGAGGAGGACGCCGGCCAGCAGCGCCGGCAGGCCCAGGAAAGGCCACGGCAGGAGCACCGCGAACAGCGCGGTGCCGCCCGCCAGCGCAAGCTCGCCGGGGCCGATGCGGGTGGCCAGCGGCTTGGCCTTGCCCTCGTCGCGCACGTAGTCGAGCACGCGCATCAGCGCCGTGGCGGCGAAGCGCGAGACGGTATGGCCGGCGATCAGCACGACCGGAATGGCGGCGGATTCCAGCTCGATCAGTGCGCAGAACTTGGCCAGCAGCAGCATCACCAGGGCGATCGCTCCGAAGCTGCCGATGCGCGAATCCTTCATGATCGCCAGGATCTGCTGTTTTTCCCAGCCGCCGCCGAAACCGTCGACCATGTCGCTCCAGCCGTCCTCGTGAAAGGCGCCGGTGGCGTACAGGGTGGCCGCCATGGCGGCGAGCACGGCCAGCGTCTTCGGCCAGAACAGCGAGGTGGCGACGAAGGCGAGCGCGGCGATCAGGCCGACCAGCAGACCGACCGCCGGAAAATAGCGCGCGGCCTTGTTGAGCGCCTCGCTGCTGTGCCCGACCCAGGCCGGTACCGGCAGGCGGGTGAAGAAGCGCAGCGCGCCGAGGAAATACTCGAGCTCGCGGCGCAGGAAGGCGGTCACGCCGGACTCACAGCTTCTCGGCGACGCCCGCCGATTCGAAGCTGGCCATTTCGTTGAGGAAGGCCGCGGCGGCACGCACCAGCGGCCAGGCCAGCGCCGCGCCGGTGCCCTCGCCAAGGCGCAGGCCAAGGTCGATCAACGGCTCGGCCCCGAGCGCATGCAGCTGCGCCAGATGACCGGGTTCGGCCGAACGGTGGCAGAAGATCGCGTGGTCGCGCACCGCCGGGGCGATGCGCGCGGCAGCGAGCAGCGCCGAGGTGACGATGAAGCCGTCGATGAGCAGGATCATGCCGCGCTCGGCGCCGGCCAGCATGGCGCCGGCCATGGCGACGATCTCGAAGCCGCCGAATTCGGCCAGCACCGTCGGTGCGTCGGCGCCGGCCGGCAGCCCGGCGCGTGCGACGGCGCGCGCCAGCAACGCCCGCTTGCGCTCGAGGCCGGCATCGTCGAGGCCGGTGCCCCGGCCGATGCAGTCGGCGAGCGGGGTGCCGGTCAGGCAGTGGGTGAGCAGCGAGGCAGCCGCGGTGTTGCCGATACCCATCTCGCCGAAACCGAGCACCCGGCAACCGGCATCGGCGCACTGCCGGGCAATGCGGGCGCCGTGCGCCAGTGCGGCATCGCGCTCGGCCGCGCTCATCGCCGGCATCTCGAGGTAGTTGCGCGTGCCCGGGGCCACCTTGGCGTCGATCAGCCCGTCGCGCGCACCGAACTCGTGCGCCACGCCGCAATCGACGACCTCGAGGCGCAGGCCGCTGTGACGGGCGAAGACGTTGATCGCCGCGCCACCGGCGAGGAAGTTCTCGACCATCTGCCAGGTCACTTCCTGCGGGAAGGCCGAGACGCCGGCCTTCGCCGCACCGTGGTCGCCGGCGAAGACCAGCAGGTGCGGCGTGCCGAGTTCGGGCGTCAGGGTGCGCTGGATGCGGCCGATCCGCAGGGCGAGGCTTTCGAGCTGACCGAGCGCGCCGAGCGGCTTGGTCTTCTGGTCGATCTTGTGGCGCAGGGCGGCGTCGAGCGCGCGCTCGACCGGCGGGATGTGGAATTCCATGGGTGGGACGGGGAGCGGGGAAGGTGGCAGGGAGAGGCGCGGATTATACGCCGCGGCCCGCGTGCTAAGCTCCCGGCATGAGCGAACTGATCCTCGGCGGCGCCCGCTCGGGCAAGAGCCGCCTGGCCGAACAGCGGGCGCTGGAGAGCGGCCTGCCGGTGATCTACGTGGCCACGGCACAGGCCGGCGACGGCGAGATGGCGCAGCGCATCGCCCACCATCGCGCGCGCCGTCCCGCCGGCTGGGGCCTTGTCGAGGCTCCGCTCGACCTGGCCGCGACGCTGCGCGCGCACGCTGCCCCCGATACCTGCCTGCTGGTCGACTGCCTGACCCTGTGGTTGAGCAACCTGCTCTTCGCCGGCGCTGCGGCGCGTCAGCTCGACGCCGGGGAAGCGGTCGACTGCCCGCGCCTGAGCGGCGAGCTGCAGGCCCTGATCGATGCGCTGCCGCGCCTGCCGGGACGCATCCTGCTGGTTTCCAACGAAGTGGGCTGGGGCCTGGTGCCGATGGCGCCGCTCTCGCGCTACTTCGCCGACACCCAGGGCCGCCTGAACCAGCAGGTGGCGGCAGTGTCGGAGCGGGTGACCCTGGTCGCCGCCGGACTGCCGCTTCATCTCAAATAGCGGCAACTGTTTGCATGATGCGGAACGAGTGGTATTGTTCAGGTTGTCTGACAACATCTCCGGAAAGGAACTGCGATGTACAAGCGAATCATGGTGGCCGTGGATGAGAGCTTCATGACCGGCAAGGTCCTCGACAACGCAATCGAACTGGCCCGCCTGAGCGGCGCCAAACTGGCGATCTGCCACGCCGTCGACGAGACGATCTTCGCGCACCGCGAAGTCGAGATGATGCTGCCGAACAGCGTCGGCAAGGCCGAATACCGCCTGCGCCTGGGCGCCCAGGGTTTTCTCGGCAAGGCCGCCGAGACCGCCAGGGCGGCGGGAGTCGAGGCGGAAATCCGCCTGATCGAATCGGAGACCCGCCACGTCTCCGACATGCTCGCCGACGCCGCCGCCGAATGGCAGGCCGACCTGCTGGTGGTGGGCACGCACGGCCGCCGCGGCATGGAGCGTTTCTTCGTCGGCAGCGTCGCCGAGCGCCTGGTGCGCAAGGCCGGCACCTCGCTGCTGCTGGTGCGCGGGGAATAAACCGGAATAAGCCGGCAGCGGGGCGCTCCGGCAACGGGCGCCCGCCGGCCACCCGACGCGGCATTCCGAACGGCGCCCCTGGTCCCCTCGACAGGAATCGAACCTGTATTTGCCGCTTAGGAGGCGGCCGTTCTATCCATTGAACTACGAGGAGCGGGGTTGCAACCCGCCGGCTGCGCTGCGCGCCGGCCCGGCTCCGCCCGCAACGGGCAAAACCGGGCCGCAGTCTAGCAGCAAGGCGAACGAGGCGGAAGGGTGGACGGCGGGAGTCCGGCGCGCCAGCGGCCCCCGTCTTCCGGTGTATCCTTCCCTCCCGCCGCGCTCCCGCCCGGAGCGCCCCATCGAGGAACCGCCATGCCTCCGCTCTCCCGCTTCCTGTGCCTGACACGCTGGCTGCCGGCGTTGCTCGCCGTCCTGCTGCCGCTGCAGGCCGCGGCCGTCGACTGGCGCCCCCCGCAGAACGCGGTCCTGCACATCCATTTCAATTACGTGCCGGAGACGGCGACCGAGCTGCTGACCGAGGCCGGCAATGCCGACCTGATCGAGATCGACGCCTTCAGCGCCAGCGCGGAGCTGATCCTGGGCCTCAAGCAGGATGGCCGGCGCGTGCTCTGCTACCTCAATTTCGGTGCGTGGGAGAACTGGCGTCCGGACGCCGCAACCTTTCCCACCGATCTGATCGGCGCCAAGTACACCGGCTGGGAGGGGGAATACTGGCTGGACATCCGCTCGCCGGAACGGCTCGCCACGGTGATGCGCAACCGCATCCAGATGGCGCGAGCCAAGGGCTGCGACGGCATCGACCCGGACAATCTCAACGGCTACCAGAACCCCACGGGCTTTCCGCTGACCGTCGCCGACCAGATCCGCTTCAATCGCTGGGTCGCGGCGCTGGCGCACGAGGCCGGAATGCCGATCGGACTGAAGAACGGCGAGGAAATGGTGGCTGACCTGCTCGACCATTTCGACTGGGCAACCATCGAAAGCTGCTATCGCGACAAATGGTGCGAGCGTTTCGTGCCCTTCGTCCTGGCCGACAAGGCGGTGTTCGCCCTCGAGTACGACAACCCCGATTTCTGGCTCGACGAACTCTGCCCCAAGGCCGCCGAGCTCGGGCTGTCGGCGATGATGGTCAATCTCGAGCTGGATGGCTGGAAGGAAACCTGCAACCTGCCCTTGCGTCAGGTCGAGCAGTTCTTCGACTGGGCGGAGCTGAACTACCCGGGCGTGCTCGTCCATCGTGGCGCCAGCACGGTGTCCTCCCAAGGCTACACCTACCGGTGCTACCCGGCCAACCGCAACTGCATCGCGGTGCGTGGCAACCAGGCCTGGCTCGCCGAGCGCAACGCGCCCGCGCTCATTCCCCTGGGGGACGTTCGGACACTCTGGCCGCGTCCCTGAGCGCTGCCGCCGGCGCCGGCGGGCCGGCGTGCACGTCGAGCGCCGTCTCGAGCAGCAGGGCGGCCAGGAAGCGGCGGTCCAGCGCCAGCCACAGCAGCAGGGGCAGCAGCGCGGGCAGGATCAGGGTCCCGGCCTGGTAGCCGAAGGCGATCAGTTCGCGCTGCAGCGGCGAGAACAGCTCGCCGGCCTGCCCGATGCCCACCTGCCGGAGCCAGTCGAAGACCACTCCCCAGAGCTGCACGCCGAGCATGACGGCGCCGCCAGCCACCGCCTTGGCGGCGAGATGACGCGGCCGCGACGCGCAGAGCAGCGCGAGCAGCAGCGGCAGGCCATAGCCATATTTCATGGTGGCCACCTCGGGCGCGAGGAAAGCCGCCTGTCCCGGCGCCATGCCCGGCAGGTCATGCACCAGGATCGAGGTGAACAGCGTCAGCGTGCTGCCGCTGCGCGCCACGCTCTCGGCCCAGGCGGGAAACAGCGCGGGCATCACGCCACCGGCGAGGACCCCCAGGGGTGCGGTCAGCCAGTCCGCGAGCACGCTCCAGAGCAGGGTCCAGCACAGCAGCCAGCCGACCGAGCGCCAGAGGAAGCGACCAAGCAGACTAGCGCGCATGCGTCGCCCCCGGCAGGAACAGCCCGCGCCGGGCGAGGTGGCGCATCCACAGCAGCCACACCGCCAGCACGTCGAGCATGATCAGGGCCTGCCAGACGTAGAGGTGGGCGAATTCGAACCAGGCCATGTCCCACTGTCCGAGATAGAACAGGCTGACGATACGCAGCAGGTTGGCCAGTTGCACGGCAGGCAGTCCGAGCGCGATGACCGTCGCCTTCGCCCGCCAGCCGGCGGGAAAGGCCAGCACCGCGGCGAGCAGCACCAGGCAGGCCTCGACACCGTTGCAGCCGGGCAGGATGGCGACGCCGAAACCGCTGGCGCGACTCTGGATCACATTGGCATGGGCAAGCACATCGGCGTCGAAGAAGGCCAGCAGGGCGCCGCTGGCCGCGGCCAGCCATTCCGTCCACGGACCGATCAGCAGGCGCTGTACCGGCGCCAGCAGCTCCAGTCCGAAGAGCAGCGCCAGGAGGAGCAGGAAGCGGAGGAGGAAGAAGGGCATGCGGTCCCGGGAGCAGGCGAGGTCGAGGGCGGCGGAGGCGCCCGGCGGGGCATGCCGGAACACGCCCCGCACGCAAAAGCGTGCAGCCTATTATACGGGGCGCGCCGCACCGCCCGCGCACGCGCCGCCGATGGCGCGGCGGCCGGCCAGCAGCATGAACAGCGCAAGCAGCAGCACGCCCCATTCGGACAGGGTGGGAACGCCGACCGGCGAACCGGTCCCCGGCGGTGGCGCGACCGGCGCGCCGGCCAGCGCGAAGCCGAAGTCTACCGTCAGGTTGTCCGCGCGATCGCCGCGCGGTCCGTTGGCGCCGTTGCCGGCGCCGGTCGGCTCACCGCCCGGCAGGGCGCTGCCGAGGGCGAAGGCGACGCTCAGGATGCCGTTCGCCGCCGGGTTCGCGTCATCCACGCCGTGATCCCGGCGGTCGCCGGTCAGGGTGAAATCGGTCGAAGCCCCGGTCGAACTGCGGCGCCCGGCGAGCGGCTGCCCGGGCGCGAAGGCCGCGGCGGCGATCCGGGCCCGGTAGGCGCCGGCGGCCAGTCCGTCGACCCGCCAGTAGCCGCCGCCATCCGAGACGGCGCTGCCGACGAGATTGCCGAGGCTGTCGAGCAGTTCGACGGTGACGCCGGCGACCGGCGCCTCGCCGGCCTCCCAGACACCGCTGTTGTTGTCGTCGAACCACAGGTAGTTGCCCACCGACAGGGCGTAGAAACCGAAGTCGAGCGTCAGGTTGCCGCGATTGTCCGGCGTCGTGTCATAGAAACCGGGCGTCTGGCGCGGACCGAGCGTCCCGGTCTCCCCCACCGGTTCGCCGTTCAGCGGTCCGAGCGTCACCCGGCCGCTGGCGACGCTGCCGGCCGGGATCGCGCCGAGCGGCGCGGACAGCACGCCACCGTGGTCGCGCACGTCCTGATCGCTGTTGCCGGCGGCCGGCGCCCCCTCGGTGAAGCCGGCGCCGCTGCGCGTCACCGCGCTCGAATAGAGCCCCTGCAGCGGCTGCCCGGCGGCGAACTGGCCGGCCGGAATGACCACCCGGTAATCGCCGGCGGCCAGTCCGGTGAACAGGTAGTGTCCGCTGGCGTTGGTCGCCTGGCTGGCCAGCGGCGCGCCGCCGGTCGGATTGCCGCCGGCATCGACGGCCCACAGCTCTACCCCGACGCCGGCGATGCCGGTGCCGCTGCCCGCGCCGAGGCCGGGTCCGTCGTTGTCGATACCGTCGTTATTGTCGTCGTACCAGACCCGGTTGCCGAGGCTGAAAACGGCCGGAGCGAAATATCCCTGATCGACGTCGAGCCGGTCCTGCCCCGGCGCAAGCGAAACGCCCGCCGTCTGATCGACGGTCGTCGCACCGACGAGCGTGGCCACGCCGTCGGAATCGACCGCATCGTTGCCGCCCTGGTTGGCGGGCGAGGGCGTCATGCCGGCCGGGGGGTGGAAGCGGACGAAGTAGCGCTCGGCGCCCACCGTCGGCGCCAGGACGGGAAAATGGTAGTGGCCGGGCAGGCCGCTGAGCGGGTGGTTCGCGGTCAACGCCTCGACCAGCCGGATCTCGTCGCCGTTGTTCGGCACCCCGTCGGGATCGCGCCACAGCTCGACCAGCACGTTGTTGATGCCGTTGTGCAGTTCGTCGGCGTCCTGCAGGCCGTTCTGGTTGGTGTCATGCCACACGAAGTTGCCGAGCCCGGCGGTGCCCGGCGGCAACGGCTGGACGACCACGCCGACGCGCGTCGGCGCGGACTGGTTGGGCAGATGGCTGTCGGCCTCCTGGTAACTGAAACCGAAGGTATTCCAGGCGATGTTCGAGCATGCCGAGCTGGCGGCGCCGGCACAGTCGGTCAGCGGCGCGTCGGCGCGCACGAACATCGGGAAGGCGAAGGTCAGCGTCTGGCCCGGCGGAATCTGGTAGGCCGGCGGATAGACGATGCGGAAGGCACGCACCCGCTCGGGGTCGTTCGGCAGCACCGTTGACCATTCGCCGGGAGCGCCCGCCAGGGGCGCGGTCGTCTCGTCGCTGAGCGGCACCCCGTCGGCCAGGGTGGTCATCGGGTTGCAGCCGGGCACGGCGACGATGGCATTGCGGCAGGGATTGGCCGCCTGCGAGTAATACACCCGGGTACCGCCGGGCGCTGCCGACAGATCGATGGCGCGCACGAAGCGCGGACTCCAGGTACTGCCGAGCGATGCTCCGGTGCCGACGCCGCTGTTGCCGATACCGGTCGGATTGTCCGCCGGCGCCGCCGGAATGATGTCGACGATCTCGACGTTGTCGAGCGGAATGTTCGCGGTGTTGTTGATCTGCAGGCGCCACCAGACATTGCCTTCGTGCACGGTGCGGGCGACGTTGTTCGGCTCGGCGGTGTTGAGCAGCCAGGTACCGGCGGCTTCCAGCGAGCCCGTGACGGATTTGTTGGAGGTGATGTTGGTGATGCGCTGGACCTGGAAGGTGCCGCCACCGGCGTGACAGAGGTGCGCCGGATCGGCGACGCCGGTGGCGCCGTCGAGGGTGCCGCCGAGGATTCCGGCGAGATCGCCGCCGCTGGTGGCACAGACCTCGGTGGCGCGCGTGGCGCCCGGATTGTTCGAGCCGAGGAAGGTCACGTTGTTGGTGCGCGTGCCGGCCAGGGTGGTATTGCCCACGCTGGCCACCAGATTGAAGGTGACGGTATCGCCGCGCGCCAGGCTGCAGGTCTTCCCCGTCCAGTCCCAGACGACCAGCTGGCGGCCGCTGCCGTTGTAATCGGCGATCACGTGGATCGCCGGAGTGTCGGCGCCGGCACTGGTGCAGCCGGCAGGCGCGGCGCTCAGGCTCGAGCTGACGAAGGCCATGCCGGCCGGCAGCAGGTCGGCGAACACCGGTTGCACCATGGCCACCTGCTCGGGCGCCGAGGAGTAGGCGCTGGAATTGGTCATGGCGATGCTGAAGGTGACGTTGCCGCCAGGCGCCACCGTGCCGGCCGGCGCCGTCTTGGTTTTCGTCGCATCGGGCTGGAAGGTCGGGTTGGCCGCCGCATCGCGCAGGGTGACATTGCGCGACGGCGTGTGCGGCCCGCTGGTGGCGACACCGTTGGCGCCATCGATGGTGGCGGTGTTGTTCACGATCGCCGGCAGCGGCGGATTGCTGCCGTCCCAGCCCGGGTTGACCACGTCGCAATCGATCGTCACCGAGCGGCTGCCGCCGACAGCGACCAGCGGATTGCCGGCATCCCCGTACTGCACCTCGATCGACTTGACGAACAGGGCGACGTTGTCCGCGCCGGTGCTCGCCGCGGTGCGCGTGCCGCCGCCCGCCGCGTTGCAGGTGCCCGCCGAGTTGTCGCTCAGCACCACGGCGCACGCTGTCGCGTCGGCGCGCATCCAGAAGCTGGAGACCCGGCACAGTCCGGGCACGGCGTCGACGAACCGGACGCCCAGCGGAATGTTGCCACTGTTGTCGGCGACCAGCGTGTAGCGCATCGTCTGGCCGGCGTTCACCACCGCATCGTTGACGGTCTTGCTGGTGTTCAGGCCGGGGGCCGGCGCACTCAGGGTGTGCGTGCGCACGGCGGTGCGCGGCAGCGCCGGTGAGCCGGGCAGCGGATCGTAGGCGAGGCTGACGTTGTTGTTGCGGATGTCGCCTGGATTGTTCAGCCCGGCCCCGTAATTCACCGTCACGTCGATGTTCTGGCAGCTGGTGAGCGGGCTGGCCAGGTTCCAGGTCAGCACCTGTCCGGCCACCGAAGCCGGTGCCGGATTCGCCGCAACGAAGGTGGCTTCCGCCGGCAGCGTGTCGGTGAGCGTGGCGTTGGTCGGATACAGGTAACCGGTGCCGCTGCCCGGACAGACCTGGATGCGGTAGACCATGTCGAAACCGATCGCGGCGTTGGATAGGATGCTCTTGCTCAGCGACACCTCGTCGCGTGCCGTGGCGGTGATCGGTGCGCTGCTCGTCGCGACCGGCACCGGATTGACGCAGGCGGGATCGGCCACGCTGTCGCACTGCGCGGCGATGGTCGCGGTATTGGTCGCCGAGGTACCGTCGGGCGTGCTGCCGACCGGGAAACGGGTGGTCACCAGCAGGCTGCCTGAATCGCCGGCAGTCACGCGGTTGATGAAGATGAAGTGCAGCGTGGCGCCGGCCGGCGTCGGCGCGGCCCCTGCCGGACAGGTGGCGTAATCGGGAAGCGGATCCCCCGGATTCTGCACGCAGACCTTGGCCAGCTTGCCGTCCGGCGCCGGCAGCGCGGTGGCCTGCAGGGCGAGCGGCAGGCTTTCGACGATGTGCATGCTGATGCAGTCGTCGGCGGGGGTCACCGAGCCCGGACAGCTCCAGGCGAGGTTGTAGTTGAAGGTCTGTCCGCTTTCGACCGGGCCGGGATTGCCCAGCGTCTTGGTCAGGTTGACCGTGGTGACGCCCCAGGCCGCCGGTGCGGCGAGGAGGCCCGCGACCGCGAGGAGGACGCTTGCCGCGCGCCGCGCCGGCGTCGCGCGCAGCGGATGTGCGAAGTATGCAAGAACCGACATGAGACCCGGACTCCCGTGCTTTTCGAAAAGCCGCGAGTATAGGAACGGCGGGCCTTCCAGCGCCGGCCGGTCCTGTCAAATCATGTCAATTGAGACCCCCCGCGGGAGGGCGGGGAAAGCGGGAGCTCAGGTTTCGGTCCGCTCGAGGCGATAGCCGACGCGATGGATCGACATCAGCCGGAAACCGTTCTCGGCGCGCAGGTCGAGCGTACGGCGCAGCGAGGAGATGTGGGTATCGATGGTGCGCGTGCGCAGGTCGGCGCGCACACCCCACACCGACTCCATGATGTGCTTGCGCGAGAGCATCTGGCCAAGGTTCCGGAAGAGGAAGACGGCCAGCTCGAACTCCTTGTCGGTGAGCG
Organism: Rhodocyclaceae bacterium; assembly: GCA_026646875.1. Taxonomy (GTDB): domain Bacteria; phylum Pseudomonadota; class Gammaproteobacteria; order Burkholderiales; family Rhodocyclaceae; genus 66-26. Next base: position 7,951 of record JAPKHL010000003.1, on the reverse strand, counting down.
TCACGGGCACGCCGGCCACGCTCGCCGTGCGTGCCCGCAGGTCGAAGCGGTAGGGCCCGTTGAGCAGCGCCTCGCCGGTCTCGACGTAGCCGCGCACCCGGCGCATCGCGGCCTCGATGCGCGCGTGCATTTCCAGGCGGCGCACCGGTTTCACCAGGTAGTCGTCGGCTCCCGCCGCGAGACCCGCGACGATGTCCTCCTCGGCGTCGCGGCTGGTGACCATGATGACCGGCGTGATGAAGCGCCGTTCGCCGCGCAGCAGGCGCAGCACCGCGTCGCCCGGCAGGTCGGGCAGCATCCAGTCGAGCAGCACGAGATCGAAGGTCTCGCGGCCGACCGCGCGCAGGAAGGCGTCCGCCTCGGGGAACATGACGACCCGGCAGCCCTCGTCCTCGAGCCAGGTGCCGAGCACCTTGCGCTGGGCGGGATCGTCCTCGACCAGGGCGATCCTGAGGCCGGGCAGTGACGACACGCCGATCACCCCGCCGCCGGCAGGTAGACACGCACGGCGTGGACGCCCGCCCCCGCGACGGCCGCGTCGATCCGCCCGCCATGACCGGCGACGATGGTCTCGACGATGCGCAGGCCGAGTCCGTGACCGGCGCTGCGGCGGTCCCCGGGCGGCGGAGCGTTGCTGACGCTGACCGCCCATTCGCCGTGCAGGGCGGTCAGTCCGACGGCGATCGGTGCCGAGGCGTCGCCATGCGCCACGGCGTTGGTCAGCAGGTTGGCGAAGACCCGCTGCAGCAGCCCCGGATCGCCGCGGACATAGGCTTCCTCGTGCGACAGCCGGCGCTCGATGGCGCCCCCCTTCGCCCGGGCCTGCGGCCAGACATCGTCGACCGCTTCCTCGAGCACTGCCACCAGGTCGACCGGCTCGAATGCAGCGACATCGATCGCCTCGGCGCGGGCCAGCCGCAGGAAGTCGTCGGCCATGGACAGCGAGCGCCGGGCCGCACCGTTCAGCGTATTGAACCAGTCCTCGTCGCGCATCCGCCCCGGATCGTGCTCGACCAGATCGAGCAGCGAGATGATCGCGGTGAGCGGTGCCCGGATGTCGTGCGAGATGAACTGGAGGGTCTGCTCGCGGCGCTGGTGCTCGGCCTCCTGCCGTGTCTGCAGGGCGCGCACCCGATCGATGCGGCTGGAAAGGCGGTCGAACGCACTGGCGTGCTCAGGCGCCGGCCAGTCACTCGTCAGCCGTGCCATCTGTTCGTCGAAGAAGCGCTCGGCGGCCTCCAGGCGACGCCAGCTCCAGAGCGGATAGCACAGGCAGAGGGCGGCCAGGGTGCCGGCGGGCGGCCACCAGATACCGGCGTTGAGCAAGACGGCGGCGAGCAGCACGACGATGAGCGCCCCGCCGAGCACGAAGACCCCGCCGGACCCCGCGGCAAGCCGCGAGAGCAGGCTCATCATCGCGACCACCAGCACCGTCGCGATCAGCGCGGCCCGCGCCATCGGCAGCGGAACGACCAGCCCGCCACCGCGTGCCGCCTCGAAGATCGCCGCGTGCACCTCGACGCCTGGCGCCAGGCTGCTGCCCCAGGCGGGAATCGCATGGTAATCGCCGACCCCGCTGGCGGTCACGCCGATGAACACCGTTGCGCCTGCGAAGCGCTCCGGGGCAACGCGGCCGGCCAGGACGTCGGCGGCGGATACGCGGTGCTGCGCCGGATCGATCCGTGCCAGCGGAAAGCGCAGGCCGGTCGCCACCGGCAGCGCCGGCAGCCGGGCCTGACGCGCAAGCGCCGCCAGAGCGAGGTGGCGGTAGCGCTCCCCCGCGCTGACAACCTCCGGCACAAAGCTGCGCAGCACGCCGTCCTCATCCACCGAGGTGAGAATGTGCCCCGTGGCGGCTGCGGCGGTGGCGAATAGCGGCAGGGGGCGCGCATCCCAACCGTGTCCGGACGCCTCGCCGGGCACCGCGGCAAGGACCACGTTGCCGTTGCGCCGGAGCGCCTCGGCCAGCGCGCGATCGTCGGCCGGATCGCTCGCCTCGGCCAGCAGCACGTCGAGCACGATGACCCGTGCCCCGGCCCGGCCCAGCAGATCGAGCATGCGGGCGTGCTCGGTGCGCCGCCAGGGCCACTGCCCGACGCTGCGCAGGCTGGCGTCGTCGATCGCCACGATCACGGTATCCTCGCGCAGGGACGGGCGCTCGAGCGCGAGCGCCGTATCGTGGATGGCGTTATCGAGACCGCGAAACCACCCGAAGAGCGTCGCGGCGACGGCCAGGCCGGACAGGCACAGGGTGATCAGCAGCCATTCGGCGCGGATGCGCTGCCTGCCCCCGAGCCTCGGCGTCATAGGGCGGGCAACAGCAGGAGCAGCAGCCACCACGGTGCGCCGCCCGGCACCTCGACGCGCTGCGGCGCGGAATACGCCCCCGTGAAGCCGTCGCTGTCGGTCGCCCTGACACGCACGTGGTAGGTGCCGGAAGGCGGGGTCGGCAGGGCGATCCGCGCCTCGTCGACCTGCCGGCGGATGGCGATGTCGGTGAAACCGGCATCACGGGCCAGCTCGAACTCGAAACGCTGGCCCGCCTCGCCCGGCCAGGCGAAATTCATCTGTCCGTCGGCGGTCTCGACACGGTCGACGGCAGCCTGCGGCGGCAGGACGTCGAGCATGCGCGGGTCGGAAAAGGGACCGCGCTTGCCGTTCCGGTCCACGCTGGCGACGCACCAGTGGTAGCGGCCGGGCGCGAGCGCCAGCGTCGGAAAATCGCCGTCGGCGACGGGATGCGTCGCCGACGTTCCGCCGCAGCCCGGATCGTCACCGATCCGCAGTTCGTAGCGCACGGCTTCCGCGACGCGCGCCCAGGCGAAGGCCGTCGACGCAGCCCGGCTCTTCTCGCCGGGCTGCTGCGGGAAGGGCGCCTCGGGCCGCGCGGCAAGCCGCAGCGGCGCCAGTGCGTCCAGCCCCTCCATGCCGTCGGCCGCCAGCGCCCGCGCCCCGACCCAGTAATCGCCGTCCGGCAGGCCGGCGAAGCGGGCCACCGGCTGCTCGCTCAATTGCTGCTGCAACGGCCGGCGTCCCTCGGGATCGCTGCTGACCGTGACCCGGTAGCGGGCGGCGCCGGGCAGCGCGGGAAAGGCAAGTCTCAGCTCCGGCCGGGTGAACTCGGCCGGCAGCGCCGACAGGTCCGGCGCGGGCAGCAGGGCCTGCGGCGCGCCAAGACGCGTCCCGGGAACGATGTGCAGCCCCTGGCCGGCTTCCAGCGGCCGGGCGCGGCCGGCGCCGCCGTGCACGTCGACCCGCCCCTGCGTCACCTCGGCCCGCAGCGCCCGCCCGCCCTCGCCTTCGGCCAGCCGGAAGCGCGTTCCGCGCACCCCGAGCACCGCGCCGCGGGCACGCACGCTGACCGCGCGACGTCCGCCATCGGCGTTCGGAACGTGCGCCTCGAGCGCGCCCTGTTCCAGTTCGAGCCGGTGGTTGTAGGTCTGCGTTGCCGGCGATTGCGAAACCTCCTGCAGGCGCAAGCGCGTGCGCGCCGCGAGCAGCACCTCGGTGCCGTCCTCGAAGCGCAGGGTTCCCCCGCCGTCCGCCACGGTGATCGTCGCATCGCGGCGCAGCCGCTCGCCGACCGCAGGCACGCGCCCATCGACGGTCAACGTTCCGGTCAGGTGCACGATTTCCACCGAACGCTCGGCGGCACGCAGCAGCCCGAGGGGAATGCGCAGGCGCTGGCCCGGCTGTAGCCGGCGCGGATCGTCGATGCGGTTGATGCGCTGCAGCTGCGGCCAGTCGGCCGGCCGCTGCAGCAGGGACTGCGCGATGCCGATCAGGGTCTGCCCCGATTCGACCACATGTACGTACGGTTCGGCCGCAAGCGCGTTGGCGGCAAGGACGGCAGCGAGCAGGGGAAGGGTGTGGACGCGGAGTAGCAGATTTTCGATACGCATGTCGAGCCGCCGGGAGCGCGGTAAACCGGGAGGCGCCATGGTAATCCCGATCGCCGGCGCACCAAAATTCCGTCCGGCGAGGATTTGACACGATCTGACATCTGCCGCGCGAACGCCGCGCATTCGGCGATGCCGGCGCGCGCGGCGGGTGTCGGTGGCTGTCGAGCGTGTGATTGTTGGCAGCCCGCGCGCCGTTTCGGCGCTAGAATCGAGCGCCTGATCGGGGAACCAGAAGAAATGACTTACCTGCTGACCGGCGGCGCCGGCTTCATCGGCTCGCACACCGTGGACGCGCTGCTGGCGCGCGGCGCGCGCGTGCGCGTCTTCGACAACCTGTCCACCGGACGGCGCGAAAACCTCCCGGCACACCCCGCGCTCGAACTGATGGTCGGCGACATCCGCGACGCGGACGCCGTGGCACGGGCGATGGACGGCGTCACGCACGTGCTGCACCTGGCCGCGCAGGTATCGGTGGCCGCCTCGGTGGACGCACCGTGCGACTCGGCGTCGCACAACCTCACCGGATTCCTCACCGTGCTCGACGCGGCGCGGCGCGCCGGCGTGCGCCGGCTGGTCTACGCCTCCAGCGCCGCGGTCTACGGCACCCCGGCACGGTTGCCCATCGACGAAACGACGCCGGCCGCCCCGCTCTCCCCCTACGGGCTGGAAAAGCTGGTCAACGACCAGTACGCGCAGCTGTTCGGCGCTCTCTACGGCCTCTCCACGCTCGGCGTGCGCTATTTCAACGTCTACGGCCCGCGCCAGGATCCCCGCTCGCCCTACTCGGGCGTGATCAGCATCTTCTGCGACCGCCTGCGCGGCGGCGAACCGCTGACCCTGCATGGAGACGGCCGACAGACGCGGGACTTCATCTACGTCGGCGACGTGGCACGCGCCAACGTCGCGGCGCTGGACGCCACGCTGACCGGGGTATGCAACGTCGCCACCGGACACAGCACCTCGCTGCTCGACCTGGCCGCCACGCTCGGCGCCGTCAGCGGGCGCGCGCCGGCGCTGCGCTTCGGCCCGCCCCGCGCCGGCGATATCCGCGATTCGGCGGCGGACAACCAGCGCCTGGTCACGGCACTCGGCGTCACCGGCTTCGCGCCGCTCGCCGACGGCCTGCGCCGCCTGTGGGACGCGGCGGCGTGAGGCGCGAAGCCGGCCTGTCCACCGGCCAGCCCGCTCCGTTCCGCGCCGTCCGCCTGCTCGCCGCCGGCCTGCTGGCGCTGCTCGGCCTCCTGGAGGCCGCGCCCTTGCGGGCAGCCGATCCGTCCCCCTCGGTTGCCTTCCACTACGGAGCGCACGCCCCGCTCGACGCGCTCAAGGCCTTCGACATCGTCGTCGTCGAGCCCGATCACGGCCACGACCCGCAGCGCTACCGCGCCCGTCAGTCCTACAGCGCGCTCTACGCCTACGTCAGCGTCGGCGAGGTGCACCCGCGCCGCGCCGGCGCCGCCGACCTGCCGCCCTCGCTGTTCCTGACGGAAAATGCCGACTGGGGCTCGCGGGTCGTCGATCTTGCGCATCCGGAGTGGCCGGCGCTGCTCGCCGAGCGCATCGTCGCGCCGCTGTGGGCGCGCGGCTATCGCGGCTTCTTCCTCGACACTCTCGATTCCTACCGCCTGGCCCCGGGCGTCGACGAGGCCGCCCAGCAGGCCGGTCTGGTCGCCGTGATCGAGACGCTGCACCGGCGCTTTCCCGGCATCGCGCTGATCCTCAACCGCGGCTTCGAGGTCCTGCCGCGCGTTCGCGACAAGGTGCGGATGGTTGCCGCCGAGTCGCTGTTCGCCGGCTGGGATGCCCGCCGCCAGCGCTACGTCGAGGTCGCCGAGGCCGACCGCGAGTGGCTGCTCGCGCGCCTGCGCGAGGCGCGCGACACGCACGGCCTGCCGGTGCTCGCCATCGACTACCTGCCGCCGCACGAGCGCGCCCGGATGCGCGCTACCGCCGAGCGCATCCGGGCCCTCGGCATCGTGCCGTGGGTCACCGACAGCGCGCTCGCCACGCTCGGCATCGGCCGCCACGAGGCGATGCCGCGCAAGGTACTGATGCTCTACAGCAGCGAGGAGGCTCCGCTCCTGCACCAGACGCAGGCGGTACGCTTCGCCACCATGCCGCTGCAGCACATGGGCTACGTCCCGGAGTACCTCGACGTGCGCGCCCCGCTGCCCGAGCGTTCGTTCGCCGGGGAGGCGGCCGGCATCGTGCTGTGGATCAACGGCCAGCCGAAGGATCCGCTGGCCCTCGCCCGCTGGCTGCGCCGGCAGATGGCCGACGGCCTGCGCGTCGCCGTGTTCGGCCAGCTCGGCCCGGCGCTCGACGGCCGACTGCGCGAGCTCGGACTGGAAAACGCCGGCACGCCGACAGCCGGTGCGTTGCGCGTCGCCACGCAGGATCCGATGCTCGGACTGGAGGCACCGCCGCGCCCGGACCGCGCCCTGCTGCGTCCGCTCCGCCTGGCCGGCGGCGAGCGGCGCGGCGATGCCCGGCCGCTGCTGCGCATCGCCGACGCGCGCGGCGGCCTCTTCGACGCGGCTGCCCTCACCGCCTGGGGCGGGTACGTGCTCGATCCTTTCGTGATCGCCATGGTGCCGGGCACCGAACAGGCACGCTGGGTGATCGACCCCTTCGCCTTCCTGCGCGCCGCGCTCGCGCTGCCCGAGATGCCGGTGCCGGACACCACGACCGAGAACGGCCGCCGCCTGATGTTCATCCACATCGACGGCGACGGTTTTCCCTCACTGTCCGAACGGGCCGGTGCGCCGGTCGCCGGACGCGTCCTGCTCGACGAGGTGATCGCCCACTACCGCCTGCCGACCACGATGTCGGTGATCGAGGGCGAAACCGCGCCGCACGGCCTTTTCCCCAAGCTCTCGCCGGAGCTTGAGAACGTCGCCCGGCGAATCTTCGCCCTGCCCTGGGTCGAGATCGCCAGCCACACCTACTCGCACCCCTTCGACTGGCTGCGCGCCCGGCTCGGCGAAGCGCCGGCCGGCGAGGACGACGCCTACCACCTGCCGCTGCCCGGCTACCGGCCCGACCTCGAGCGCGAGATCGCCGGCTCGATCCGCTACATCGAGAGCCGCCTGGCGCCGCCGGGTAAGCGGGTCGCCATCCTGCTGTGGAGCGGCGACGCCGAACCCGAGGCCGAGGCCCTGCGCCAGACCGCCGAGATCGGCGTGCTCAACATGAACGGCGGCAACACGGTGATCACCCGCGACTTTCCCAGCCTGAGCGCGGTGTCCGCGCTCGGCGTGCCGCTCGGCGGCGTTTTCCAGACCTACGCGCCGGTGATGAACGAGAACGTCTACACCAACCTGTGGACCGGCCCCTTCTACGGTTTCGAGCGCGTCATCGAAACCTTCGAGCTGACCAACGCGCCGCGCCGTCTCAAGCCGATCGACATCTACTACCACAGCTACTCGGCGAGCAAGCGGGCCTCGCTGGCCGCCCTGCACAAGGTTTACGGCTGGGCGCTGGCGCAGTCGCCGCACGTCATCCACGCTTCCGCCTTCATCCGCAAGGCGCTCGACTTCAACACCGTGAGCATCGCCCGCGACGGCGACGCCTGGCGGATCCGCGGCGACGGGGAACTGCGCACCCTGCGCGTACCGCCCGCACTCGGCACGCCGGACCCCGCGCACTCGCAGGGCATCGCCGGTCACCGGCCGGGCGGCGAAGGCCACTATGCGCACCTCGACGGCGCCGAGGCTACCCTGCGCCTGTCGCCGGCGCCGGCGCCGCAACCCTATCTGTACGACGCCAACGCCCGTCTCACCGCGCACGCGCGCGGCGACGACGGCCTGCGCTTCACCCTGAGCGGCCACCAGCCGCTCGAATTCGCACTGGCCCTGCCGCCCCCCTGCCAGTTGCGCCTGAACGGCAAGCCGCTGGCGCCCCGACGCACCGCCGGCGAACTCCGCCACTACGCCCTGAACCATGCTGCTGCAACGCTCGAAGCTCGCTGCGACGCCCGTTGAGCGGCCGCGTCTCGCGCCGCCGTGGTCGATCGGCCTGCTCGGGACGCTGGTCGCCGTGGTGCTGAC